>JBBSQN010000180.1:0-10454 GCA_038257875.1 Mycobacteriales bacterium
GAGTACCTGCGCGCGACCGCCCCCCCCCCGGGCCCGCAGGTGCTCACCACCGTCCAGGGGCCCTCCCCCGGACCTGGCGCTGCCGCGCCCGTGCGCGGAAATCGTCGCCAGGGCGACGATTTCCGCGCACGGGCGTTGTGTAACCGGGGTCACCGACACTGCGGCGGATCGCTGTCAGGCTCGAGACCGATGACCTGCATCGGGTAGGTCCGGTTGGGGGAGTGATGATGGCGAATGTGGAGACCCATGCAGGGCTCACATCCAGGGTCGGCAACGGGGTGGTGGCCGGGATCGCCGGTGGGGTGGTCTTCGGGGCCCTCCTGGCGATGATGGGGATGTTCCCGATGATCGCGATGTTGGTGGGGTCGACCAGCGCTGCGGTGGGTGCGCTGGTCCACCTGGTGATCTCCGTTGGGCTGGGCGCGCTGTTCGCGCTGGTCGTCCCGGTGCTGGCGACGGGGGCGACGCTGGGCGCGGGCGCGGTCTACGGGGCCCTGTGGTGGGTGCTCGGCCCGTTGCTGATCATGCCCGCGTGGCTCGGCGGGTCGGTGTTCACGGTGGGCAACCCGCAGATCATGAGCCTGATCGGGCACGTGATCTTCGGCGTGGTCGTCGCCGCCGTCCTGCTGGGGTTGCGCCGCCGCGCTCACGTGGCGTGAGCTCGCCGCGACCTCTGCAGGTCGTCGTGTCGGCCGGATGCGCCGGCTGCGGCTACGCCCGTGAGCTCGTCGACGCGGTGCGGCGGCTGCGCCCGGCGCAACCGGTCGAGGTGCTCGACCTCGACGACCCCGCCGGTTTGCTGCCTGCCGGTGTGGTGGGCACGCCGACTTTCCTGCTGGGAGGACGGGTCGTGTCGCTGGGCAACCCCACCCTGGAGGATCTGCTCGCCACACTGGACGGGGCGGCGCCGTGAGGGTCGTCGCGGGGCGAGTGGACGGAGCCGGTGCATTGGACGACTACTACTGCCTGTCGGAGGTTGCGCTCTTCCGGGACCTGTCCCGTCGCGAGATGGCCGGGATGGCCGCGGCCGCGCCGATGCGGTCGGTGGCGGCCGGGCAGGTGGTGTACGACCCGGGCTGCCCGGTGAGCGTGCTGTTCATCGTCAAGTCCGGGCGGTTCCGGCTCTACCGGATCGTGGCCGACGGGCGCACCGTCACCACGGCGGTTCCGGGACCGGGGTCGGTGTTCGGCGAGATGGACCTGCTCGGCCTGCGCATGGGCGGTACCTGGGCCGAGGCGCTGGAGGCGGGCGACCTGTGCCTGATGAGCCGGGCGGACGTGCGCGGCATGCTGCTCGGTGACCCGCGGATCGCCACCCGGATCGCCGAGCAGCTCGGCGCCCGGATCCTCGAGCTCGAGCAGCGGCTGGCCGACCTCGTCGGCCGGTCCGTCGTCGAGCGCACCGCCCGCACGCTGGACATGCTGTCCGGTCCGTGCGCGGCGGGGCGCAAGCCCGAACCGGTGCGGCTGACCCATGTGCAGCTGGCCGGGCTGGTCGGCGCGACCCGCGAGCGCACCACGACCGCGCTCGGCGAGCTCGCCGAGCGCGGCCTGGTGTCGTTGCATCGCGGCAGGGTCCGCATCCGGGACCGGGTCGGGCTGGTGGCGCTGGCCGATGGCGCCGCGCGAGTCCCCGGCGTCCGGCCGGCGGGAGACAACCACGACGAGACGAGGTTACCACGGCCATGACGTTGCTTTCGACATCGGTCCGCCGTGGCGGGCTGATCGTGCTCGCGGTGCTCGCGCTCGCCCTGTCGGCCTGCCCCTCGGCCTCCGGTCCTTCCTCGGCTGCGAGCCCGCTGGAGACGGGCGCGCTCGAGTTCAGCGGCACCACGCTCGACGGTGCGCCGCTGGACGTCGCGACGCTGGCCGGAACCCCGGTGGTCCTCTGGTTCTGGGCGCCGTGGTGCACGATCTGCCGCGCCGAGGCCCCGGACGTCGCCGAGGTCGCCGCGGAGTACGACGGTCGGGTGACGCTGCTGGGCGTGCCCGGGCGCGGCGAGGTCGAGGCGATGCGGGGGTTCGTCGCAGACACCGGCACCGAGGCGATCACCCATGTCGTGGACGCCGACGGCGCGCTGTGGAACCGCTTCGGCGTGGTGTCCCAGCCCGCGTTCGTCTTCGTGGACCGCTCCGGTGCCGTCGAGCGCTTCGCCGGCTCGCTCGAAGGCGACGACCTGCGCGCCATGCTCGACCAGCTGGCCTGACGGGCCCGCGGACCGGCCGGAGGCTGCGATGGACCAGGCGGTGATCGCGCTGGCGCTGGTGGCGGGCGCGGTGGCGGCGTTCAACCCGTGCGGGTTCGCGTTGCTGCCCGCCTACCTCGGCCTGCTGGTGTCCGAGCCGGACGGCCCAGACGGCCCAGACGGCCCGGATGGCTCGGCCCGGGGTGGGCGGCCCGCGGTGCTGCTGCGGGCGGTGCGCTTCGCCGTCGGGATGACCGTCGGGTTCGTGGTCGTCTTCGGGCTCGTCGGTGGGGTGCTGGCGCCACTGGCGGTGTCGATCGAGCGGTACCTGCCGGTCGTGACGGTGGTGATGGGGGTGCTGCTGGTCGGGCTGGGTGCCTGGTTGCTGACCGGGCGGCAGCTGGCGGTTCCGGGCCTGGCCGGTCGCGGGTCGGCGCCGACGGCGAGCTGGTGGTCGCAGGTCGGGTACGGGGTGTCGTTCGCGCTGGCGTCGCTGTCGTGCACGATCGTCCCGTTCCTGGCCGTCACCGTGGGGTCGCTGAGCGCGGGTGGCCCGCTCGGCGTGGCGGGGGCGTTCCTGGCCTACGCGCTCGGGATGGGCGTCGTGGTGCTCGCCCTGTCCCTGGCGGTGGTCGCCGCGCGGTCCTCGCTGGTCGGGGCGATGCGCCGGGCGGGAGCGATGATCAGCCGAGGCAGCGGTGCGCTGCTGGTCGTCGCGGGCGCCTACGTCGCGTGGTACGGCTGGTTCGAGATCCGGGTGCTGGCGGGCGCCGCGACGTCGGATCCGGTGGTCTCCGCGGCGGTGCAGCTGCAGGGCGCGATCGTTCGCTGGGTGGATGGTCTCGGAGCGAGCGGACTGCTCGTCATCGCCGCAGGCCTGGTGACACTACTGACCGTCGCCGTGCTGGTCCGCCGAACCCGCACCCGACGCGGAGCGGAGCTGGTTCGATGAAGCCACGGTGGGCGGCGGGTGCGGTGGCGCTGCTGGTGCTGCTGGGTGCCTGCGCGGCGCCGGATCAAGGCTCGTCGCCGGACGTGGCGGCCCCGGTGGTGCTCGAGGCCGTCACCGGCTCGCCGCGTGAGGACGTCGCCTCCGCGCTCGACGACATCGACGACCCGGCGTTGCCGACGCCGCTGGTGGACCCGGCCCGGGTGCTCTCCGGCGGTCCGCCGCCGGACGGCATCCCGCCGATCGACGAGCCGCGGTTCCAGCCCGCCCGCGACGTGGACTGGCTCACCGACGACGAGCCGGTGCTGGCCCCGGCGGTGGGGGAGACCGCGCGGGCCTACCCGGTGCGGATCCTGATCTGGCACGAGATCGTCAACGACACGATCGACGGGCGCCCGGTCGCGATCACCTACTGCCCGCTGTGCAACTCCGCGCTGGGCTTCGACCGCCGCCTGGGCGAGCGGGTGTTGACCTTCGGTACGTCGGGCAGCCTGTACCTGTCGGATCTGGTGATGTACGACCGGCAGACCGAGTCACTGTTCTCCCAGCTCGAGGGCCGCGCGATCGCCGGCGTGCTGGCCGGGCAGGAACTGGACCGGGTGCCGGTGCAGACCGTGACCTGGGCGCAGTGGCGCGCGGCGAACCCGGAGGGCTGGGTGCTCAGCCGCGACACCGGGGCGAGCCGGGACTACGGGCGCAACCCCTACACCGGCTACGACGACCCCGGCTCCCAGCCGTTCCTGTTCGACGGCCAGCCCGACCCGCGGCTGCCACCCAAGCAGCGGGTGGCGGCGCTGGGCGGGGAGACCGACCCGGTCGTGGTCCCGCTCCCGGCGCTCATGGCCGCCGGTGTCGCCGAGTTCGAGGTGGACGGCCGCCCGGTCGTCGTGTGGTCGGTCGCGGGGCTGCGCTCCGCCCTGGACACCGACCAGATCGCCGAGGGTCGCGCGGTCGGCGCGACCGGTGCGTTCGACCCGGTGCTCGACGGGCGCCGGTTGCGCTTCACCCGCACCGGCGACGACCGGTTCACCGACGCCGAGACCGGCTCGACCTGGAACGTCCTCGGTCAGGCCGTGGGTGGGCCGCTGGCCGGGGCCCGGCTCGACCCGGTCGAGCACGTTGATACCTTCTGGTTCGCCTGGGCGGCCTTCCACCCCGACACCCGCATCGTCGAGTTCGGATGACCGGTCATCCTCGAACTCTGGAGCCGTCCGATGACCCGACCCGACGTCGCCGGGCTGCGCGCGATGTTCATCAACTGCACGCTCAAGCCGTCCCCCGAGCTCTCCCACACGGCCGGTCTGATGGCGGTCAGCGCGGCGATCATGCGGGCCAACGGCGTGCTGGTCGAGGAGGTCCGGGCCGTCGACCACCACCTGGCCCCGGGTGTGCAGCCGGACATGACCGAGCACGGCGCCGAGCGCGACGACTGGCCCGCGCTCTACGAGCAGGTGCACGCCGCGGACATCCTGGTGCTGGGCACCCCGATCTGGCTCGGTGACAAGTCCAGCGTGTGCACCCGGGTGATCGAGCGGCTCTACGCCAACTCCGCCCAGCTCAACGCCGCCGGGCAGTACTCCTATTACGGAACGGTCGGCGGGGTGATCGTCACCGGCAACGAGGACGGCGTCAAGCACGTCGCGATGAACGTGCTCTACTCGCTGCAGCACCTGGGCTGCGTCATCCCGCCGCAGGCCGACGCCGGCTGGATCGGCGAGGCCGGCCCGGGCCCGAGCTACCTCGACGACGGTTCCGGCGGCCCGCAGAACGACTTCACCCAGCGCAACGTGACGTTCATGAGCTGGAACCTCATGCACCTCGCGGCGCTGCTCCGCGACGCCGGCGGCATCCCCGCCCACGGCAACCAGCGCACCGAGTGGGACGCCGGTGCCCGCTTCGACCACCCCAACCCCGAGTACCGCTGAGCTGGCTTCCTGCCGCTAGTCCCGATCTTGAAGAATCTCCGTCAGCTCGGTTTGAAGCACTCCGAGCTCGTCGCAGCCCTGCTTGAGGGAACTCCAGCCGGTCTCGAGGCTCTTCTTGATCAGGCGTGCACGCCCCTTGCCCGGCGCTCGCAGATCAGATTTCGTCACAAGCGGGTCAAAGAAAACCTCTTTCGGATGCAGCTCGGCGCGGATTTCGCGCCACGGTACGCCGACTTCATCCCGGCTTCCCCATAGTGCCCAGACCTCGAGCTCCTGTCGGGCGGCAACAACAACGGTCTTGGCACAAGCGTTGGCTTTGAGGTCCTCGATTCCGTTGATGCGAGGATCGGTAATTACCCGAACGTGGGCGCGTTGAAATCCGGTCGCACCGAGCAGCATCTCGACCACGGGCTTGACGACGTACTGGTCGTGCGTATGATCTTCGCAGGCGACAGCCACCCGGAGGCTCATCTCTTACGTCTACGCCTCGGCTGCCAACTGCAGCCAGCCTTCGCTCTGCAGCTCGCCGAGTGACCGTTGCTCCAACGCACTCTCCAAATGCGGCAAACTGCTGATTCGCACGGGCTTCGAAGCCATCTCGTCGTAGTCCCACCCGATCACTGTCGACGCTTGTATAGTCGATTCGTTCGCATACTCGAGAACGGCGGGCGAGTGTGTGGACGCAATTATTTGAACGTCGCCATCGGCGCTTGCTGCCTGTTCTATCATGTGGATGAGTAATGTAAGCCGAGCTGGATTGATTCCGTTCTCCAGCTCCTCGACCACGAGCGTCCGTCGCCCAGTGGACCCCACTGTCGCGAGTGCAAGGGCGGCGAATCGCAACGTTCCGTCAGAGAGCGACGGGGCCGCCACGATCTTCCGAAACGGCGCTTCTTTGACGGCAAAGATCACTTCACCGGTGGGAGCCGACTCTGTGCTGATCTCTATAATGGGACGTGGCGTCAGCTCCGCTAGCCACATCTTGACTGCCTCACGACGCCCGAAGGCATCCTCATCTTTATCGAGGTTCAACTGCCGCACCACAGCAGCAAAATTCTCTCCGTGTTCTCCCAGCTCCGTTCGTCCGAGTGCCGAATATTGTCGAAGTACCTCTGGTCGCAACTCGAGTGGTTGGAGTGCTGCAAACTCCTCGCGAACCTTGTCTGCGACCAGCTCATTGATGCGACTTTCGGCCTTACGGCTCACAAACTGCGAAATAATGAACTCATGTGGAGAAAAGTCGCGGCGCGGACTTCTGCCGCGTGTCTCCTTGTAGAAACGAGCGGTGACAACGGGGGAGTCCGGATCCTGCTCCAGCGGGTCAGCTTCCGGCTGAGTGCTGAAGACATACGATCCGGGATGATTTTGAGACGTCAGCTCTTCATCGTGAACAATCCTTTTTGCGGCGTCCACCTCTATGGCGTACTCGATGATGTCGCCCGCGACCTCGATCTCGACCTCGAGGCGAAAGACGTCTGACTCGGAGAGGAAGTGGGTGACGGCGTGGGCCCCGCCTCGCACGTTGGCGACAGTCGCGAATGAAGCGCCTGGAGGAGTATGTCCGTCAATTGCTTCTCTGACGGTCAAGCTGTCTCCAATTGCTTTCAAGAAGCGAAGCGCGTCGAATAGATTCGACTTACCTGCGCCATTTACACCAAGGATGATCGAGACTGGACCGAATTGTACCGTCGAGTCGTGAAAGCTTTTAAAGTTCTTGAGGCGCAGCTTTCTGATCATAAGTCGATCCTCCCTTCATCCTTGAGGCTTATTCACGGGCGAGAAGTAGATCATGCTCCACCACGTCTGAGCTGCGGTGATGCTGAACCGTACGCGCGTCCTGAATAAGCCTCCTTGTCGATACTTCTTGCGGCCTGGTGGCTACTGAATCCTATCGCACTCGGTGATCGAACCGGCCGATGCTCCTCGCGCGGGAGTGTTTTCAAGATCATCACTGTGGGGGCGAACGTCTGTTCACGGGCGACCAGCGCGCCGGTGGACGGGGAGAACGCGGCGGTCGCGGCGCCCTGCCCGAACCGGGCCAGCCCGACGACGGGCATCCCGGTCAACGAGGACAGCGTCGGGCCCGAGTTGCCTCGACGAGGGTTCCGGCGGCCTGCAGAACGACTTCACCCAGCGCAACGTGACGTTCATGAGCTGGAACCTCATGCACCTCGCAGCGCTACTCCGCGACGCCAGCGGGATCCGCCCACGGCAACCAGCGCACCGAGTGGGACGCCGGTGCCCGCTTCGACCACCCC
Organism: Mycobacteriales bacterium; assembly: GCA_038257875.1. Lineage (GTDB taxonomy): Bacteria > Actinomycetota > Actinomycetes > Mycobacteriales > Pseudonocardiaceae > Pseudonocardia. The sequence continues at coordinate 7,319 of JBBSQN010000180.1, forward strand.
AACCCCGAGTACCGCTGAGCGATGCGGCGAGCATCATCGTCGAGTGCTGATCAGCATCCGATGATATAGAAGCCCTCCGTACGCCGCTCGGCCTCTGCGGCCAGCACCGAGCCGGGCACGGACGGGTCGGCTTTCTCGGTCGTCCAGTCCTCCGGTCGGATTCGCTCCGGCAGGACATCCCACCTGACGTGCGGATCGGTGAGCCCGAGGGGCGCCCAACTGTTCTCGCCCAAGCTGCGCCGGATCGGTGGCTTCGGGTGCGGCGAGGACTCGACCTCCACCGTCACCGCTATGGTCGCCGAGGCACGAAATCGGCGCGAGCGAAAGCCGACGTGCGATGCTGCGTGAAACTCGGCCATGTCATCGAGTATGCAGCCGCGAGGGATCGATTGTCCACCGTCGGCGAGCGGGAATCTACCGAGGCGGATGGCTGTCCACCGGCCCGGGTCGTGGCCTCCCGCTCACCGCGACACCGGCCACGGCGAGCAACACGGCGAGGCCACCCAGCCCCAGCGGCAGGGACGCGACGGTGGCCAGTGCGCCGACGAGCAGGGGACCGCCGGCGTCGCCGAGCTCGCGGCCGACCTCGGCGGCACCCATCGTCTGGCCGAGCCGCTCGGGTGGTGAGGACGCGGCCAGGGCGGCGAAGGCCAGCGGGGTGACCAGCCCGACGCCCAACCCGACCGCTGCCGCGCCGACGACCAGCGGGACCAGGCCGGGCAGCGTCGCGGCGATCACGAACCCGACCGCGGCCAGCAGCAGTCCGCCGGTCATACTCCGACGCTCGGGCAGCCGCCCGCCGTCGCGGGCCCGCCCCGCCCATGGCTGAGCCAGCGCGGACGTCGCGGCCAGCACGGACACCGCCGCGCCGGTGGCCAGCGGTCCCAAACCAGCGGCGGCACCCCGCACGGGCAGGAATCCGACGCCGACCGACAGGGCAGCGGTCGTCGCCGCCAGCGTGAGGGTGGGGTGCAGGAAACCCGCCTGGCTCAGCCGACGACCCAGGTCGAGCACGGTCTGGCGGGTGCGGGGCAGCGCGGCCGGCGACGGCACCGCGACGGCCGCCCAGATCGCCACCGCGATCGCGAGCCCGGCCAGGGTGGTGAACAGCAGCGCGAACCCACCGATTGTGATCAGCACCCCACCGAGCAACGGGCCCAGGGTGTAACCGAGCCCCTTCCACGCGCCGTAGCCACCGAACGCCTGTCCCTGGGTTGATCGCGGAGCGAGCCGGGCGACCAGCGCGCCGGCGGCCGGGGAGAACGCGGCGGCCGCGGCGCCCTGTCCGAACCGGGCCAGCCCGATCGCGCCCGCATTGTCGGCCAGCACGAACGCCCCGGAGACGAGCGCGAACGCGACGAGCCCACCCAGCAGCACCGGACGCGGGCCGATCCGGTCGGCCAGCGAGCCGAACACCGGCTTGAGCACCACCTCGGCCCCGTCGTAGACGGCCAGCAGGATCCCCAGCGTGAGCAGCGAGGTGTGATCGGTGCCGGTCAGACCGCCGAGGCTGGCGGCGATGCTGTGCGCGCCGAACGCGGTCACGAACCCCGCCGCGTACAGCGGGAGCAGCCGAGCCCGTCCCCCGGGCGGCCCGTCGGAGGGCGGCTCCGCGGTCATCGACGGCTCCGCAGCCGAGCGGACCGGCTGGCCGTGAGGTCGGGAAGGTAGGCACGGATGATCGCGAGGCCGATCGCCGGGACGCTCAGCAGCGGCCAGTCCAACACGGAGGCGATCCTGCCGCATCCCTGCCGGTGCGGCCCGCGGCGAGTCCTTCGGATCACCGGAATCGGGTGGTGATCCGGGGGGTTCCCACCGCGGGCCGGCAGCCGCCGCCGCACCGGAGGGATACGCATGGACGAGACATCGCTATCGAAGGCCCGGATCGAGGTGCTCTGGCGGCCCGGTTGCTCGTACTGCGCGCGGCTGCGCCGGGGGCTGGCGAAGGCCGGGATCGACACCGTCGAGCGGGACATCTGGTCCGACCCGGCCGCCGCGGCCCGGGTGCGCGCGGCCACCGGCGGCGACGAGACCGTCCCGACGGTCGTCGTCGGGGCCCGGGCGCTGGTGAACCCGTCGGTCGCCCAGGTGGTCACCGCGGTGCGCGCGGAGTTCCCCCAGGACGCGGAGGCGCTGGTCGGTGGCGTGTCCACGACCGGTCCGCGGTCACTGGGCAGCAGCGCCGGGTGGAGCGCCGTGGTCGCGCTGGCCTGGGTGCTGCTCGCGCTGTGGCAGCCGACCACCACCTGGCACCTGGTGCCGACGCTGCTCGCCGGGGTGTGGCCGTGGACGACCGGACAGGACCTCCGGGCCGGCGACCGCTTGGCCGCCGCCCGGCTCGGTGGGGCCGGAGTGGCCGGCTTCGTCGTCTCGGCGTTGGCGACGCTCGGGTTGTCCCGGGCCGAGTTGTTGCGCGGGCCGACAATCCTGGGATTCAGCAGCGCTACGACCGAGGCGCTGGTGCTGGCCGGGGCGACCGCGGTGGTGGTCGTGCTGGTGGGCCTGCTCCGGATGCTGCGGACCCCCGGCGGCCCGGTCGGCGGGTGAGGGGTCGGGTCGATGCTCGTCGTGATCGTCGAAACTGTTGGCTGAGGGTTGCGGAGAGAGCCGTGAGCGCACATTTTCGACGATCATGGCTAGGTGGTGGACGCTGGTCGACGTCGTTTCAGCATTGTGCGGAGCCGTGTGAGCCAGCGAAGCCGTGGGGGTGTGGGGGGTCGGAGGGCGTCGAGGGTGGTGCGGCAGGGGATGCAGGATCGGCCGGGGGCGGTGATCATGGCTTGGGGTGTGACGGTGTGGCCGCAGATGGCTTGGTAGACGCCGTCATCGTGGTGCTGGCCGGTGGTGAGTTCCTGGTCGGTGACGGCGTGGTCGAGGTCGTCGTTTATGCAGCTCATCCAGGCCAGCCACAGCTTTTCGGGGGTGGTGTCAGGCTGGGGGGCCAGACCGACGGCGGGGGGGACGCCGCCGGTCTGGCCGACACCGGCCGTCGCCGTCGGCCGGTGTCGGTCGCCGCCGTGGGAGGGCCCCAGATCCGGGTCATCGGGGGTCCTGGGCGGCGAGCTGGGGAGCGAGATAGTAGGTGGCGTCGACGACGGGGTGTTGGCTGCCGGCCCCGCAGCGGCCGGTCGCGGAC
>JBBSQN010000181.1:0-10134 GCA_038257875.1 Mycobacteriales bacterium
CAGACCGTAGGGTCGGGCATCGTCGAGGTCCTCACGGAGCAGGTTGCTTGGTCGCTCCTGATCCTGAGGACCTCGACCCCTCACACCCTGCAACAAGCCGCCCGGCGTGTCACACCACCCCCACCGCAGGTACGAAGAGCCAGTTACCGCGACTCTCAGCCCGCTCCGCTGCCGCCCTCGACGACGCCCTTCAAGCCTTCGAGCATGGCCCGCCAGTTCTGCGCCGAGTGCTCGGCCTCCTCGTCGCTTCCGGCGCCGTCCTGAGTGAGGCGCACCCGGGTCTGGCCGGCGGACTCGTCCAGCTCATAGCTGAGCCGGTGGTAGTTCTCCGGCACGTCCGGCTGCCCGGTCAGCGGGCTGAAGTGGGTGACCTCCAGGCGCTTGCCCGGCGCGACGTCGAGGACGACGCCCTTGTCCTCGTAGGCCTTCCCCTGCCACTCGCCCTTCCAGACGATCGGGCTACCTGGCTGCCAGTCGGTCACCACCTTCGAGCCGAACATGTACCGCTGGATGATCTCCGGGTCAGTCAGCGCCGTCCACACCCGGTCGGCGGGAGCGGCGATGCTCGTCTCCACCGTCACCGTCCTGGCCACTCCATTACCTCCTCCGCTGCGACGACGAGGTCCAACGCATACCCGTTGCCCGAGACCGTCAACCCAGACGATCACCCACCGCCCAGCCCGGCGTCCCGCGCTCGGGCGACCGCCTCGGCCCGCCCACTCACCTGCAGCTTGGTGAAGACGTTCGACACGTTTGCGCACGGTCTTGTCGGACAGGAACAGTCGCCGCGCGATCGCGGCGTTGGTGAGCCGGCGAGCGACGAGGTCGAGGATCTCGCGCACTGGTCGCGCGGTCCGCGCCGGACTGTCGCAGCACGGGTCAGACTGTGACGGCCTCAGCGTCCGTCGTCACGAGACACTCGCCGCCCCGCGCAAGTCCCGAGCCGGCGCCGCAAGTGGTCCTGCCGCGGCCCCCGAGCCCGGAGCCGGCGCCGCAGCCACAATCGCCGGCCTCGGACGAGCCGGACTTCGGCAACCGCGACCGTGCCGTCCTCGGCGCGCTGCTTCGGCAGCGGCAGGTGCTAGCCGTCGGCCGGCTCAACCCGGCGCTGGCGTCGTCTGTGACGGCACAGCTGCTGCTGCTCGCGCAGGACGCCGAGGACCCCATCACGCTGCACCTGTCCGCCGCCGAAGGCGACCTCGACGCCTGCCTCGCCCTCGCGGACACGATCCAGACGCTCCCGGCACCGGTGCACGTGCCTGTACGAGGAATCGTCGGCGGTCCCTCGGTGGCCGTGCTGGCCGCCGCGGCCGATCGCGCGGGCAGCCCGAACTTGACCGTGGTGCTGTCTCTGCCCACCGGCGCCGTCGACGGCACGGCCACGCGCATCGCCGTCCAGGCTGAGTCGTTCGAGCGATACTCCACCCTGATGCGAGATCTTGTTGCATCGGCGACGGGGCAGGCGGCGGCGAATGTGGACGCCGACCTCCGCGCCGGCCGTGTCCTCTCGGCGGAGGACGCGCTCGCGTACGGGCTGCTCCAGCGGCCCGGCTAAATGTTCGTGGCGAGGCGGGCCGCCTGTGGACGGCCGCCGCGGGCTGCTGCCGGGAGGTTCTAGCCTCGCGGTTCGTGGGGTCTGGGGTGTTGGTGCGGGTGGACCCGGCCGTGGTCGAGGAGGTGGCGGCCCGGCTGCGCAGCGCCGCCGGCCGCGCGCACCAGGCGACCGGGCCGCGCTTCGAGGCCGGGGACTGGTCGGGGCCAGCCGCCGAGGCCGCCGCCGCGGCGGCCACCCGGGTCGACGCCGATGCCGCGCTGGTCCGCGACATGTCCGTGGCCGCCGGTGGGCTGCTCGCCTCGTTTGCCGCCGAGGCCGCCGAACTGGCCGCGCGGGAACGGGCGCTGGGGGCCGACACCGGACAGGTGCAGGCGGCCAACGCCGCCTGGGTGGCCGCCGGCTCACCCGGCCGCGACCCCTCGCTGGACCTGCTGCAGACACTGCGGAGGCGGCAGCGGGCGCTGGCTATGGAGTACGAGGAGCTGTCCGGGCGGCTGGCCGGCGCGCTGGACCGGCTGCGGGTACAGATCCCCGACCGGCCGCTGCACGCCCGCGACCAGTGGGAAGGCTTCCGCGACGCTGCCGCCGCCAACCTGGTCGGCGCCGCCGGGCCGGCCTACGGGCTCACCGTCGACGCCGCCGTCGACCGCCAACGGTGGTGGGCCACCGTGCGGGCGACCCCCGCGCCGACCTGCCGTACGTCGATGGCGTTCCGCGGTCGACATGGCTTGACTACGTCAGCGAGGTCGTGCGACGCATTGCCCGACCCGAGGTGCCGGCGAGACCGCTCAGCGGCGCCGGCGTCCCCGCGCTTCCCCGTACGTCGTTGTTCGATGACGACACGGTGGCGAACTGGGCGTCAACGATGGTGATCCGGCCGCACGAGCCGACGCTGCGGGCGTTCTTCGACGACGCGCTCGGGGTCAAGCGGGTCTGGTGCTACGGGCACCTCGACCGCGAGATCGGCACCATCACCACCCCCGCAGGCAACACCCGGGCCAGCGCCGCCGTCGTCACCTGGCGGTGGCGGCCACAACACGGCAAGCCGATGATCGCCACCGCCTACCCCGACATCGACCTCCCCGACGGCCCCCGCCATGCCTGGCCGGAGCTGAGCTGGCTGCTCGGCGGCTACTTCGGCCAGGACTGGCGCGCCTTCGACACCACCGTGTGGCGCGCCGAATGCCACTGGCAGACCGTCACCGACAAGCCGGTCAATGCCAAAGTCGCCACCCAGCTACGCGAACTGCTCGCCACCACCACCGACACCGACCTGCCCCACACCGTCACCGCGCCGGGCTGCTACGTCCTCCCCCACGACCTGCGCGGCTGGCTGACCCGCATCACCGACCGCATCGACCGCACCGAACTCTGGCGCGACCCCGCACCAGTCTGGCGCGCACCCGATCCCGACGGGCCCGACCGACCCGCGTCGTGACTGGCCTTCCGGCACGTCACGCTCGACTGTGTCTAGCAACGCTGCACTTGACTTGTCCAGCGTTTATGGACTTAGGCTGGTGACCAGCCGGCGCCAGCTGCTGAACGAGATTCGGACGGCTGCGAGGGTGCGCGGGATCGACGTCATCGAGGCTTCGGGCGGCCGCGGACCACACGACAAGCTCGTCGTCGGCGGGTTCCGGGTCACGATCCCTCGGCACCGCGAGATCAACCGGCTCACCGCGGAAGGGATCCGCAAGGAACCTCCAACGGGTCCTTGGCGAGAGGTGGTGGCAGGCATGAGATCGGTATACGTGGCTCGAGCGCGCCGGTCGGACAGGTGGTGGGCGATCACCGTCGACGAGCGTCCTGGCATCCACTCGCAGTGCAAACGACTCGACCGCGTGGAGGCGATGGCGCGGGACGCCGTCTCTTTCGTGGACCGTGTCGACCCGTCCGAGGTGCAGATCCGGCTGGAGGTGGAGCTGTCTACGGCAGAGCAGCGAGCAATGAGTCGGGCTGAACGCAAGCGCCTGAAAGCCGACGCTGCCGCGCGCGACGCTGCCAAGGCCCAGCTCGAGCTGGTCGCGCTTCTGAGGGCGGATGGGCTGTCGGTGCGCGACATCGGCCGGCTGCTCGGCCTGTCCGCGCAACGGATCTCCCAGCTGGAAGCCCAAGCGCGCCGGAGCGGCCAAGCAGCGTGATGAGCGCGAGGGCGGAAGCGGCGCCCGCGACCACCTGCGCCGTCATCGGCGAGTCGCCGCCTCGCCACGGAAAGGTCGCGGGGTACCCAACGCACGCTGAGGCTGGGGAACGGATCCTGAGCAGCGTGCACGGTGCCCCGGCACGGGGCCGCGGCCGGGCGTGGACCTGGCGTCCAACCGCGCCCGCTCCGCAATCCTCGACGAGGGCACGGCTTCGTTCAGCAGTCACTGATCCCGTCCCCGACGTCAACCTCGTGGTGGCCGTCCACGTTCGCAAGACGCAAGCGACCAGGCTGGGACGGGTTGCGCTCACGGCGTACGCCGGGAGTCGAGCGGGCCGGCGCCAGCGTTCCCCGGACATGAGTGACCAGAGCCCGCTCGACGCGTACTCCCAGGTGGTCACCACGGTCGCCCGCGAGGTGCTGCCCAGCGTGGCGAGCCTGCAGGTCCTGGCCGACCGCGGCGGCCGGCAGGTCGTCGTCGGAACGGGGTCGGGGGTGGTGTTCACCGGCGACGGCTTCCTGCTGACCAATGCCCACGTCGTCGGCCAGTCGAGGCGGGGCGTGGCGGCGTTCACAGACGGCGCCACCACCGCGTGCACCGTCATCGGACGCGACCGGCTCTCCGACCTCGCGGTCGTGCGCACCGACGGCGCCACACCTGCCGCCGCCGCCTTGGGTGACGCCGACGACCTCGTCGTCGGCCAGCTCGTCGTCGCGCTCGGTAGCCCGCTCGGGCTCGCCGGATCGGTCACGGCCGGGGTGGTCAGCGCTCTCGGCCGCGCGCTGCCGGCCCGCAGCGGTGGCACCGTACGGATCATCGAGGACGTCATCCAGACCGACGCAGCCCTCAACCCGGGCAACTCCGGCGGCGCGCTCGCTGACTCGCGAGCTCAGGTCGTCGGCGTCAACACCGCCGTCGCCGGGATCGGCGTGGGGCTCGCGGTTCCGATCAACACCACCAGCCTGCGCATCGTGCAGACGCTGCTGGCGGAGGGACGGGTACGCCGGGCGTTCCTCGGCATCGCCACCGCACCGGCTCCGTTGCCGGCCCGGCTGGCCGAGCGCACCGGCCGCCAGCACGGGGTACGCATCGTCCACGTGCAGGCCGGCTCCCCCGCCGACCATGCGGGGCTGCGGGTCGGCGATCTCGTCCTCACCGTCGCCGGCGAACCGGTCGACGACGCCCAAGCGCTGCAGCGCCGAATGTTCGCCGAGGCCATCGACGTGCCGCTGGCGATCACCACCTACCGCAACGGCGCCATGGTCGACGTCATCGCGCGGCCGGTGGAGCTCGCCGAGACGGGCTGACGTCCGAGTGGCGCATGCGTCGGGCAAGCGTCCACCTCACCGAGGGCCAGTGCGCGCAGCTCGACGAACGGGCACGTGTCGCGGGCGTCTCCCGTGCAGCGATGGTCCGTCAGCTGCTCGATGCCCTGGCTCGTCGACCGAGCGGCACGGTCCGCAGCCACGAACCTGTCTCGCCCGACCTCCGCCCTGGAAGCGGTCAAGGCTTGCTGTCGGGCCAGGTGCGCAGGGCCGCGCGGGCGAATAACACTCCCTCAGCGGTCGGCGTGGTTGGTCGCCGTACACCTCCATCGCCGGTGAAGCCGCCCAGCCGTCGCAGCACCGTTTCGTTGTCCCAGGCGGCCTGGCCAGCCATGGCACTGGTCACCTCGCCGCCGTCGCTGCTCATCCAGCCGAGCGCGTTGAGCATCTCCGCGACGGTCGCCTGCGGGCCTTCGACGTTCGCGGCCACGGCCAGCAGGAGCAGGAGTCCGGCTTGCACCTCACACGCGTCGGTCGACCGCAACGGCATCCGCTCGGCCAGGTGCCACCACAGCCCGACCGGGTCGTTGCGCAGCGCCCACCCGCGTGAGGTGGGCAGCAGGGTCCCGCGGTGCTTGCGCAGCAGACCCGTCTTCTGCGCGGACTCCCGCAGGTGCAGCACCGGCACGGTCTGGTTCTCGCGGTTGAACGCGCCGATCCACTCGTCCGCCATCCCGAGCTCGGCCATGGCGGCCTCGACGTGAACTGGTGGGAGGTAGCCGGCGCTGGTCAGCGTGATGCCGGCGCCGACTCGTTCCAGCAACCAGGTGTACGGCCGCACCAGGCGAGCGGCTGTCCCGGCGTCGATCAGCACTGGCGTGTCCAGCGAGGCATCGCGGATCAGCCGCAGCAGCGAGCGCCGGCCGACGGTTGTTCGCGTCCGCTTGACGAGATCGTCGAGCGGTCCAGGAAGTTCGGTGTCCAAGCCGTCGTCGAGTCCCAGATCGACGAGCTCGCGGTTGAGCGCATCCATGTCGAAGGCCGTGAGCTCGAACCCCGCGGGGTCGACCTCCTCACCGAACAGGTGGGCGAACTCGGCGGCTCCCTCGGCATGACGGGGGTGGTTCGCGTCCGTGGCGGCGACAATCAACTCGTACGCATCCACGCCACCACAGTCCTCGGTCGGACCGGGACGCCGGCCGGCGGTGCAGGTCGCGCGCGGGGTCGCATCCGTCCGTGGCTGGACGGCTTCGAGCTTGATCGTGTGCTGCCAGTTGTCACCAAAGTCGTAGGTGTAGAGCAGGACGTCTCCGGCGTCGACCAGGACTTCGTCGAGGCGGACCTGCTCCTCGGGGACCCCCGTCTCGCCCTCCTCCACCTCGAACGGGCAGAGGTAGTACTCGGTGTCGTCGCTGTAGTAGTCGGGTCCGGAGGCGAACCGGTGCAGGTGGCTGTCGGTCCACCCGAAGGCCGCCTGGATGACTTCGTGCAGATCGTCGAGGAATAGGTTCGAGGCGAGCTCGAGCCGGCGCCACAGGGGCGGCGAGGCCCCTGTCACGTCCATCCTTACCTGATAGGTGACGACGTCGCCGCGGCGGGAGCGGCGCCGAGACGGCGGGGGCGTCCGCTCGAACGGGTCGCGCGGCCCCCCGGTGCCCAGCAGGCCGTGCAGCACCTTCTGCAGGTCCTTCGGCGCGAGCCCCGAGATCGCCTGCTCGAACTGGCGCATGAACTCGGCCTGCTCGGCCGAGGACGGGTCGCGGGGTTGGTCGCTCGACACGCAAGCACGCTATCCAAGCGAGGAGGTGCGGTACGGGGGCGGTTCAGCTGAACCGCCCCCCGGGCACGACCCGCACCAGCGGTACGGCGTTGCCTGCGGCCACCGCCGGCCCGGTGGCTCGGCCCTACCGCGCACCCGGCCAGCGCACCCGCGGTTCACCTGAACCGCCCCTTCGATCCCGTGCTAGGCCGGGTGCGTGGCGTCGATCCTGTGGACGGCCGGAGCGGCGCGGTGTCGTGAGGCTCTACCGTCGACGCCGTGGCGAGCGGGGTGCTGGTGCGTGCCGACCCGGCCGTGGTCGACGAGGTCGCAGCCAGCGTGCGGACTGCCGCGCGCCGGGCGCACCAGGGCACCGAGTGCCGGTCCGACGCGCGCGTGTGGTCGGGGCCGGCCGCCGAGGCCGCGGCCGACGCGGCGGAGCGGGTCGAGGACGCCGCGGCGCTGGTACGCGACGTGGCAGCCGCCGCCGCAGGGCTGCTGGCGTCCTTCGCGGTGGACGTGGCAGAGCTTGCCGCGCGGGAGCGGGCGTTGGACCGCGACGCCGCGGACATGCAGGAGGCCAACGCCCGCTGGGTGGCGGCCGGGTCGCCGGGGCGGGATCCGTCGCTGGACCTGCTGCTGGACCTGCGGGCCAGGCAGCAGGCACTCGCGGCCGCCTACGAGGAGCTGTCCGGGAGGCTGGCGCACGCCCTGGACGGGCTGCGGGTGCAGATCCCCGACCGGCCCCTGGGGGTGCGCGACCAGTGGGAGGGCTTCCGCGACGCCGTCGGCGGCAACGTGGTGGGCGCCGCCGCACTGGGGTACGGGCTCAGCGTCGACGCGCTGGTCGACCGGCAGCGGTGGTGGGGCACCGTGGCGGCCACCGCACAGGGCGTGGCCGGCATGCTCACCGATCCGGTGCAGACCGCGAAGGACTCGATCGGCTGGGACGCCTTCGCTGGCGGGCACTGGGGTGAGGGCTCCGGCGTGCTGGTCGGCACGCTGCTCACCCGCCGGCCCGGCGCCGGCGGCCTCGGCCACGTCGTCGAGCACGTCGCCGCGCACGGACTGGTCAAGGCCGCGCACCAGACGCTGGACGAGGCACTGGCCTACGTCGACCTCTCGCTGCACGAGGACGCGATCGGGCACACCCTGCGCCGCCACGTCGAGGTCGACGACGACTACATCCGCGACCGCGCCGCCAACGGCACCCTGATGCCCGACGGCACCCGCGGCCCGAAGCCGAAGAAGGCGGCCTCCCGGTTCGAGGACCGCGACACCGCGGAGATGGCGATCACCTACGCACTTCAGGCCAAAGAGACGCAGCTGCGCAGTTTCATGATGACAACGCAGCAGGCGACGCACATTCGAATTCCCGACATGGACCTTGGACCGCTGGGCAGATCGGCGCTGGTCGCGGATCCGAACGGCCCGCTGCGGCAGGCTCGGGGCATTCACGTCGAGTTGCGAAAGGACGGTGACCGGCTCGTGATCCTCACGGCATATCCGCTATGAGCGGCCGGATCGTCGACTGGAACCGCTACGAGGTCCTGCAGCATCTTCTGGGCGTCGGTTTGGGCGCGGAGTGGGACGAGCAGTACCTCGATCCCGAGCATGCGATCTTCGACGCCCGCGCGAACACCGTCGGCTACGGCGAGGGCTGGACCGACGAGCGGCTCCTCCGCGAATTCGACGACCTCGTTCGCGAAGTGTCTTTGGATCGGATCGACGAGGCCACGTGGGATCTCGCGGGAGCAGACCTGCCCTCCATGGATGGGGTACCACGCTCGGCGTGGATGGACTACTTCCGCGAGACGCTGGCGAGGGCTGCGCGGCCGGAGACACCGCGGCAGCCGATCAAGGGTAACCCGATGCCCGCCCTGCCCCGTACGTCGCTGTTCGACGACGACGAGGTGGCGAACTGGGCCTTGACGATGGTGATCCGCCAGCACGAGCCGACGCTGCGGGCGTTCTTCGACGACACGCTCGGGGTCAAGACGGTGTGGTGCTACGGCCAGGTCGGCCGTCAGATCGGCACCATCAAGACCGCCGAGTCCACGACCCGGGCCACCGCCGCCGTGGTCACCTGGCGGTGGCGGCCCGACCGGGGCATGCCGATGATCGCCACCGCCTACCCCGAGCTCGACCTGCCCGAGGGCCCGCGGCAGCGCTGGCCCGAGCTGAGCTGGCTGCTCGGCGGCTCCTTCGGCCAGGACTGGCGCACCCTCGACGCCACCGTGTGGCAGGCCGAGTGCAGCTGGCAGGTGGTCACCGAGAAACCGGTCAAGGCCCGCGTCGCCGGCCAGCTGCGCGAGCTGCTCGCCACCACTGCCACCGACACCGGCCTGCGCGACACCGTCACCGCGCTCGGCGGCTACGTGCTCCCCACCGACCTGCGGGGCTGGCTCACCCGCATCGCCGACCGCATCGACCGCGTCGAGCTGTGGCGCGACCCAGCCCCGGTATGGCGCGCTACGCCCTCCGGCGACACCAGCCCCGCGGGCTGAACGAGCGCGCCATGCCGTCACAGTTGCCAGCTACGGAGCCAGCACCGGACACGCGAGCAGCCCGTCGTGCTGCCGAGGCAGTTGAATGGGCTTGCCATGGCCACCATCCACATCCGTGACGTTTCCGACGCCACGGTCGTCGCGCTGAGGGTGCGTGCCGCGCGCGCCGGGCTGTCCCTGCAGGCGTACGTGCGGCAGCTGTTGGACCGGGAGGCTGCGTTGCTGACTGTCGAGGAGGCGGCCGACCGGGCGCGTGACATCGCGGCACGCTCGTCGGTCACCGCCGACGACGTGGTGGAGGCCATCGCCGAGGGCCGCCGGGCTCGCTGGTGATCGTGCTCGACACCTCCGCCCTGGTCGAGTTCCTGGTGGGCACGGACGCTGTCGCTGCACGCGTACGGACTGCCGTCCTCCACGAACGGCTTGCCGCACCGCATGCGACCGACCTCGAGTGCGCAGCGGCGCTGCGCGGTCTGGTGCAGGGTGGGAAGCTGCCGGAGGACGAGGGCAGGCGTGCATTGCGGCTGCTCGCGTCGATCAACCTGCGGCGCTGCGACCACGTGCCGTTGCTGCCGCGAGTGTGGGAACTACGCCAGAACATGTGGCCGCACGAGGCCGCGTACGTGGCGCTGGCCGAGTCGCTGCACGCCGAGTTGTTTACCGTCGACAACAAGATCGGCGCTGTTCCCGGCCTTCGCTGCACCGTCCGCATGCTGCGCGAGGAGTAGACCTCCCCAGCAGGGCCCCGGCAAAGTCGTGCTTCATGGGGTGCCGCGCGCTTGCCGGACTGTAGAATTTGCGGTCATCATGCTGCTTGCTGCCGGTTCACGTATTCGGCGCGGACCTCGTGCGGGGTCCGGTAGCCCAGGCCTGAGTGGATTCTGCGCCGATTGTAGAAGACCTC
>JBBSQN010000182.1:0-10032 GCA_038257875.1 Mycobacteriales bacterium
ACCCAACGCCAAACGACGATCCCGCTCACTCAGACGAGGCAACAACCCATCCAGCCGAGCTGCCATCGCCACACGTTCATCAGAACGATCCCTAGCCACCGTCGAAGCATATCACAACCCCAATTATATCAATTAGTTATTCAGTTACGCCTCCCAAGGAACGCTCAACGTGCAGAGTCAATGAATCGACGCCTGACCATTGCGCTGATATGCATGTGGCTTGCTGCTATTGTTGCGACTCCGAGTTTTGTCGTCGCTTTATTGAGATTCATAGGAGTAAACTTCCATTTTGCAAGCGTTGGCGGCGCGCTCTCCGTCCTTGGGGCTGTGAGCCTTTCGAAACCTCTAATTAGCTCGCGCAATGGGTTACTTACGCTCGGATTGATAAGTGCCGTTGTAACTTCAAGCAGTGTCGTCGCACTCTGCTTTCTATACCTTGACGCACCCGTCCACATTGCCGCGCTCGGAGCAGGCGTCTGGGTAGGTGTAACGTTCTTACTGGTGTGCCGTTTCCATCGTAAATTTTTGGCGCTGGCCAACGAAGTATGCTTGGCTGAAGCTCGACTCGATGAGAGCAGAGACATGGGTTATATCGAGCTATGCTTATGCGAGCTGTAAGGCCTGCTGTTACTCTGGTCTGCGGTGAAGATCCATGGAGTTAATCCGAGTATACTTATCACCGCTGCGGCCGATCTCGATCTTGGTCGCACCTTCTCTGCTGCATGACGTAGCAGATCCAGGCGTAAACATTCAGCCGGGTCGGTGTGGGGACGTGGCTTGATCACCGGTCGGCTGTGGTGGTGTGCGGGCAGAGGGTGGCCACGGGTAGGGAGGCATCCGGGACGCGGCGATCGACGCGGCATCAGACGCTCTCGTCGCCGCCGCATCCGTAGCGGCCGGGCGGAGTACCGGGGTGTCCGTGGCCGACATCACGGAACCACACCCTGACGATGACGGAACGCCGACCAGTCGACGAGCTCGGCGATCATTGAACAGTGCGCCCGCGTGGAACCGGATGTGGCACGAACCAGCGTCTAACAGTGCGAACGTTGCCACGTGATGATGTCGTCTTGTTGCCCGTTGTCGCTGGTAGAGGCTTCAGACGCCCGCGATGAGCTGTCTTGTAAGCGGGGGCGCGGGGCAGTCAGTACCAGTGGTGCAGGAACGCCGGCGGTGTCCAACCTTGCTCTGGCCACCTGACATCGTCGAGCAAGGTCGAGGCGCGCTCCGAAGAGATCCGTCCTGGCGTCTATCGAGTCCGTGGCGGAGGTGGTGCGGTTCCTCAACCACGCCACCCGCGCCCCGGCGGTCGGCACCAGCCTGCGTGAGGCCTCTGACCTGTCCGCGGTCGTGGGGAGTCTGGGGCAGCTCGACCACCGAGGTAGCAGAACCGCCGCCGAGCTCCGTGCGGCCCTGACCGAGAGGAACACCGGATGAGCGCGCTCAACCCCGTCGATCACGTGGCCCGGCCGCGGCTGCCCTGGCGGATCGCCCCACACCTCACCGAATGCGGCAAGGACCTGGCTCGCTTCGATCTCGACCGGATCATCACCACCGATGCTCTGATCGCCCGAGTCCGCGATCTCGGCCGGCAGCGCGCCGCCTACACCACCTGCATGACCTGCTGGGAGACCGCACGCAGGCACCGCTCGGATCGACCCGACCCGCTCCGGGTCGTCAGGCGTGAGCTCGAGACGCTGCGATGCAGCGAGGATGTCCCGCTCGGTGACCTCGACCACCTCATGGCCGCACGTCGTGAGCAGGTGACCCGCGACCACGGCCGACGCAGGCTCGTCGCCCGCGACCTCGAAGCGCTCGGCGCGCTGGTCACCGCCCACCGCGCCGAGTTCGACGACTACGTCGCCGGTCTCGCCGAGACCGTGTCGCTGGCCGACCGACGCGCGACGCGCCAAGCGTCCCGCCGCTCCGCAAGCCCGGGTACGGCATGACGCGCTCCGAGTCGGGGCCTGTCGCAGGCCCCGTCACCGAGCCGGCTCGTTCGGCGGTGCAGGCCGGGGCGCACGCCGGATAATGCCGCGGTTGCCGAGGCTGTGCGGCTGCTGAGGTGGTCGGGGATGGCGCTGCCGGAGACGACGCTGTTCGGGTGCCGCCTGGTGGCGGTGGTGGCCCTCGACCTCGACGCGCATCGCGCCCGGCAGGCGAGCGGGGAAGGCCCGCAGCGCGACGCGGACACGCTCGCGGTGTGGGAGTGGCCTGAGGCCGCCGGGTACGTCCCGCCGACCGCGCCGCGCCCTGTCCGGGGCGCTGTTCCGGGCTCGTCGCGGGTGGCGGCGTGCCCTGGGTGATGCGGCACCCGGCGGACTGGGGTCGGTACGGGCGGGCGGCCGGGTTCCGCCGCAACGCCGAGATGGTCGCAGCCGGCGCCGAGGTCTGTGTGGCGTTCATCCGCGCTGGCTCGCCCGGCGCGAGCCACACCGTCCGGCTGGCCGAGACTGCCAGCATCCCCACCCGCAGATACCGGCAGTGAGCGTCGCCCTCGGTCGCGGCAGCGGGGAACTGGATTCGCCACCTCAGATGAGGTCGCGGAAGTAGAAGCGGCGTCGAGGTGGTGTCGGTGGTCCACCAGGTGGGGGAGGGGTGGCTCCCTCGGCCGAAAGTGTCCACGCCGCGGCGACGGCGTCAAGGGCGTAGTAGCTCACGAGCATGGCCCACGGCCCCCGTTCATCCAGACCAGGGCCCGCTCAGCGCTGACAATCTGGCCGCGGTGAGCGGCCGGGGCGAACGGCTCCCACTCGGGCTCGACCTCACTCGGGGCGTCGCTGCCGAAGTGCAGCTCGCAGCGTTGCTCAAGGTAGCGCCGACCGAACTCGGTGAGCCTCCCAGCGGAGTCGTCGTAGTCGAATCCCTCCACGTAGCCGCCGTCCACCTGTAACCAGCTGTAGGCGTTCGACTGGCCGTAGTCGAGCGGGTTCCCGCACCGCTTCCGACGCTTGGTCCTCGCAGTGCACTGCGCATCCTCCGGGATGCCGCCCGGCGTGACCCACACCCGACCGTTGATCCGGATGAAGAACGGCTGACCGTCGAACACCACATACACCTCCGCGCCGTCGGACTCCTGGCGGCCGAGTCCTGGGAAACGCACGGTACGACCCACCGCCGACAGCTCGGCTCGGCCGGGGTGGTGTGCTCGGCTGCACCTCCCTCAACAACCAGAGCCAGTCTCGGCCGACGAGGCGGATGCCCGGCCCTCAGCCGCGCGCTCGGACGGTCGCACGGTGATGAGGGCCAGGGCGAAGTCCAGGCCGTCCAGTGCGCCCGCGAGGGCGGTCGCGTGGGCTCGACAGATCACAGCGGAGTTCTCCGCCTGCCCGGCGCTGGTCTGCACGACGTCGAGCTGCGCAGCGGTCGCCGCGCGCATCGCCGAGACGACCGTACCCAGCACGGCCAGCAGTACCTCCGCATCGACCGTCGCGGTCGGGCTGTCGAGGTTCGCCACGACGGTCCGGGTCGCGGGGAGCTCCGGATGAGATGCGCAGAATGCGCGCAGCTCGCCGACTGTCACGTCCACCGAGCGTCGGCCGCTGCGGTGCAGCCGCAACGGCCGCTCGGGGTGTCGTGCCCAGCTCCGCAGTGTCCCGTCCGAGATCCCGGTCCGTCGGGCGAGTTCACGCAGCGACAACGACTGGTCATCGCCGCTGCCAGGAGCCACCGGACCAGGATCGCACAGGAGCGCAGGTGGGTGTGTCGGTTACTGCGTATTTGCGCGCAGAATGGCATCCTGGTCGCGTGACACACCTCGGCTCGACGACGCTCACCCGGCAGGGCGTGGCCGCGGCCGCGGTGCCGGGCGCGGCGCGGGTCGGCGGGGTCTGTGTCGACGCTGTGGTCACCGTCGACCCGGCCGAGCACGCCCGCCGCGACGCCGTCGGGTTGCGCGCGGTCCCGGATCACGGGGCGATCACCACGGTCCCGTGCGGCGGTGACGTCGCTGTTCGCAGTCCGGCCGACCACGGTACAGGGCAGGAAGCGCTCGGTGTCCTGCGACGGTGACGCGATCGCGCTGCACCTCGTCGCCGCCTGCGCTGGCGACCACGACACACCGCTGCTCGAACCCACCCCGGCCGGGACCCCGGCCGGGACCCCGACAGGATCGGCCCGCTCTCCGAGCAGCCGACCCTGCACCTGGACCGCGGCAACGACTCGGCCACGACCCGCGACCTGCTCAAGATCCTCGGCTACCCCGGCCACATCGTCGTCACGGACGTATCGCCTCGATCCAGGCCGGGAAACGCTGGCCCGTCGAACGCACCGACGCCTGGATGAACGGTTACGGCACACTCCGCTGATGCGCCGACAAGCGCACGATCATCATCGAGTGCTCCTTCAACCTCAGCGCGATGTCTGATCAGGCGGTGATGTCGCCGTCGGTCGGGGTGAGGTAGATCTGTAGGGATATATCGGTGAAGTGCAGGAGCTCGGGTGCCGGCTTGCGGTCGGTGCGGCGGGGCGTGATCGACACCGGAACCAGCGTGACTGTCTGAAGTGCCCCGTCCTGTGCGAGGGTGCGCTGCAGCGCGTCGGTGACGGTGACGTACGTGTCGAGCGGCGTCAGTGGGTGCTCGGGGCGCAGGTCGGTCGGGTCGGTGGAGGGCTCGGGCACGTCGCAGTGCCCGTTATCGCCGTAGCAGCCGCCGTGGCCGAACACCGTGAACCGGCCCGCGTAGCCGCCGTCGGCGGTCCGTGGGGTGTCCGCGGTGGCCGCCGGGTTGTTGAGGAAAAGCCGCACCTCGAAGGACGTCTCCGAGTGGTCCACACCGATGATCACGACGTCGGCCCGGGTGAACGGCGCGGGCTGGCCGGCCTCGCCGGGGAAGGGGAGGTCCAGCACGAGGGTCTGCTCGGTGTCTCCGGAGCGGGCGGCGGTTGCGGTGACCATGAGGACCCCTCCTCAGCCGATGACCTGGGCAGCGTAGTCGTAGCCCAGGGTAGAGGTGTCCAGGATCTGACGCACCGTCACCGGCCAGGGTGCCAATGCCCGGTCCAGCAGCGCGTCCGGGGGGTTCTTCCCCCGCGGTGAGAGCTGCCACAGATACCACAGCCGGTCGATCATCGAGTGGTGCGCCCAGAAGACGGGGTCGTAGGCGGCGATCGGCACCGCTGACATCGCCCCTCCGACCCACCCGTGAACCCCGTTGTGGATGCCTTCCAGCAGCTGGCTGAACCCGGCAAACGTGCTCGCCTGAAGGGCCCTGTTCACCGTGGCCGGGCGGGGCAGCTGATCGGGCACGTCGGGGTCGCGGATCGTCACCGGCGACGGCCCGTCGGTGATCGCGCCCGGCAACCTCGTGCGCACCAGGTCCAGGTCCGCAGCGCCCAAGGTGACCGGCCCCGCCGCCAACGGGTTGGGCCCACCCGCGGCAGTGGGCAGGTAGCCGGCGGGCAATCCTTCGGTGTGCGCTGCGGCGGAGGTCCAGTCCCACCACGGCAGGGTCACCGACGAGGTGGTGTCGCCGCGGGCGCGGCGCAGCGCCGCGGTCAACGCCCGCTCGAAGAAGTACAGGTAGGCCCGGTGCCACGGCAGGAACAGCAGCGTGCCGTGCTGGCAGTAGGACGGCAGCGGCAACCCGTGCAGACCCGCGAAGTAGCCGTAGCCGCGGTCGTCGCTGAGCCCGTACGCCGCCGCGAACGCCGCCCGAAGATCCGCAAGCTCGGCAGCGGTCAGACCCGCCGTGTTCCTCCGTATGCCCATGGAACCCCTCCGAGAGATCAGCGGACTATAACCCCAGCGGTGCGGCCGTTCCGTGCAGGGTCACGGCGGGGCGAGCGTCATTCACGGCGCGGCTCCGAAGTGTGCGCCGGTTATGGTCGATGACGGGGGAGCTGCGTCGAGTGACGCCGTGGGCGTCTCGGGCCCCGGGTGGGCGAGCCAGCCCCGCTCCCGGTCGCCGAGGTGGAACGGGACGCTCACCACGACGATGCCGGGCTGCTGCTGGAGCCGGGCGCCAGTATTGGGTGTGCCGATCGAATTCGGCGGTCGTGGGCGGTCGGGCCGGAACGGGTTCACGCGCTGTCGACGACGCGCCGGTGCAGCTCGGTGGTCAGGACGTGGATCTCCCGGGTGAGCTGGGTGTTCGTCTTGAGTTCGGTCTCCTGCTCGGTGAAGTCGTGGTCGGCCTTGGCCTGCTGGAAGGCGGCCGCCCGGTTCTGCCCGATCATCACGAACGTCGACAGGAAGATCGCCTCCAGGGACACCACGAGGGTGAGGGTCGGCCACGGGCTCGACTCCACGAACACCATCCACACCGTGAAGATCACGATGTGGAGGTAGACGAACGACATGGAGCCGGCGAAGTGCGTGATCGTGTCGGCGACCCGCAACTGCAGGTCCGTCGAGCGGTGCTCGCGCAGGCGCGCGACGACGGGGTGCTCGGTGCGGACGCCTGGAGCGGCTGCAGTCATCGGTTCTCCTCTGTGTTCGGTGCGGTGCCCGATCAGCTGTCGGCCCGCGTGACGAGGTTTTCGCTCCACCTTAGATATCGGTACCTGCGCGTTCTCCGCGCTGGGCACCGCGGTGTGAGCCGGTGGGCAGGGGCGTTCGTCTGCCGTGCCGGAATGCGGGGCGGCCAGTTCCCGACCGCACAGGATTCTCACAGGAACCACCCATCGACCGCACAGTCGCGCGAGCGAGGGTGGCTACCACCTGGTGACGAACGAGCGCAGGCGCGCACCAGCCGCGCGGCGAGGTGCTCGCGGTAGCGTCGTCGGACTATCCCGCCCTTATCGGCGTGGCCGTCGGGGCCCGCCCGAGCACCGTCGACCTCGGCACCTATCGGCTGATCGCGACTCCACCCCACCTCCTGGCCCGGGGCCGCGCCCGAGGCCTCACAGCCGGTCGCCGAGCAGCCCGCGAGCACCACCGACCGGCTCGTCATCGGGCTTTCCGAGCGCACCGTCCAGGACATCGTGCCCCCGGCTCGTCATCCTAGGACTGATCATCGCGGGGCGGCCCTGTTCGGGGCGGGGACGCTCGGGGCGTTGCTGGTGTGCCGCGAGCTGGGGCCGCTGGAGCGTGTGGCGGACACCGCGGCGGGGGTGAGCATGCTGCCGCTGGACCGGGGCGAGGTCTCGCTGGCCGAGCGCGTCCCGTCGCCGACCCGCGCACCGAAATCGGCCAGGTCGGGGCGGCGTTGAACCGGATGCTCGATCACGTCGGCGCGGCCCTGGAGCCCGCCAGGACAGCGAGACGCAGCTGCGCCAGTTCGTCGCCGACGTCAGCCACGAGCTGCGCACCCCGTTGGCCGCGATCCGCGGGTACACCGAGCTGACCCTGCACGGCTCCGGCACGGCGCTGCCCGAGGAGGCCGCCTACTCGTTGGCCCGCATCTCCTCGCCGGCCGAGCGGATGACGGGGCTGGTCGAGGATCTGCTGCTGATTGCGGTATCGGCAGGAATTGTTTCGGATTTTCCGGATCAACCGGGCGAGTCAGACAATTGTTGTGACAGTGAACCTGCGCGAGGACCACGTGGTGGAGGTGATCAACGGGTGGATCGGTGGGCTGTTCGCCCCGAAGCACCTGGACGAGACCGTGGCCACGTTGGTCGGCGACCAGTCGTGCGCGCTTATGCTGGACGTGGCGGGGTTGGAGGAGGTCAAGGCCCGGCGTGCGGACGCTGAGGCCCGGTTGCGCCGCTATCAAGAGGCCATCGGCGCCACCTGACCACCAGCCCGGCCACCGGAGCCGAGCCGGCTGGGCCGACTGGTGCACGGGTGCGGTTGTCACGCCGCGCCGGGTGGCGCAAGCCCCCGGGCGCGGTGGTGGTGGCCCGCCCGACCCGATGGGGCAACCCGTTCGACTGGCGCCGGCTCGGGCGAGCCGAGGCCGTCCACCGCCACCGGGTGTGGCTGCTCACCCACTCCGACCTGCTCGCGCAGGTCCGGGCGGAGCTGGCCGGGCGGGTGCCGGCGTGCTGGTGCCCACTCGACGAGCCCTGCCACGCCGACACCCTCGCCGACCTCGCCGACCCGAGCACCCCCAGGGAGACATCCGATGACCACCTCTGAGCAGCCGGCGACATGCTGTAGCCTGGCGCCGCACGCTGTGATACGGTACAGCACCGACCGGAGGAGGGTTCATGTCCTACGTGCAACCGCTCGCGAACGGCATACGCACCGATCACCCGGTACCGGGGCTGCCGTTCGTCGAGGATGAGCACATCCCGATCGACGACCCCGACGCCGTGGAGGCGATCGGCCGCCAGGACGGGGCGGGAACGTGGGGTCGATGTGACATCGCCCACGACAGCGGTGAATGGGTCGCCTTCACCACCGACCCGAAGAACCCGTCGCTCGGATGGGTCATCCGGTTCCACCCCGAGCACGGCCGCAGCGTGCTGCTCTACAGGGACCGCGACGCCACCACCGCCTACAGCGAGTGGTTCCGCGACAAGCCGCTGCTGTCGCGTATCGGCGGATACTGGTGGAACGGGACGACCTGGTACCGACCGCTGCAGATCTTCGACTGGGCCGGCGAGCGCTACGTGCCTCGCGAGGTCCGTCTGCCCACCGTGATCACCGCGGCGGACCTGCTGGACGGTACCGGCCGGGCCGAGCTCGGGCGGCCGGCCCGGATCATGCAGCTCGGCGGCGAGCAGAGCGCCGTCGAGCTGGCGGGGTACCAGCTCCACTCCGGCGCACAGGGGCAGCTGGCGCGGGCCGAGCAGTGGCGGCACGACGTGGCGCTGTGGGCGAGCCGCCGCACGGACGACGCGTTGCCGCTGGCGCAGTGCGTCGTGACCGTCAACGCCCCGGAGCTGTTCGACGCGGCGTTGCTCGGAGTGGAGGAGTTCGCGACCAAGGCGGAGATCGCCGCGTCGACGTTGCGGGCCTACATCGCCCGCGACGAAGCCGACATCCCGGCCCCGCAGGCGACGGACGGGCCGCGGAAGCGGTGGGCGAAACCGGTCGTCGACGACTGGATCGAGCAACGCCGGCGCGATCCCGGGAGTGTGGCCACGCTGCTCAACGCCTCGGGTGGCGACGGCGAGGACGGCGAGGACACCCTCGCGCCGGGCTTACGGGTGTTGTGGCAGCGGCTGACCGAGGTCATAGCAAGTGAGCTGTGGAGGGATGCACCTGCCCGGCGTCGCTGGTCACGGCCGCATCGCAACGAGCACGCCGTACGCAACCTCTCCAACCAGCTGGGCTGGATCGCCGCGCTGCACCTGGACTCCACCGTCCCGTTCGACGCGTTGACCTCCGTACTCGAAGACGCCGTGATGTGGCAGCTGAAGACCTACTA
Source organism: Mycobacteriales bacterium (assembly GCA_038257875.1). GTDB lineage: Bacteria > Actinomycetota > Actinomycetes > Mycobacteriales > Pseudonocardiaceae > Pseudonocardia. The sequence continues at coordinate 9,261 of JBBSQN010000182.1, forward strand.
CACGGAGTCCATGCCCGAGGTCGGCTTCACCCCCCAGACCGGCAGGATGCTGGGCTGGTTCATCGAGCACCGCCCCTCGCGGGTGACGAACCTGTTCGGCGCCGTCATCGGCGAAGCCGAGAGACAGCTCGCCATCCCGCGTGAGGTCACCATCCGATCGCTGCGCGACTCCATCCGCATGGACGGCGGCTTCCACGGCAAGACCGACCAGCTCGACGAGTTCCTCGACCTCGTCTCGCCCCCACGCCGGTGAGACGGCTCGCCGCTCTTGCCCGGCGAGCGGACTGCGGCCGAGACAGCCAAGACCGCACTTGCAGCGAGTTCCCGCGCTTGCGAATCGACCCTCGCTGTCGCCTGGCGCCGTCGCGGGAGGCCTTGCGCTACGGCTGGCCTACGTCGATCTGCTGTACGCTGCTGCGTATGCAGAAAGAGCGCATCACTATCAGCCTCGACGCCAGCGTGGCCGCGCGCGTCCGCCAGTGCGGCGCGGCGGCCCGCGGCGGGGTGTCGGGCTACCTGGAACGGCTGGTGCGGCAGGACGAGCTACGGGCCGGCGTCGACGCGATGGCCCGCTGGTACGCCCGCCACCCCGGCTACGCCGAGGGTGCCGAGGCCGAGCGCGCCGCCGCCGCAGACGAGCTGGGCCAGAGCGCGTGAGGCGTGGTGAGATCTGGCGTTACAACCCCGTCATCACCCGTGGTGGTCAGTCCACGACCCGGCTGATCGTGTCGGCGGACTCGCTCAACAGCAACGAGGCGCTCCCCGTCGTGTA
>JBBSQN010000183.1:0-9729 GCA_038257875.1 Mycobacteriales bacterium
CCACGGCCCCATCATCGACCGGCACCACCGGGTGCAGGTCCGTACTGGTCATCGTCAACGTGATCAACCCTGTTCTCGCCCTGTTCTTGAAGGGAGCAGACCCTACCCGGGGTGTCTCACCTCAGCCTGACGCACAGGGTCGCCCTGCTGACTGTCCGATCGATCGCTAAGGCTCGAGCCCAGATGCGCCAGTAGATGTGCATCGTGAACCCGGTGGGTGAGTTGAGCGAGGAGCCTCGGCCGGACCGGCTGTCCGGGCGGTGGTTCTGGCTGGCGGTTGCCGCCGCGTTGCTCTCCGCGGCGGGCAGTGTGGTGGGGCTGGTGGCGCCCGCCGACATCTACGGCCGTGAGACCACGGCTCTGGCCGATGCTGCGACGGCGCAGGACCTGGTCGGCCTGCTGCTCGTGGCCCCCCTGCTCGTCATCCTCGGCTGGCAAGCGCACCGCGGACACCTGCGCGCCTACCTCGTCTGGTTGGGGTGTCTCGCCTTCACCGTCTACAACTACGCGATCTACGCGTTCTCCGTCCACTTCGGGCCGCTGTTCCTGGTGTGGGTCGCCGTCCTTGGCCTGGCCACGTTCGCCCTCATCGGCGGGCTCGCCACGGTGGACATGAGCGCCGTCAGGGAGTCCTTCGCCGGCGGCGCCCTGCGGTGGCCCGCCTGGCTCCTCATCGCCATCGCCGTCCTGTTCGCGCTGCTGTGGCTCAGCGAGATCGTCCCCGACCTGCTCTCGGGCGGGCCATCGCGCAGCGCGAACGCCTTGCGAGTGCCCACCAACCCCGTGCATGTCCTGGACCTGGCGTTCTTCCTGCCCGCGACGGCGACCAGCGGGGTCCTGCTGCTGCGCCGCCACCGGCTGGGGTACACCACCGCCCCCGGCCAGCTGACCTGGCTCGCGCTGACCAGCCTGCCGATCCTGGTCACGCCGCTGGTCGCGGGCGCCCGGGGGAACCGGCCCGACTGGGCGGTCACCGTCCCGATCGGGGCGATCCTGCTGGCCTGTCTTGCTGCATTGGCCTGGCTGCTGGGCCATGCAGACGTCGCGCCGGCCCGCGACCCGCGGCAGCGCCGCCGATGACACCCGCAGACCATGACCCCGCCGGGTGGAGCCTGGCCGACTGGAGGCACCGGCTGCGCAACGAACCCGCGACGGGTGAACCCCCCACCGAGAGCGTGTTCACCGGCGCCGAGCTGGACGGGCTCGACGACCCAGTCCGACGGCACCTGGGCCAGGCGATCGCTGAGGGCACACCCTTGACGCGGTGCGCCCAGATCACGATGCGCGGCAGCGTCAAGATCGGGCGGTGGCTGCCGTTCCGGGCGCGGCAGATTCTGCGGCCCCATGACGGCTTCATCTGGGCGGCCCGCGTCGCGGGTCTCATCAGCGGATCCGACCGCTACCGGGACGGTGTCGGCGGGATGGACTGGAAGCTCGCCGGACTGTTCCGGGTGGCGCACGCAGACGGGCCCGACGTCTCTCGGAGCGCCGCCGGCCGCTGCGGCGCCGAGGCGATCTGGCTACCGACCGCCATGCTCCCGCGCTTCGGGTTGCGCTGGTCAGCCCAGGACAGCAGTCACATCACCGCCCGCCACCTGGTCGGGGACACCCCGATCGAGGCTCGGTGCCAGTTGGGGCCGGGCGGGGACATCGTCTCCGTCGCCCTCGACCGGTGGGGCGACCCCGGCCAGACCGGACAGTGGGACTGGCACAGCTTCGGCGGCACCTTCACCACCCAGCGCACCTTCGCCGGCCTGACCATCCCCAGCGTCGGCCGGCTCGGTTTGCACTACGGAACCGACCGTTGGGAGGGCGGCGAGTTCTTCCGGTACCAGATCACCGATCTGCAGCCACTCGAGGCAGACCGCCGACGTGATCCGTGAGCGGAGCGCGTGCCTACGCTGCCATGTGCGGGTCAGCGAGTATGGCGGCTCTGCCAAGGGGCCCGGTTGACGCGGATGAGCAGGACCGGGGCGACGACGATGCCGAACAGGGAGATCCACAACGCTGGTCGTTCGATCAGGTCGAGGTCTTTGAGGCAGAGGTCAAGGGTGAACGACGGGTCGTAGCGACCGGCGAAGATGGCGGCCGCGTCGTGCCGAGGCGGGGGCCGCCGGGGATCCGGCCGTCCTCGCCGACCACGTAGCCGTCGCCGCGGAACTCATCGTAGGCGATGGTCAGGTGCTGCTGGTCAATCCCGCGGGCCGTGGACTCGAATGCGCGCAGCGCGCGGCGGGCGTGGGTGGGGCTGGACCCAGTCGACGGCATCGAGGTACTGCTGGTAGCGGCTGCGCTGTGCGCCGCTCTGGCTGTTCTCTGGGCCGGGCGCGAAGCGCTGGTCCTGCCAGATGCCGTCGATCTCTGCCAGGGTGAGGCTGCCCGGCGCGAGTTCGCGGAAGGCCCGCCGGGTGGCGGGGCTGACCAGCTCCTGCGGTGCTGCCGAGATCACGGGGCGTCTCCCTCGGCGGCGAGGTAGGAGGTGGCGGCGTAGGTGGTGCGGCGGTCGAGGTTGTGTCGGGACTGTTGCTCAGTGCGTCGGGGTGCAGTCGGGCGATGGCGGTAGCGAGAGTCGCGACGAACAGTTGGCTGTCGGAGTACGAACCGGCGTTTCGGCCCGCCCAGTCGACCTCGGCGAGGGATGGTTTGGCCACCGAAGTGGGAGCTGCTGCTGAGGTAGATCAGCCGCTGCGGGAGCGGGAGCAGCGCTGTCAAGATGTAGGGCGCGACGATGTTGACGGGCATGACCGCTGGTCCACTCCACACGCCGTCCCACAGGTTCCCTGATTCGGGTAGATCATCGGAGGGTGAGTACAGGTTCGCCGGATCGGGTGGTTGCCGTCCTCGGGGACCTGTCGGCCCACCACCTTCGTGATTCTGCGTCGACGTTGCCGAGAGTCACCTCTGGACAGTCGCTCGTCGTCTTGGCCTCCCCCGCAGCCTCCACCGCTGAGATCGCCGCCGTTCAGGTGCCTCGACTCGCCACCCTTGATCTGTCTGGTGTGATCCTGCAGCTCGGCTACGCAGACGTGCTCGACGGCTTCGACGAAAGCTACGTGCACGCCCGGGTGGTGCAGATCTGCGACGAAATACAGCGCGTGACCCGCGACGCGGCCGTTACGGTGATCGGGATGCCGCCGCTGCCGGGCCATTTGCCGTCGGAGGCGGTGAAGGTATGGCGTCAGTGCAATGCTGCAGCTGCGGTGACGGCGACACTGCGCGACTTCGCCTGGGAACCCTTTGACCGCTCATGAGCATCCGGCCGCTGGACCTCACACGGCCGCGGGTTCGGGCGACTCTTCGCGGATGCCGGACACATCCGTACCGGATACATCGTGGGTTTTGAGGTCGATCTTCCGGCGCCGGGGCAACAGACGGTCCAGCCAGCGCCGCAGCCACCAGTTCGCCTCTCCCATGGCGGTCATCGCGGCTGGGACGAGCACGAGGCGCACGACCGTGACGTCGAGCACGATGGCGGCGGCCATGCCGACGCCGATGCTCCTGATCATGACGCCGGGGTCGAGGGCGAACCCGGCGGCGACCGCGACCATGACCGCGGCCGCTGACACGATGACCGGGCGGTCGAGGCGAGGCCGTGCACGACGGCATCCGTGACCGGCTCTCCCCGCCCGGTGGCGTTCGTCGATGGTCGTCGAGCAGGAACATCTCGTAGTCCATCGACAGTCCGAAGAGGATCGCGAAGAGCACCACGGGGGCCCACGCGACGATCGGTACTGGCTGCGATAGGCCGATGAGGCGGGAGCCGAGCTCGGTCTGGAAGGCGAGCGTCATGAGGCCGTACGCGGCCCCGATCGAGAGCAGGTTGACGATGACCGCCTTGCCGGCCAGCACCAGCGAGCGGAAGACGAGCAGAAGGAACACGAAGGTCACGGTGAGCACCGCGGTGACGACGCGCGCCAGAGGTTGTCGGCCAGGGTGTCGCTCAGGTCGAGCACGGCCGCGGTGGGTCCGGTGAGACGTTCGTCGGGGGTGAGCACGATGGTGCGCAGACGCTCTACGAGCTGCGCCGTGCGCTCGTCCTGGGGCCCGGTGGAGGGATCACACCGACGACCTCGACCGCGCCGTCTTCCGAGACCCGTGGCGCGCTGACCGCCGCGACACCGGGGTCGGCGGCGAGCCGCTCACGCAGGTCAGCCCGGCAAGCGGGCGATGTTGAGACGACCACGATGGGGCTGACGGGTCACCTTGCGGTCGGCGCTGGGGCGCCGCGATGAGTTTCACGGTTCTCGGGGCCGGTCTGCTCGTCTCCGACTACGGGCTGCAGCTGTTCGTGGTCCAGCCGAGTCTGGTGGCGGGGGAGGCCGACGGGCTGAGCCTGCTGTCGCAGTACAACCCGCACGGGCTCTTCATCGGGTTGGAGAACCTCGGGTACGCGGCGCTGGCGGTCGGCTTCGTCTTCCTCGCCGCGGTGCTGGCCGGCCGATCCGGCCTGCTGCGCATCGCCCGGTGGGTGTTCCTGGCCGGCGGTGTGCTCACCTGGATCGCTCTGGCCGGGCTGGCCGCCGGCTACGGAGCCGAGCTCGAGTACCGATTCGAACTGGCGGCCATCTCCGTGTACTGGCTCGTGGTGGTCACCGCCGGTGGCTTGATGGCGGTGGAACTCCACCGGAGGACCCGCAGCGCCGAGGAGGAAAGCGCGTGAAGGACACCCGGGACCGACGACGGCGCGCGCTGCTCACCAGGGCAAGGTCCGCGACGGCGATCGTCGGGTTCCGCTACGTCGCCTGCACGGTTCGGGCGCTCTCAGCCTGATGACCATCTCAGGCCCGCTGGGACGGCCCGACACCCTCGACTGGGGTGGAGACGATGCGCATGCCGAGCGCGACGCAGGCCATGGCCAGCGGCGGCGCCGCCGTGGTCGCACTGACCGGATGCGGCGGGGACGCGAGCACGGATGCGGGCGAACGGACCGCGGTGTCGAGGTATCAGCGGACGAGGACCACGTCCTACGGCGACACGACATGCGAGCAGTGGCAGTCGGCGATGGCGAACCGGCAGCGGTTCGCTGCCGCGGCCGACATGCTGACGGCCGCGTGGAACAAGGGCGACCGCGGGACGGGCCCGCCGCCGGATCGGCTGATCCTCGCTTTCGTCGCCGGGATCGGCGACGCCTGCGCGGTGGAGCCGAGCATGTCCCTGGCCGAGGTGGGCGGCGGCCTACCTCATGGACCGTGACACGTACCGACCGTGACGGCCGCGCGTGGCCCGGTCCACTGCGGCGCCGCCGTGGTCGGCCCCACCGGGCGGGTGGTGCGGGACGTCCGAACACGCGGGTGCCGGTGCTGACCGTGGGCTGTTCCGCAATGGGTTCCGTGTCCGGTGCGCATTGTCAGAGGGGGTGTCCGGTTTGGCCGGCGATGGTGGCGGCGAGCAGCAGGAACGAGGCGAGGTACGCCCAGGAGCGGATGCCTTGGAAGGCCTCCCAACGCCGTCGCATGGCTTGCCAGTGGTCGGGTCGCTGCCCGGCGTCCCAGGCGGCGGTGCGGATGTTGATCCCCACGTTGACCAGGATGGTGGTGGCCAGGCCGAATGCCCAGGAGCCGATCACCAGGATCCGCAGCGGGAGCGGCGCGGCCGCGGTGGTGGTGGCCCAGGCGATGGTGAGCGCCAGGGAGAGCGTCATCAGCACCGGCATCACCCGGCCGAACGTGCGGACCAGGCCCTGCTCGGCCTGGATGTGCGCGGAGGTCTCGAGTCGGCGGAGTACCGGGTGCACGAACGCGTAGGAGCCGAATTCGGCGCAGGCGGTGAAGCCGGTGATGGCCAGGGCGGCGAAGGTCAGCCATTGGGCGCCGGTCATTCTGGGGTGTCCAGCGTGACCTCGATCGAGCGGCGGCCGCCGGTGGTGACCGCACGCAGCAGCTCGTCGTCGGACACCGCTCCGCCGCGGCTGGACAGCCCGGCCGGGCGTGCGTAGCCGGGCACGGCTTGGACCAGGGCGACGAGCAGGTCGGCGGCCTCGCGGTCCTCGGTGACCACCCGCGCGAGCCCGGTGACCCCGCGGCCGGCCAGGCGCAGTCGCACCGCGGGCCGGTCGGGCAGGTTGCGCCACCACGGTGAGTCGGTGGACAGCACCACCCGGGAGCCGTCGCGGAGGTAGGCGACGGGGGTGCGGTAGGTGCGGCCCGAGCGTCGGCCGGTGAACTCCAGCAGGGCGTATCGGCGGCTGAGCAGCCGGTGCGCAGGCGAGGCCAGCACGGCGGCGGGGACGGCGTTGGCGAGCCTGGACAGCCGGGACACGGAACCCTCTGATGTAGGCGATGTCTACTTGCGACGCCGCCAACGATAGCCCAAGATGTAGGCGATGCCAACATCGAGTGCTCGCTACCACCACGGCGACCTGCGGGAGACCTTGCTGGGGGCCGCCGAGCGCATGATCGACGCCGACGTCTCCCGCACCTTCAGCCTGCGCGAGCTGGCCCGGGAAGCCGAGGTCAGCCACGCGGCGCCGTACAAGCACTTCGCCGACCGCCACCAGCTGATCGTCGCCCTGGACGAGCGGTGGATGCGCGAGTTCGTCGCGGCGCAGGCCGCCGCCCTCGGCTCGTCCGACCCAGGTCAGGACCTGCTGGCACTGGGTAGCGCCTACGTCGGCTACGCCATCGCCCACCCGTCGCGGTTTCTGATCCTTTTCGACCCGGCGATCAACCGACCCGGCCATCCGCCGACGCCCGCGTTCGCCGAGTTGGTCCGCGAGCACGCCACCCTGCTCCGAGATACCGTCGCTGCGGCGGCGGCGGCCGGCGTGGTCAGCGGCCGCAGCGAGACGGTCGGTGTCGCTCTGTGGTCACAGGTACACGGCCTGGCCACTCTCGTGCTCCTCGGGTATCTGCCCGCTACCGACGTCAAAGACGTCCTCACCTCGGTGCTGCACCGAGGCCCGTCATCCTGATGCCGCGGTCATCGCTGAACGATCCACTGGCGGTGCGGTCACCGTCGGGGTGGGCGCTCCGGCGACGCGTACGGGCGCAGCCGCGGGCGGCGGTCGCTCGGGGCGACCCAGTCCGGCCGGCGGTGCCCGACGTCTCGCCAGCCGAACCGTCCGTACAGCGCGAATCGCGACGGATCGCCGCTCGTCGACGACGTCGAGAACCAGGCCCAGGCCATCCTCGACGGGCGAACGACATCGCCGTCTCCCCCCCGCGCAGGGGTGTCGGGCCGCGTGGAGGACCCTGCGGACATGCGGTCTGGTCGATGGGGGTCGCTGGCGGCAGTCGCCGCCGCCACGATGATCTACGTCCGTCACGTTCGCCCCTGGCAGCTCACCTGGGGTGCCACCGCGGACGAGGTGGCCCGCCCGCTGCCCAGCGACGAGCTCGTCCCGCGTCCGACGTTCAACGCCACGCGAGCGATCACCATCGCGGCTCCCCCGGAGCAGGTGTGGCCGTGGCTCGTCCAGGCCGGGCTGACCCGGGCCGGTTGGTACAGCTACGACCTCCTCGACAACCTGGGCCGGCCCAGCGCGCGGCGCATCATCCCGGAGCTGCAAGGCCTGGCGGCCGGGGACGTCGTACCGATGAGCCCGGACGGAAAGCACGGCATGCCGGTCCACTCCATCGATCCTCCGCGGTCGATGGTGTGGGGAACGCCCGGGGACACGACCTGGGCCTGGCAGCTCGACCGCACCGCCGACGGGTCGACGAGGCTGATCAGCCGGGTGCGCTCGCGGTACCGGTGGCTCTCGCCATCCATCGCCTTCTCCGCGCTGATCGAGTTCGCCGACGTGTGGATGATGCGGAAGATGCTGCTGACCCTGCGCGAGCGAGTCGAGACGGCGGCTTCCCCGGCTGGGGACCAGCTCGGCGGTCCATGACGCTGAACTGCGACGTCGACGGCCGGCCGATGCCGAGGGTCTCCACCAGCCAGGAGGGTGGGGCCGTACCTAGTCCCGGGCCCGCTCCTGGTTGGGCAGAGCCTGCCTGACCAGAGCGTCCAGGATCCGGCTTTCGAGGTCCCGGTGCAGGACCAGCAGTGAGTGGAGCGTGCGGATGAACACGGCGTCGAGACCGTGGTGGTGGTGCCAACTCGTCGAGGAAAGCGGCCAGCGAACGGTGCTGAGCATGGGACGCGTCCACCAGCAGCTTGACGGCGGTCGGGAGGTCCTGGGATCGCTTCGTGAACGCGGTCTCCAGGTCGATGTGCCGCCGCGGGCGTCGCGGTGTTCCCGCGTGCACCTCCGCGGCCCAGCGATCGAGGCTCTGCACGATGTCCACCACGAGCGTCGCCTGCCGCGCCGAAGGGAGGTCCTGGCGGATCTCGCCGCAGCCCCGCACGACGGCGAGCACCTCGTCGAGCCATCGCCTCACCGCCACCGCCGACTCCGGCACCACGGGGTGCACCCATGAGCGTTCGACCCGCCGCGTCCGTCACGGATCTGCCGCACTACGGCGAGCACCTCCCCTGTCGGCGACGCGTGAAGACTGACCTCGGGCTTCACCTGAAATCTGACCCCCTCCATCGAGCCTGGCTACCAACCGAGCCAGGAGGACGAAGGGGATGCTGCACGTGGAGGACTGGGCTGAGATCCGCCGGCTGCACTTCGCCGAGGGGCTGCCGATCAAGCAGATCGCTCGGCAGTTGGGGATCTCGAAGAACACGGTGAAGGCCAAGCTGGCGGCCGATGCTCCGCCGAGGTACCAGCGGGCCCCGGTCGGGTCTGTGGTGGACGAGGTCGAGCCGCGGATCCGGGAGCTGCTTCAGGGCTGTCCGACGATGCCGGCGACGGTGATCGCTGAGCGGATCGGGTGGAGGCGGGGGATGACGGTGCTCAGCGCGCGGGTGCGGGAGTTGCGGCCGGTGTATCTGCCGCCGGACCCGTCGTCGCGGACGGCGTATGTGGCCGGGGAGGTCGCGCAGAACGATTTCTGGTTCCCCGACATCACGCTGCCGGTCGAGTTCGGGCATACCCGCACCGCGAAGCAGCTGCCGGTGTTGACGATGGTGAGCGCGTACTCGCGGATGCTGTTTGCGCTGCTGATCCCGAACCGCCATGGCGAGGATCTCTACGCCGGCTGGTGGCGAGGGCTGGCACGGCTCGGCGCGGTGCCGCGGGTGCTGGTCTGGGACGGCGAGGGCGCGGTCGGCGAGTACGCCGGCGGGCGGAACAAGGCGACCGGCGAGTGCCAGGGGTTCCGCGGCTTGCTGGGGGCGAAGGTGCTGGTGCTGCGCCCCCGCGATCCGGAGGCGAAGGGGATCATCGAGCGGGCGCACGACTACCTCGAGCGGGCGTTCCTGCCCGGCCGCACCTTCACGTCCCCGGCCGACTTCAACGCTCAACCAGATCAACCACCGACTCGACACCGACCTCGACCCGCCCGGCTGCGCGTCGACGACTGGGCACCCGTCCGCGACCCCGTCGCCCTGCTCGCCGCCGTGACCTCGAACCTGCACCGCGCCGGCCAGCTCGCCCACCACCTCGGCGGCGCCCTCGACAGCGCCCAGCAAGCCATGGCGCACATCGCCGTGACCGCCACCCAGCAACCCGACGAAAAGCCCGAGATGACCGAACAGGGGGTCAGTTTTCGACCGCAGCCAGGGGGTCAGCCTTCAGCCGCTGTTGACATCGGCTAGGCCCAATACCGTTCAGTTAGAGCTGACGGACGCGGTAGGTCGGTGAGTGCGCGGGCTGCGGCCAGTGGGCGTGATGCGCCCGTTTGACGTGCCACTTGACGTACTTGCGTTTGATGACCCTGGGTGCTGATCGCTGTCGCC
>JBBSQN010000184.1:0-9688 GCA_038257875.1 Mycobacteriales bacterium
CGGCGCGATCAACGCCCACTGCTCATCGGTCAGATCGGAGGGATAGGGGCGCGGGGAAGTGGACGCCATACCGCCACACTGGCCACCTCAGTCACAACAGTCACGGAGGCTCGCCGAGTGCTTTCCCAACACGTTCTGAGAGTTGCGCGATCCGCCGTCCCGCCTGTGGCAGGGCATCGACGACGTCGAGCTGGCCTACCCTGGGTCGACTGGAACAACGACCGCCGCCTGCGCGGCCACTGCGACGACCTCCCACCAGTCGAGCACGAGCAGCAGCGCCACCGTCACACCGTCGTCCCGGAACCCGCCGTACCGGCACAACCGCGTCTCCACTGGGCCAGGACGGTTCACGATCCACCCGCCACCGCCCGCGACCGTCCTGACGTGACAGCAAAGCACCCAGCACCAGCCCTGGTGAGCTCGGGCGGCGCGCCGTGGGCGCTGTGGTACGCGCTGACTTCCCGGGCCGTGGTCCCTGGCTCTTGCTGATCGACCCGCCCGCGTCGCCGCGGTGATCGCGGACTTCGTGCGGTGACCACGCCGAGCCGCGTGACGTACCCGACCTGGCGGAGCAGTCTGTGAGACGACGAGTGAGAGTTGCCGAGTGGGAGAGCACCGTGGGCGTCGCCGACGCGTTGGGCCGGGGCCGGGACGCGTACGCCCGACAAGCCTGGGCGGACGCCTACCGCGAGCTGGCCGTCGCCGACTCGAAGACCCCTCTGGTACCGGAGGACCTCGAACGCCTCGCCAACGCATCCTTCCTCACCGGTGACGACGAGCGCTGCGCCGAGGTACTGGCCCGGTTGCACCAGGAGCTCGAGGCCGCCGGCGACCGGGTACGGGCCGCGCGCAACGCGTTCTGGCTTGCCTACCTGCTCGCACACCGCGGCCAGATCGCCCAGGCAGGCGGTTGGGCGAACCGCGCGCAGCGGCTGCTGGCCGCCGACGGTCGTGATTGCGTCGAGCGAGGTTACCTACTGCTGCTGCCGTCCCACCAGCTGATCATGTCCGGCGACCTCACCGGCGCAAGCAGTCTCCTGGCGGATGCCATCGGCATCGGCGAACGCTTCGACGAGCCCGACCTGCTGGCCCAGGCGCGCACCATGCAGGGTCGCGCGCTCATCCTGCTCGGCGAACCCGAGACAGGGCTCGCCATGCTCGACGAGGCGATGGTCGCTGTCACCGCTGGCGAGGTCACGCCCATCGTGGCCGGGGACGTCTATTGCACTGTGATCGAGGGCTGCCAGGACGTCTTCGACCTCCGCCGGGCCGAGGAGTGGACGGCGGCGCTGACGCGTTGGTGCGACGCGCAGCCGGACCTCGTGCCCTACAGCGGGCAGTGCCTCGTGCACCGCACACAGATCATGCGGATGCACGGCCGGTGGCCCGACGCGCTGGCGGAAGCCCGCCGGGCCAAGGCGCGTTACGCCCGCTCACCCGGCCAGCCTGCGGTGGGCGCCGCCATCTACGAGGAGGCCGAGCTGCACCGGCTGCGCGGGGAGTTCGTCGCCGCCGAGACGGCGTACCGGGAGGCGACCCGCTTCGGGCACCCGGCCCAGCCCGGCATGGCACTGCTGCGGTTGGCGCAGGGGGATGCCGCCGCGGCCGAGACATCGCTGCGTCGGGCAAGCGAGGAGATGCTGGAGCCTCGGCTGCGGCACTCCGTCCTCGCCGCCTACGTCGAGGCCGCGCTCGCCGCCGACGAGGTCCCGCGGGCCCGGGTGGCCACTGAGCAGCTCGCGCAGGCCGCCGCCGACGTCGCCGCACCACTGCTGCAGGCAATGGCGGCGCAGGCCCTGGGCGCAGTGCAGCTGGCCGAGGGCGATGCCGTGGCCGCCGTACGCACGCTGCGGCAAGCCTGGAACGTCTGGCACGACCTCGACGCGCCGTACGACGCTGCGCGGGTCCGCGTCCTGATCGGCAAGGCTTGTGGTGCCCTCGGCGACGCGGACGGCCACAGCCTCGAGCTCGACGCGGCGCGCTGGGTGTTCCGGGAGCTGGGAGCGATCCCCGAGCTGGCCGGGCTGGACCGGATCGCCGGCGAGGCAGACCCGGGGCTGGCCGCCGGTCTGACCCGTCGCGAGGTCGAGGTGCTCCGCCTCGTCGCGGCCGGGAAGACCAACCGGGCCATCGCCGGAGACCTGTTCCTCAGCGAGAAGACCGTGGCCCGGCACGTCAGCAACATCTTCACCAAGCTCGGCCTGTCGTCCCGGTCCGGCGCGACCGCCTTCGCCTACGAGCACGGGCTCGTGTAGCGGTACACGATTCTGCGCACGCAGCACCGGCTACCGGGATGGTCAGCTCGCCCGACGCAGCGCCGGCTCGCCCGCTCATAGCGTCGTGGGCAGCCGATACGTGGAGGCTGCCGTGGACACGACGCTGCCGATGCTTGCGGGCACTGTCTCGACCGTGATCTTCGTGGTCAGCACGCTCCCTATGCTCGTCAAGGCGGCGCGGACCAAGGACCTGTCCTCCTACAGCCTGGGCAACATCGCCCTGGCCAACATCGGGAACGCGATCCACTCCGTCTACGTGTTCGACCTGCCGATGGGTCCGGTATGGGCGCTGCACGCCTTCTACCTGGTCTCCAGCGCGCTGATGCTCATCTGGTATGTGCGCTGGCACATGCGACGCCCGCCACAGCGACGGCCGGATCTACACAGTTCTCCCGACGCGACCAGCCCGTTGTCGACCTAGCGTGAAGGCTCCCGGAGATCGGAGCAGACGATGGTCACCCGAGCGCAGCGAGCCGAGACCGTCATCATCGGCGCCGGCCAGGCCGGCCTGTCCACCGCCTACCACCTGGCCCGGGTGGGCCGGCCGTCGGTGGTCCTCGAGACCCATGAGCGCGTCGGCGACGTGTGGCGGCAGCGGTTCGACTCACTGCGGCTGTACAACCCGGCGCAGTACAGCGGGCTGCCGGGCATGGCGTTCCCCGCTCCGGCGTGGACGTTCCCCACCAAGGACGACATGGCCGCCTACCTGGAGGCGTACGCACAGCACTTCGCGCTGCCAGTGCACACCGGCGTCACTGTCTCCCGGTTGTCCGCTCACGGCGACCGGTTCACCGTGACCACCGACGACGTCGACTACGACGCGGCGAACGTCGTCGTGGCAACCGGGACGTTCCCCAAACCCCGTGTGCCGGCGTTTGCGGCCGAGCTCGACCCGGAGATCCGGCAGCTGCACTCGGCGTCCTACCACAACCCCGCCGACCTGCTGGACGGCCCGGTGCTGGTCGTCGGCGCGGCCCACTCCGGCGCGGACATCGCCTACGAGGTCGCCGCCACCCACCAGACCGTCCTGTGCGGGCCAGACCGCGGGCAGCTCCCCTTCCGCATCGAGGGCCGGGCCGGACGGGTCGCGTGGCCGGTGATGCGCTTCGCCGCTCTGCACGTGTTCACCGAGCGCACGCCACTCGGCCGGGCGATGCGGCCACACGTGCGCGCCGGGGGTGGACCGCTGCTGCGGGTGAAGCGCGCAGACCTCGCGGCGGCCGGGGTGCAGCGGGTCGAGGCCAAGGTCGTCGAGGTCCGCGACGGGCGGCCGCTACTCGCCGACGGTCAGGTGCTCGAGGTGGCCAACGTGGTCTGGTGCACCGGGTTTGGCGCGGACGTCTCCTGGATCGACCTGCCCGTGCTCGGCGACGACGGGTGGCCGCGGACCCGTCGTGGCGCCGTCGAGTCCACCCCTGGGTTGTGGTTCGTCGGGGTGCCGTTCCTGTACGCCTTCGCCTCCATGCTGGTCACCGGAGTCGGCCGTGACGCCGAGCACGTCGCGCGGAACATTGCCCGGCGGATGTCCGGCCGGCGCGACCCGGACCGCCTGGAGTCGGCGGCGGCGTGACCGCATCCGCTCGGTCGTGGCGGCTGGCGAACATCCCGCTGCCCGAAGCGCACCTCGCCGGCCTCGCCGCGCTGCTCGCGCTGCGTCTGTTGCGGCCCTGGGCCCTGCCGGGCTCTCCGCGGGTGCGCCTGCTGCTGGGCCTTCCCGTCGCGGCCGCCGGGGCCGGTCTCGCAGCCGGCCCGTACCGGGCGGCGCGTACCGTGGATCTCGCCGCTCCGCAGCGCTTGGTCACCGCCGGCCCGTACGCGCTGATCCGCAACCCCATGTACGTGGCGTGGGGCCTGATCCATTTCGGCGCCGGAGTTATGGCCGGTTCCGGCTGGACCGCAGTCACGCTGCCGGTGGCGTCAGTCCTCGTGCACCGGGAGGTGCTGGCCGAGGAACACCGGCTCGCTGGTCTCTTTCCGCGCGACTTCGCCGCCTACCGGGCGTCGGTGCCTCGATACCCGCCCGGCTCAGGGTCAGGTGGCGGATGAGGCGCCTGGCTGCCCCCTGGAGCGAGCAAGCGCCAGAGAAGGCGCGCCCCCTCGCCGGGCGTACGGCGGCTCGCTCTGCGGAGTTGGGTCGGCCCGCGCCCCGTTGCCGGTGCGCTCGGCCCGGGCAGGTTGTACGCATGGAAGGCGCGTTCAGCTTCGGCCACGTTGTCCACCTGGTTTCGGTGCCGACGATCGCCGCGCACCACTCCGGGAGCGTGCACTTGATCGTGCGTGTGTCGCCTTGTTGGAGGCCCGGTCACCGCGGCAACCGGTGCGGAGACCACCCGCAGGCCCGGCTTCGCCCGGCGAGATTCCACAAGCGCCGCGCCGGGGGCTGTGGCGCTCGGCGCGAGGAGCGCCGAGTCTGGCGGCGCGAGGCTCCCGGTCACTACAGTCACGGCACACCCACGGTGGATCGATCGCCGACCCGCGGGGGCAGCCCTTAGGAGGCACGATGAAGCTGAGTTGGCGGTCCTGGCGGACCGCCCTCGTCGTTCCGGCCGCCGCGGCGCTCGCGCTCAGCAGCTGCGGCGACGATAGTGGTACGTCCGGTGGATCTAGCGTTGCCACGGCCGGTACGGGAGGTCAAGGCAGCCAGATCAAGATCGCCGCCGCCTTCTCGGGGTCGGTGACCGACGGGGACTACAACGCCCTCGGCTTGACCGCCCTGAAGAAGGCGGAATCCGACTTCGGCGCCGAGACAACGTACACCGAGAACACCACGGTGCCCGACGCCGAGCGCGTGCTGCAGGAGTACGTTGCTAACGGCTACAACGTGGTGTGGACCCACGGCAGCCAGTACTACGAGGCCACTGCGAAGGTTGCCAAGCAATACCCAGACGTCACCTTTATCGGAGAGTTCGACGCCGAGCCGGCGGACCCGCTTCCCAATGTCTGGGTCATCGATCGCAACTTCCACATGCCGTTCTACCCGATCGGTGCGCTGGCGGCGCTGGCGACCAAGAGCGGCAAGATCGGATATGTCGGCGGTCTGTCGCTGCCGTTTTCCTACTCCGAGGTCCACGCGATGCAGCAGGCCATCAAGGACCTCGGCTCCGACGCCGTGGTCAACCCGGTGTGGACCGGCGACTTCAACGACCCCGCCAAGGCGCAGCAGATCACGACCCAGTTGATGGGCCAGGGCAACGACGTCATCGTCGGATCACTGAACCTCGGGATGGTGGGCGTGTTCAACGCCACCAAGTCGCGCCCTGCCGGCGCTGTCGTCGTGACTGCCAAGTACACGGACAAGTCGAAGTTCGATCCTCAGCACTACGCGACGAGCGCGCTGTACGACTTCACGAAGCCGTTGACCGACATCCTGACCAAGCTGAAGGCCGGCGAGAAGAGCGGCTACTACCCCCTCGGGTTTGACACCGGCGTGTCGATCCAAGACCCGCAGAACGTCGACGCGTCGGTGAAGAACCAAGTCGATCAGATCGTCGCGGACATCAAGTCCGGCAAGGTCACCGTCAAAAAGGATTCGTCGCCGATCAAGTGACCGAGATGAGGCCGACCACGCCGGCGCCGCTGCCACAGCGCGCCCCCGAACCTGCACTCTTGCGCATGCATGGCATGCGCAAGTCCTTCGGAACTGTGGTGGCCCTCGACGGTGTCGACTTCGAGGTCGCTCCCCGTCAGGTCCATGGCTTACTGGGCGGCAACGGGGCGGGCAAGACCACGTTGATGAATGTGTTGTACGGCCTGTACCGACCCGACTCGGGCGCCGTCGAGATCGACGGGCAGCAAGTCCACATCCGCTCACCTCGGGACGCCATCCGGCACGGCGTTGGCATGGTCCACCAGAGCTTCCTGCAGGTCGACACCTACACGGTCACCGAGAACATCGTGCTCGGCACTCGGCTGCCGTCGTTCCCGGTGCTGTCGCTGCACGACGCTCACCAGAGGGTGCGGGAGATGTCGGAGCGCTTCGGCCTGGACGTCGACCCGGGAGTCAGGGTTGAGGACCTGTCCGTCGGGCTGCGCCAACGCGTCGAGATCCTCAAGGCGCTGTACCGCGGTGCACGCCTGTTGGTGCTTGACGAGCCGACGACGAACCTCACCCCGCATGAGGTCGACGCGCTCTTCGGCTCACTGCGCGCCATCGTCGAAGAAGGCATGAGCGTCGTCTTCATCACCCACAAGATCCGCGAGACCCTGGCGGTCTGCGACCGCCTGACCGTGATGCGCGACGGTCGCTTGGTGACGGTGGTCGACCGGGACGCGGTCGACGCCCGGCGGCTGGCCGGCCTGATGGTCGGCGAGTTGTCCGAGGCCGGTGAGGAGATCCGTGACGACGTCGCGGCGGTCATCGGCCGCGAGGGCGTGGAGGAGGCCGATGCGCTCACGCCGTCATCTGCGACGACGACGCCGCGCATGGTCGCGCAGGGGGTTTGCGCGGACAACGACCTCGGCGTGGAAGCAGTGCATGGCGTTTCCTTGACCGTTCATCGTGGCGAGATCCTCGGGGTGGCCGGCGTCGCGGGCAATGGCCAGGGCGAACTAGTCGAGGTGCTCTCCGGGATCCGGACTGCACGCAGCGGCTCCATCGAACTCGACGGCAGCCCGATGGCGGGCCAGCCCACAGCACGGTGGCTCGCGGCGGGGGTTGCGTATGTGCCCGAGGACCGTACGCGCGACGGAATTCTGCCGACCTCCTCGATCGCCGAGAACATCGTCCTCGGCGCGCACCGCTCACCGCGTTTTCGGCGGCGTGGCTTCATCGACTCCGGAGCCGTGCGGCGGACGGCGGCGACGGCGATGTCGGCCTACTCGATCAAAGCGTCGAGCGTGAACTCGCCGGCCGGGGAGCTGTCCGGAGGCAACATCCAGCGAGTGATCCTCGCCCGGGTCTTCGGCCACGACCCGAACCTGCTCGTCCTGCACAATCCCACGCGTGGGCTCGACATCCGCTCGACCCAGTTCGTGTACGAGCGGGTCCGCGAGGCAGCCGCCGCGGACGCGGCTGTCCTCTTGGTCTCCGAGGACCTCGACGAGTTGATGCACCTCGCCGACCGGGTCGTCGCTGTCTACTCGGGTCGGATCGTCGGAGAGCAGTCGCGCGGGGCCTACAACCCGTACGAGATCGGCCGGCTCATGACCGGCGTACGGGGTGAAGTGTGACCTCCGCCGCACTCGCGCAACTCAACCGTCCCGCAGTCCGTCGCTCGGCCACGAGTGCTCTGTCCTACATCATCGCCGTCCTCGCGGCGTTCCTGGTGACCGGACTGATCATCCTCTGGCTCGGTCAGGACCCGGTGACGGCCTTCCGCTCCATCCTTACCACGTCGTTCAGGACATCCTTCGGCTTCGTCGAGACCCTGCACAAGTGGGTCCCGATCTCGCTGCTGGCGCTCGGGTTCACCATCCCCCTGCTCTCCGGCAAATTCAACATCGGCGGCGAGGGACAGCTGCTTGTAGGGGCGTGCGCGGCCGCCGCCGTCGGCATCACCGCACAAGGGCTGCCGGCCGTCATCCTCTTGCCGGCCATCCTGATCGCCGGCACCGCGGCGGGCGCAGTGTGGGCCGGCATCGCCGCGTGGCTGCTCGTGCGGTTCGGGGTCAACGAGATCCTCACCACCGTCTTGTTGAACTTCGCCTCCTTCGGCATCGTCGACTACATCGCGTCGGAGGTGTGGAGCGACCCTGCCGCGGGTCATCCCACGACGATCCCGATCGCCGACGCTGGGCTGCTCCCGACGTTCGGCGCGCCACCAGTCCATGCCGGAGTCATCATTGCTTTGGTCGTCGCGCTCGTTGCGATGCTCATCGTGCGGCGCGGCACGGCCGGCTACGAGTTGCGCGCCGTCGGCGCCAACCCGCGCGCCGCGCGCGTGCACGGCGTCCGGATCGCGGGCGTGGCAGCCGCGGCGCTCGTCGTCGGTGGCGCGCTCGGGGGCCTCGCCGGAGCGATAGAGGTGACCGGCGTGTACGGCAAGCTAATCGAGGGTCTGCAGACCAACTACCTGCTCCTCGGAATCATCGTCGGCCTCATTGCCCGGGGCAATGTGGTGGCGCTGCCGTTCGTGGCATTCGGCATCGCCGTGCTTGAGGTGGGCGCGTCGGCGATGCAGCGTACGGCCGACGTACCAAACGAGATGGTACTCATCACCGAGGCGCTGATCCTCATCTTCATCCTGGCATCGACTGTGGTGCAGCCGCGGGTCGGGAGGCGATCTCGGTGAGCAACGCAACTCAGTTTCTCACCCTCGTCGTCACGGCGATGGTTCCTTTCATCCTTGCCTCCCAGGGAACCATGCTCGGAGGGCGAGCTGGTGTCTTCAACGTCTCACAAGAGGGAGTCATGGCGCTCGGGGCGTCCGTGGCATTCCTGGTGTCGCTGAAGAGCGGGAGCACGCTGGTCGGGCTCGTCGTGGCCCTGCTGGCCGGAGCGGTGTTCGGCCTCGTGCTCGGGGCAGCCACGACGAACCTGCGGCTGGACCAGTTCGTCGTCGGACTGGCGCTCTTCTTCGCCGCGACCGGGTTGGCGACCCTGTTGTACAAGGTCGTCATCGGCGTGGCGACGCAGCCCCCGCTGGTGCCTACGCTGCCGCAATGGCGCATCCCTGGCCTGGCGAGCATCCCCGTCGTGGGCCCGGCGGTGTTCGATCAGAACGGCCTGGTGTACTTCGCGCTCCTCCTGTCCGCAGCGTTGTACTGGTTGCTCTACCACACCAGCCTCGGCATGCGGCTGCGAGCGGTGGGTGAGAATCCGAAGTGCGCCGACAGCCTGGGCGTGAGCATCACGTCGACCCGAATAGTCACGAGCGTCATTGGCTCTGGCCTGATCGCGCTGGGTGGGGCGTACATCCCGCTGGTCTACACCGGCACGTATACCGACGGCATGGTGGCCGGACGCGGCTGGTTGGCCATCGCCTTGACTTTCTTCGGCGCCTGGCGACCGCAGTTCATTTTGCCGGGTGCGGCCTTCTTCGCGGCGATGGAGGTCCTCGCCCTGCGCGTCCAGGTCCAGGGGATCGACATCCCACACCAGTTCATCGGGATGTTGCCGTACGTCGCGACGCTGCTAATCATCATCGTCGCCGCCAGGTGGGCGCGGGCACCCGCGTTCCTCGGCCGAAACTACGACCGGGAGAGCCGCACGGCGTTGTGAGCGGGTCACGTTCCCCGCGCGGCGGGTAGCCGGTAGAGGCAGTATCCGCCCCGGAGGCTGCGCGAACTCGAGAGGACATCGCCGCACTGTCCCTGCGCGCGTAGAGCGCTCTCTAGTGGTCTGTAAGGGCGCTTGTCTTAGTCTTCGCTGACTCGACCTTGTGCAGGAGTTCGTCGGCGGGCTTGGTCCAGGTGAACGGTGTGGCGCGTTCGTTCCAGCCGTCGATGTAGGTCTCGATGGCGGCGGTGAGGTC
>JBBSQN010000185.1:0-9554 GCA_038257875.1 Mycobacteriales bacterium
ACCCCCGGGACTACCCCACCAAGATAAAGCTCACCGACGCGCAGAAGGAGGCGATTCCCATCGAGCGGCACGCGTTTCACGGCGACTGGAACTATACCATCAAGGAGAGATCAAATCGATAGTTTATTTCATTACGACTACAATGAGCGGACTACGCTGTTCCGAATTTACGAGCCAGGTCTGGTTCCGGGATTACTTCAGACAGCGGAGTACGCGTCAGTTATTATTTCTCATGCTATCGAGTTCAATCAGATTCCTAATGACGCCGATGCGGCTGTCGCGGCACGCCTGGAACGTCAACGAGTTCTCTACACAGGCGATAGACGCTTTCTTGTGGTTCTAGAGGAACAGTCTCTGCGCACTCGCGTGGGCAACGTTGACGTGATGGCAGGCCAGCTGGATCGACTACTGGCGATCATGTCAATGCATCGCCTTAGCCTGAGGATCATTCCGTCGATGGGTCAACGCCACACATGGACGTCGGCCGGATTCTGGATCTTCGATCAGAGCGCCGTACATGTTGAAACGCCATCGGCTGAAATAACAATTACCCAGCCCGGTGAAGTGGCAGTATACGAGAAGAAATTCTCTAGACATCAACAATCAGCGGTGTACGGTCAGCAGGCAAGAGATCTGATCAACAAAGCTCTTGCCGATCTGTCAGCACACCTGCCTGACTCGAGTTGAGCAACATCGTGTCCAGTGCCCAGTAGCAGGCAGCATGTGGACCGAACACGTCGATCAGTCAGGACGAGCGTGACACCGCCGACCCGCCCGTCCCTGCCCATGCTGGGGTGCCGTCGAGGGTCTCCAGCATGCTGCCACCGATGCTGGGGATTGTTGCACTCGTACCACCGTTTCGTCCGCCTCACCAGCTCGTGCCTGTCAATCTTGCACCCTGAGTGTCAGGGTGGGGCGTCGTGGTGTCTGGAGCGGGAAGGGGCAACCATGGGTGCTGCTGTGCGGCGGGCGTCGACGCCCGCGGGGGATCCGGCGTGGTTGGTCTGCGACTACGACACGGTGAAGAGGCTGCTGGCGGACCCGCGGCTGGGCCGCGCCCACGTCGACCCGGAGCACGCGTCGCGGTACTCGGAGTCGGTGATCTTCGGGCAGGCGCAGCCGGCGTCGCCGACCGAGGCGGCCGATCACGAGCGGATGCGCCGGCTGGTGGGGCCGTGGTTCTCCGCGCGGCGGCTGGCGCTGCTGCGGCCGCGGGTGCAGCAGCTGGTCGACGAGCTGCTGGACAAGCTCGCGGTCCGTGGTGCGCCCGCGGACCTTCACGAGGCAGTGTCGTTCCCGCTGCCCGCCCTGGTCATCTGCGAGCTGCTCGGCGTGCCCTACGCGGATCGGGAGGACTTCCGGCGCTGGTCGGATGAGGCCGGCGACATGACCGACCAGGCCCGCTCGTTCGCCGGGCTCGCCTCGCTCTGGCAGTACATGAACGGCCTGGTCGCGGCGAAGCTCGACGACCCCGGCGACGACGTGCTCTCTGCGCTGGTCGCCGCGCACCGCGCCGATCCGGACGGGTTCAGCCTGGACCAAGTCGCGCAGCTGGGTGCGGCGCTGCTGTTCGCCGGCCACGAGACCACGGTCACGGCGATCGACGCCGGCGTCGTGCAGCTCGCGACCCATCCCGAGCAGCGCGACGCGCTGCGCCGCGACCCGTCGCTGGTGCCTGCCGCGGTCGAGGAGATCCTGCGGATCTCCCTGCCGTCCTCGGACGAGGTGCTGGCGGACAGCGATCGCGCGTATGGCCTGGCGCGATGGGCCAACGCCGATCTGGACGTCGACGGCGTCACCATCCCCGCCGGTGACCTGGTACTGCTGGGCCTCTGGCAGGCTAACCACGACGCCCGGCTGGTCGGCGACCGTCCCAGCTTCGACATCGCCCGCCACCCCAACCCACACCTGACCTTCGGGTACGGCCCGTACTTCTGCCTCGGCGCGCCGCTGGCCCGCCTCGAGCTGCAGGTCCTGCTCGCCACCCTGCCCGTCACCTGGTGAACGATAAGCGTGGTTCACCTTGCTGGCGTGGACACCATCTGACCCGTTCACCCGGCAGCGGCCCCGTCCCGCCGTCCACCGCGGACGCCACGACGCCCAGACCGGTGCTGCTGGATGGGCATTACGTGGTGCGGGAGGTGGTGCGCCACGCGTTCGGGGGCGGGGGTGTACCGGGTCACGAATGAGTGCACCGGCGCGTCCGTGATCATCAAGCAGGCGTGCCCACCCGCGGGTGCCGACGTGACCGGGCGGGATATCCGCGACTCGCGGCGCCACGAGGCGGCGATGCTGGAGCGGTTCTCCGGTGTACCGGTTTGCTCAGGCGCTCATCTCTTGGGTGGCAATCTGGGCCGCGAGCGCGGCACGGGAGGAGACGCCCAGTTTGGTGAACGCCGAGCCGAGGTGACTTTCGATGGTCTTCTCGCTGAGGAACAGCGTCGCGGCGATGGCTCGGTTGGTGCGGCCTCCCGCCACCAGCTGGGCGATCTGCAGCTCACGGCTGCTCAGGGCGGAGATCCCCGGCCCGGACCGGCTGCGCGGGCCCGACGCCGGCATTCGACGGCCCAGGCGGCGGAGCTCGCGGGTGGTCTCGGCGCGCAGCTGTTCGGCTCCGCAGCGCAGTGCGGTCTCCGCGGCGGTGCTCGCCGCCGTCAGTGCTGCCGCGCGCTGTCCGTACGCGGCCAGCGCCCGCGCTGCGACCAGCCGTGCGCGGGCCGCGTCGAGCGGGTTGTTGTCTGCCCGGTCGAACTCGCTGACCGCCTGCTGGGACAGGCTCACCGCCTCCTCGAGTCGTCCCAGTGCGAGCAGGACCTGGGCCTGGGCGAGTGCCGGGTACCCGGCCGCACACGGCAGGGCACCTTGCCGCGCGATCTCATCGGCGCGATCCGCCCAGCGGCGGGCGTCGTCGGGCCGGCCTGCCCCGAGCGCGGCCCGGGTGAGCAGCTCGTAGAGCATGACCTGCGTACTCGGGTCGAACAGGGCCAGCCGCTGGCCGCCACCGGCGTCGAGTACGCCGTCCACGCATTGCTCCGGTCTTCCGGCGAGCAGGTGGGCCTCGGCGGCGACCGCGCCGGCGAGGGTGCCGAACAGTCCGGGCACGTCGCGGGCGCGTTCCGCGATCTCGGCGCCTGCCCGGGCGGCCTCGGTGGGGTGACCGGCGGAGATCGTCACCCGGGTGCTGGTGATCGTGGCAAAGAGCGCCAGGTCGGCGCTGCCCGACACTCGGGCAAGGTCCTGGGCCTGCTCGGCGTAGTCATGCGCCTGGATCAGTCGCCCCATCCGGCGCAGCGTCTCTGCCTTGGCGATGAGGAGCCCCGCGCGCAGGTGCACCTCCGCCCCGGAGCGACACAGCTCCAACGCCCGTTCCTGATCCCGCAGCGCCCGGCCGTACCGGGCGAGCATCACGTTCGTCCAGACCAGCCAGAGGACGGATTGCAGCTGGTTGGCGAGATCGAGATCGGAGCAGCGGTCGAGCAGCTCGACCGCTGCGTCGGCCGCGCGCCGAGCGGCCGTGGCGTCCCCGGTGCTGGCGTGCACGAACGCCAGCACGGCGCAGCCTCCGAACCCGCCCGTCCCGCCTTCGGCCGAGCCGGCGACCGTGCGCGCCAGCGCGGCCGCCTCGGCCAGCTCGCCGCGCAGCAGCTCGAGGCCGGCCAGCTGCAGGACCAGATCGGCATCGGCCAGGCCGGGCTCCTCGAACGTCCTGCGCAGCAGCGCTGCCGCCTCGTCGCGCCGGCCACGGAGCTGGTGCACCGCTGCCGCGGTCCGCACGGCGCGGCGCGCCACCGGGCGGGAGCGCTGGCGCAGCAGTGGCAACGCCTCGGAGACCGCGTGATGGCTCTCGGTCAGCAGACCGGCGGTCATCAGGCACTCGGACTGGGCCAGCAGCAACCGACCTCGTCGAGCGGGATACCGCCGGTCCTGCGGCAACAGCCGCAATGCCACGCCGTACCAGCGGGCCGCGGTCGTCGGCGCCCGCCAGCGCTCGGCGGCTGCCGCGGCGACCAGCACCCGGACCACCGAGTCGTCCCCGGTCGTGGCCGCGTGGGTGAGGTGGTGGGCCAGCCGCCCGGCGGGAGCACGATGGGCGGTCAGCAGCTGCGCGGCCCGGGCGTGTGCACCACGTCGCCAGCCCGCGCCAGCGGACTCGTAGATGCCCTGATGCACGAGCTGATGGCGGAAGCGCAGCTGGCCGGACACAGCGTCGGCGCGCAACAGGTCGGCGTGTACCAGCGCGTCGACCGCGGCGTCGACCTGCGCACCGTCCAGCTCTGCCACGACGGGCAACGGTTCAGGATCGAGCTCGATGCCCAGCACGGACGCGGCGTGCGCGACCAGCCGTACCTGCGCCGGCAGCTCCTCGAGCTCAGCGGCCAGCGCGGCACGGACCTCGGCCGGCAGCGCTTGCTCCGTCGACCAGGTGGCCGCTCCGGCGCGCGCCAACGCGAGCAGATACCGCGGGTTGCCCTCCGCGGTGTCATGCAGTCGTCGAGCCACCGGACCCGGCGTGTCGGGGCCGAGCAACCGTGCGCTCTGCTCCATCGACAGCGGACCGAGCTCGACGTAGCACGCCACGCCAGCCGTGGTGGTGCCGGCGAGCACCGCGGCCAGCCGACCGGGCACCTGGTGCGGGCGGAAGGCCAGTGCGAGTACCACTCGCGACGGTGTCCGCAGGTGGATCAGGTGCTCGATCAGCGCGACGGTGTCGGCATCGGCCCAGTGCAGGTCGTCGAGCATGACGAGCAACGGACGGTCAGCAGCGCACCGGTCGAGCAACGCCCCGATCGCCAGCTGGCGCATCCGCGGCGACCCCGCACCCGGCACTGCCGGATCCTCTCCCCGCAGGATGACCGCGAGGGTTGCGGACAGCTGGACCGGAAGACCCTCGACCACTGTCGGGTCGGCCAGCACCAGTGGGTCGAGCGCGTCGACGACCACCGCCAGTGGGGTCTCCCGCTGCTGGGGTGTCGCCCGACCGGCCGTGATCCGCCACCCTCGGTCTTCGGCGCGGCGGCACACCTCGGCGAGGAAGCGCGTCTTGCCGATACCTGGTTCGCCGACGACGACGAGGACGGACACGGTCCGCTCCGGACGGCACAACGCGACGTCGACGGCACCCAGTTCCGCATCGCGTCCGATGATGTCCTGGCCTGCTACGGGCTGCACGAGAGTGCGCATGGAAGGTTTTCCCCTCGTTCCTTCGGCGGCTGTGCTCTGACGGCCTCGGCGTCGCCCCGGGGGAAGGCAGCCTTCACGACCGATCCCGACACCGCCCACCCTCGACGGCCCGCTGGTCCGGCCTACAGGCAGGCTACCGGGCCCTGCGCACGCTCGCCGCTAAGTCGATCTCCGAGGTTCGTGGGCTTGGCTGGGTAGGGGGTGGCGAGGGATTTCCCCGATCCTCCACTGCAACTCCAGCTGCGACGCTGGAAATCGCCAAGAGCTCTCTCGGCACATCGATGGACCTCTCGAAACGAGAGACGACCCTGATCCGACTCAGGAGATCACAATGAGTGTGGAAGACACCACGTCGCCGTCAGCCGACTCGGCCGATGCGGTCAGCAGCCAGATCGGACGTCCTCCGGTCAACGTCCAGCAGGCCGCAGGCACGAGCCAGCAGGCGATCCAGTCGGCGGTGGACGCCTACCGCCAGGATCTCGGCGACCAGCGCCAGGAGATCAACTGGGACGGCGTGCCCGATGACCGCGCCGCGCCGAACCTCTTGCCCGCCGACTTCTTCAACACGACCGTGCCAAGGGGCGTGGTGTTCGCGACCCGCGGGACAGGCTTTCAGGTGAGCGCCAACGCCGGCGTGGCACCGATCGAGTTCGACAACATCAACCCGACCTACTCGCGCCTGTTCAGGACGTTCAGCCCACAACGGCTTTTCACGCCACTCGGCAGCAACGTCATGGAAGTGGACTTCTTCGTCCCCGGCACCTCGACGCCGGCTACGACCAACGGGTTCGGCGCGGTGTTCACCGATGTGGACCGACCCGGGACCAGGATCGAGTACCGTGACGAGCGGAACCGGCTGCTCTGGAGGTTCGACGTGCCGGCCAGCCCCGGTCGGGAGACCCTGTCCTTCCTCGGCGTCCGCTTCCTCGACCGGCGAGTGGCGCGCGTGCGGATCACGAGTGGCAACACCGTGCTCGGCCCGGACGAGCGCGCAGACCGCGATCTCGTGGTGATGGACGACTTCATCTTCGGTGAGCCGACTGCGCTGGGCGAGATCAACCCCTAGCCCGAGCCTCCTGGCTGACATCGCGACGAGGGACGTCACAGACGCTGTCCGATCACTCCACTGTGGCGATGGGCCGCGGACTCCGGTGGAAGCGGAAGCGCAGGATCAGATCGGCCCACCGGCTCGTGCCGGACAGGTCGACGTGCTGCCACTCCGGATGCCCGGTCAGCCAGGTGTCGAGCTGGGCGCGCTGCGCGGCGACGCCGCCGTCCGTCGTGGCGTCCCGCGCCGCGGGCAGGGTCGTCACGGCCGCCAGGTGCGGGAACATCGCGTCCGCCAGCGCCGGCAGGCCGGTGGCGATCGCCAGCAGCACCGCGACCTGACCCTGGTCGGGCAGCGCCCAACCCCGACCGCGGCCCATCGCGCGCAACAGCAGGTAGACGTTGACGAACCGCTTCACCGCCCGCGGCGTCGAGCCGATCAGCGGCGTGATCTGCTCGAGCAGGCGGAGCTCGTCGGCGGTGACGGTCAGTCTGGCGGCCTCCAGCCAGGGCTGCTCGGCCGGATCGGTCACGCCGAAGGACTCCACCAACTCGACGAACGCCGGCAGGTCCACCTCGGGGACATCGGTGGCACCGACCCGACCGTCCTGCTCGCCGGTCGTCACGTCGGGCGTGGTCACGTTCGGGGCGAGCAATCCGCGCACCATCTGTCGTCTGACGTCCGGTTCGAGTGGGCGGACCCAGAACGGCACTTGGAAGATCTTCTCCAGGTAGTCGGCGGGCACCGCGGCGTCGGCCCCGAGCTGGCTGTAATGCTCGGCGAGCGAGGCCTCGAGCCACCGGGCGTCCACCGCGACCACCACCACGAACAGCGGGAACGCCAGCAGCAGGTGTACCGCCTCCAGAACCTTGACCACCAGGTGGGCGGGGCAGCGGTCGAGGTCGTCGATGTAGAGCACGATCCGGTCGATCGCGTGCTGCTCGTCGATCCCCGAGTCGTCCTTGTGCAGTTCGGTGAGGAGCCGGGACAGCCGCTCGAGGTCTTGGCGCACCAGCGCCGGGACCCCGAGATGGCGACGGTAGTCGTCGCTGGCGACCCGCTTGTCGACGAACTCGGCGAGCACGCTGCTCGGTGTGATCTGGGCGAGCTGCGCCTCCAGCTCAGCGACTGACGCGGCGAGTCGCTGTTCCTGTGCCACCGCCGACTCCAGCGCGCGCTCGGTCTCGGCGACGACGACCTCGGCGGCTCGGACCTCCTGGTCGAGCTCCTCGCGTCGGACGTCGAGCTCGGCGTTCAGCTTGGCCTGTGCGTCGGTGACCGCGCCGAGCGTGCTGGAGAGCAGCGCGGCACCGCGGGTGGCGTAGACGGTCAGGCCGGCCAGGAGCCCGGACACGCTGGCGATCGCGTTCGACACCGCCGAGACGTCCAGCCAACCCGACAGGAAGCTGATCGACGGGCCGAGCGCGACCACCGCGACCAGCGCGAGGGCGTAGCGCCAGCCCCCGGTGCGCAGCGCGCCGAGCACCGGGCCGGCACGGGTCAGGGTCTCCCGGGTGCTCGCCAACGCATTCTGCAGCTCGGCCGCCTGTTCGCCCACCTCGGCCAGGCCGGTCGTGGCGCGGATCTTCTGCTGCAGCTCCGCCGAGGGTCGCCAGCCGCGGAACGAGTTGCGCCGACGTGCGCGTTCCAGCTCGGCGAGCGTGCGGTCCCGCTCGCCTGCTCTCTCCTCGACCGCCTGCTGTGCGGCCTGTTGCTCGCCGGCGAGCTCATCGCGCCGCTCGAGGGCACGCTGGTGCTCGGCGGTGTGCGCGGTGATCTGGGTGAGGTACTCGCGGCGGCGTGCGTCGAGCAGGTCGTCGGCGTCGCGCTCACCGGCCCGCCGCAGGTTGCGGAACAGATGCTCGAGCAGGCTCGCCCACAGGTTGCCCTCGACGTACTGCCAGGCGTTGAACTCGACCTGGGCGATGGCGCGGTGAAACGGCGGGTGCTCGGCGGTGGCGGTGACCAGCCGGTCGATGCGACGCTGCACGCTGCGCAGGAAGTAGCTCTTGCCCGACCCCCAATCGCCGAACAAGCCAACGGCCAGCGGCGGAGTGAGCGTGCGAGAGGCGATCAGGTAAGCGAACGCGTCGACCTCGGCGTGCAGGCCCACCAGGTCGGCTGGTTCGTTCTCGGCCCACCGGGTCGGCGGCTCGTCCGGCGCCAACGATGCCAGCTGAACCTCCGGACGCCGGTAGGGGTGGTGCTCGCGCAGATACTCGACGTAAGTGCTGCGCTGCCCGAGGTGCTCGCGGCAGGACCCCAGGACCGGATCCGGGTCGACGCTGCGGTCGGTCAGCTCCCGGCGCAACGCCGTCGACGCCTCGTTGCTGGTCTCCAGTAGCGCCCCGAATAACATGGCGAGGTCGACCAGGCCGTCGGCGCTCGGCGGCATCTCGGTGAGGGCGTGGTCCAGCACGTGTTCGACTGGTGGGTCGGTCGGCGGAAGCGTGCCCGCGGGGACGGCGTGCTCTGCAGAGAGCAGCGCATTGGGCGAGTACCGGCGTGCTCCGCCGTCGCCGAGCACGGCACCGAGCGGGATCTCGAAGTGCTCGAACAGCCATCCCACGGGGCTGTCCTGCAGGTGGGCCAGGCTGATCCCGGCGAGCAGGTCCAGCGGATCCACCACCGCGCCGGACGGGTCGGTGCCGCTGCGGGTGAGCGCGGTGGCCCAGGCCCAGCGCCACGCGGCCTGGGCTGGACTGGTGAGCCGGTCCCAGCGTGGGTCGGAGGCCATCTCAGGTGAGGGGGAGGATCGGGGCGTCGCTGGGCAGCCTGCGCAGGTGTGGCTGGTACGGGGCGAGGTCCGGCAGATCGGTCGCCTCGAACCGGCACAGCCCGATCGCCCACCAGAGACCGGCCGGCCGGCCGGCCGGCCAGCTTGTAGCTGCCGTTGGGGAGCAGTGCGGCCCAGCCGTCTTCGGAGGCGACGAGGGTAGCGAGCGGCTCGCCGGTGGCGGGGTCCCACAACCGCACGCTGCCGTCGTCGCTGCCCGAGGCCAGCCACCGCCCCTGCGGATCCACCGCCAACGCCCGCACCCCGCCGGTGTGCCCGGTCAGGGTCCGCACCGCGCCACCGGTGACCGGATCCCACAACCGCACGCTGCCGTCGCCGCTGCCCGAGGCCAGCCACCGCCCCTGCGGATCCACCGCCAACGCCCGCACCCAGTCGGTGTGCCCGGTCAGGGTCCGCACCGCGCCACCGGTGACCGGATCCCACAACCGCACGTCGCGGTCGTCGCTGCCCGAGGCCAGCCACCGCCCCTGCGGATCCACCGCCAACGCCCGCACCCCGCCGGTGTGCCCGGTCAGGGTCCGCACCGCG
>JBBSQN010000186.1:0-9470 GCA_038257875.1 Mycobacteriales bacterium
TCGGAATCCTCCGGCTGAACGGTGTCGATGCGATTAAGGAAACCACCGAGCGGATATGTCGGGACCGGATGAGGGTGCTCCCATTCCTGGCCACTTAGAGTGACGGGCAACTACGGGTTGTGAACATGACGTTGCCGTGGGTGTCGGGGTCCTCGGCGCGCCAGTGGTTGGCGAGATAGCTGGGCAGAGCTGGGTGGATGCCGTACATGCCCGATCCGAGCGTGGTCAACAGACCCACCCCGACGGCCCGGTCCAAGACGTGGGCCCAGGTTTCAGCGCTGGTGTCGGCGAACCGACGCGGCGCCTGTGGTTGCTGGGAGAAGATGCCGAGGACGTCGGCGTCCGTGACGCCGTGGAACAGGCACACCGCAGCCAGCAGCTGGCGGGTTTCCGGGTCGAGGTGGGTGACGGAGTAGGTGATGCAAGCTGGCAGCGATGTGGTCCGGCCGCCGTCATCACTGCCGGGCAATGCCGTGATGCCACGTAGCCCGGCCAGCAGGTCGGCTGTGTCGGTGGTGTCGAGGTAGGGCAGGGTCAGGCGCATGCTCAGCGGGTGTCCGTCGAGCCATTCCATCAGCTCGCCGAACACCCGCTGGGCGCGCCGCGACACCGCGTCTGGGTACGGGGCCAGGAGTTGGTCGGCGTAGTCGAAGGTCTCCTCGGCACTCAGCCCGGCCAGCGGGAGCCGCCGCATCTCACCCAGCCATGTTTCCGGGCTGCGGCTGGTGATGATGATCGCGCTGGAGCTGGCCGCGGCCACCTCGGCCAGGAAGTCTCGCAGCTCGTCGCGGCCGGGCTCGTCCAGCGGTGGGGTCGCCGTGGCCGGGTCGGGCATCGAGTGCACGGACTCGAAGTTGTCGAACACCACGAGCACCCGGTGGTTAGCGAGCAGATCGCGCACCACCTGTCGGCGTCGCGTGGCGTCGAGCTGGGCGAAATCGACGCCGTAGACCCGCCGCCCGATCGCGGACAGGACCCCGTCGAGCCCGAACGAGTCCACCCCCGGCTCGAACGAGTGCCAGATCACGAGCTCCGGGTGCTCGACTCCGCCGGTGTCGCGCCACCACCGCCCGAACGCCTTGGCCAGCTCGGTCTTCCCGGTGCCACCCGGCCCGTGGATCACCACCACCCGCTGTAGCCGGACCGCGACCTCTAGGGTGTAGATCAGCCCGTCACGGCCCACGAACGCATCCCGCGGCGCCAGCGGATCCCTGACATCACCGGCGGGGTCGTCGCGGATGCGGTCCAGGGCCGCGTCCAACGACAGTCCACCTCGCACTCCGCCAGCCGGGTCGGCAGCGGTGTCGCGAAGGGAGGGGAAATGCGCGTCGCGGCGCAGGTAGTGCACCGGCACCACCCAGTCCGAGAGCGCCATCTTGCCCTTCGGGCTGGGCCGCAGCGCGTTGCGAGCCAGCCGCGCGCGGCCTGCGGTCACCGCGTCGCTGATCCGGTCACCGGCGAAGAGCCGCTCATAGAACGCGGACATGAACTCCGCAGCCGCCACCGCGTACACGCTGTAGGCCATCGCCACCACCGACGACGCGCCCCCCGCCAACAGCCGCGTCGCGACCGCCGCCTCCAGCTGCTTCCCGATCGCCCCGGACTGGCAGGCATTGAGCACCACCACCGGCACCCGAGCTTCCGCCAACACCCGCGCCACATCCTCGGCCGGCACCGTGTCCGCGCCCCCGCCGGGCTTCTCGAACACCAGCATCCCGCTCTCGGTGGCGTCGAAACCCACCGGTGGACCCATCCCGGCTCGGCGCCCTGACAACACCCCATGCCCGTCGAAGTGCACCACCTGAAACGGCCGACCCGCGGTCCGCGCTGTCGCCAGCGTGTCCACCAGTGTCTGCATCGTCGGGGGGCGCAACACCACCAACTCCACGTCACCGCGCACCGCGTCCAGGCGCTCCAGCAACGGGCGGGCGATCATCCGATACCCCACGTCCCCGGTGCCGCCCGGACGGGAGATCACCATCAACACCCGCAACTGCTCCCCGCCGACCGAGAACGCCTGCCCCATCTGTGCGCCGGGCAGGCTGCGGCTCACCGCAGCAGCATCCAACGCCACCGGCGACGGTTGAGCAGGATCAGCCAACAGCTCCCACGGCAAGCCCAACCACTCCGGCTGCGCGGACCGCACCACGATCTCCGGCCGCGACCCCGCCCCCGCAGCAGCCGCGCGGGTCCGCAACACCACATACGCATCCCGCGCCGCATCGACGGCGAACAGCCCCGCGAACATCCGCCGGCCCCACTCCTCCAACCGACCGGCGACCTGTGGACCCCGCTGCTCGTACACCCCGAACGGCGCTCGCAGGTAGTCCTCCAGATACCAGCGCAGCTCCTCCAACTCATCGTCACTCAACGGCCACGCCAGCTCAACCGGCTCACCCACCGGGCTCGGCAGCTCGCCGTCCAGCCACGTCGACACCACCACGCGTCCGTCCACGCCGACGTCCACCAACAACCGATCAGTCACAGATCCCCACCGCCAGCCGTTACTCCGAACGTCGCCACCTCAGCACCCGCTGTTACCGGAGCCTCACGCCCCCTGGAGAGGCGCGTTATCGTGCATGAGGCGGACATGACTGCCGCGCTGGCGTACCGAAACCCATCCGAGCTTGCCAGGGGCCGCGACGAGTTGTGCACCGGAGACGACCGGCTGCCGTCCGGTCAAGCCGGCATCGACAACCTGCGCCGAACGATCCCCGTCTGCAAGGATCGGCCTTCCTCGCGGAGCCCCTCGACGTAGAGGGCCAGCGCCTCCTCAGCGTTCGCGATGGCGTCCTCGAGGCTATCGCCCTGCGTGTGCAGCCCTGGTAGCTCTGGCGCATACGCGTAGTAACCACCCTCACCGTGCGGCTCGAAGACGAACTCGACGTCACGGTCAGGTTCCATGGTGCCGAGGCTATCCGCTCGGCCATGTCGTTGCGCCGCACGACGGGCGACCCGCGGCGTTCACGCCAGGGGAGCTACGGCCGCTCCGCCCTGAGGGCGTCGGCATGATCGGTGAAAGGTGGGGGTGGTCGCGACGACGGGGCCGCCTCCCACCGATCCCGCGCAGCACGTGTCGAGCGGCGACCGGCTCCAGCTGACATCGGGACTGTCGTACCGGCTCGATACCTTCGGCTCCGTTACGACAGGAGGCGACAAGTGCCGCGATGGGCCGAGATCGCAGGACACACCCTCTGGTTCTACTACCAGGAAGAGCATCAGCGTCCTCACGTGGCCGTTCGGGGCGAACATCGCGCGACCGTCGCACTCGATACTGGCGAGGTTCTCGCTGGCCGCCTCCCTCCGAAGCTGCATCGGCAGGTCCGCGAGGTTCTCGCTGAGTACAGTGATGAGGCCTACGCTGCATGGGAGGCGGTCCGGCGAGCCGAACCGCCCGGCTCGATTCCCCGTGGGAGGTGAGTTCGTGGAGGAGCCGATCATCGACGTCACCGAGGTGCGGGTGCTCTCCCGCTACATCCTGGAGTTCACCTTCGAGACGGGTGAGTCCAAGGTTCTCGATGTCGAGCCACTGCTGAAGGGCCCGATCTTCGACGAACTGCGGCGTGATTACCGCCTCTTCAAGCAGGTCAGGGCCGACCAGGAGGCCGGGACGATCACGTGGCCGAACGGGGCCGACATCTCGCCCCGAACGCTCTACCGCCGAAGCCGCGACGTGGTACCCCACGCGTCCTGACGGGCATCCAAACGTCGAGACCGTGATGGCCACCAGGATCCCGATGCCACCGGCCTGCTCCCAGCGGCCGGTGTCCACCAGCCGCCCGAGGGTCTCCCGCAGGTCGGTGCCCTCCACCGACAGCAGCGACATCGCCGCTGTAAGCGCAGACCCAGCGGCGATCGCCAACCTGCGATGGACAGGCGGGTCGAGCTTGCGTAGCTCGCGCCGCGCTGGCGCCTCCCACTCGATCTCGTAGGTCACCAATCAGTTGGTGCCGATACCCAGGTCGGCCAGGATCTCGCGGTGTTGAATCCGAGGCTCAGAGTTGGACAGAGCCCGACGAGCGGCAGCGAGGTCGGCCTCGTCCTCGGCAGCCTGCGTCGGCATCCTGGTGGCTGTGGGTCGGTACCGAGCTCGGAGATCGCTCGTACGATTCGTCTGGTCACAGGCTTGTCGAGCTTGCTCAGCTCCTTCCGTGCCGCCGACTCGTAGCCGACGCTGTAGTGAGCACGTTCGGTCACAAGTCGAGGTCCCGCGCGACCTCGTCAGCAGGCACGACATGGCTGCGGCCGACGTCGAGATCGGCGAGCCGCTGGGCGGCGATCGCGCCGTCTTCACGGTCGATCAGTGACTCGTAGGCCTCGACCAAGTCCGCTGGAACGATGGCGGCCGCCCGGGAACGCCCGCGGCCGCGGCTCACGTAGGTGATCTCGCCGCCGAACGCGGCACGGTTCACCGCGTCGGAGAACTGGTCGCGAGCCTGGCTCACCGACAGCTCGACAGGCTCGGCGGTCATGAACCCAGCATGCGCCGACTACGCCAACATAGCCACTGTGAGCCTCGATAGCCGATGGATCACCTCGACTCTGGTCCGTCACCACAGCCCACAGCCGTGCGCCGGTGACCTCGTCGAGTTCGACAGGGGTCCGGTTCCCACCATGATTGAACAGGACTGGTGTCGAACTCGACAGTTTGGACCTGATCAACCAGCCGTCATCGCGGTCGCGTAGCGGGCGAGGTGTGGGCAGGCGGGTCGAGCTTGGGTAGCTCGCGACGCGCCGACGACCAGGCCCGGCTACCGATCCGGCGTCGCGAGGATCTTGAAGAGCATGGTGTTGACGTCTGTGAGGGCCTGGACGTCGATCAGACGGCGGAACTCGGTCAACCGGGCCTTGCGCAGGCTGGTAACCAGACCCGGGGCGGCCCAGCCGTCGCCCAGGTCCACGCCGAAGCCGGTGTCGGGCTCGGTGTCGAACACCGGCACGACGATGACGGTCGGCTCGTTAGGAATCTCGTTGTACACGGTGGAGGAGATCAGGAGCACGCTGATACCGGCATCGATGATCCAGATCTCGCCCCGGCGGGGGAGCCCTTCAATGGCCCGCCAGCTCGTCGAGGTTGCGGTCAGCCCAGGCTTCGGTGAACGCGGCGGCATCCGGGTGGGCTGCCATCCATCGGTCGTGTGCCGCGCAGCGGCGACACTGACCCGAATGAGGTCTGGCCAGCTCCTCCCGGCTCCGCTGGCCGCGGTCGAGCTCAACGATCTGCAGGACCTCGCCTTCTTACCACGCCAGCAGCTGGCTGTGGTGCAGGCACGCGGTTTCCGGGCGTGCCCGAAGCGCCGCTTCGAGGTGCAACGCCGATGCCGCTATCTTCACGTCGTGGCGTTCGAACGGGTATCGGTCGATCATCGAGTCATGGGTGGAGTGCCGTGTATCCGGGGAACCCGGATGCCGGTGTCGCGAGTCATCAAGATGCTGGCTGCCGACATAACCGTCCAGGACGTCCTTGCCGAGTTTCCCCAGCTTGACCTTCAGGACGTGCACGAGGCATTGCTCTACGCCGCGGCAGCGGTGACCGAGCGGGAGCTGCCGCTGCGGCCGAGTGCGTGAAGTTCCTGGTCGACGAGTGTCTGTCGCCGAGGCTCGCCGTCCTGCTCCGCGGCCGCGGTCATCATGCGGTGCACGTCTGCGACGTCGAGCTGGCCGGGTCCTCTGACGATGATGTGATGGCGGCGTCAGCAGCCGACGGGTGTGTTCCTCTCGGCCGACACCGACTTTGGTGAGCTTCTCGCCCGCAGCAATGACCGGGAACCGAGTGTCGTGCTGTTCCGCGGGCTGAGGTTGATGCCGAAGCCCTCGTTGGGGTGTTGTTGGCCAACCTTGACCGGCTCGAGGAGTCTCTGCGGTCCGGTGCGCCATCGTGGTCGTCCTGGACGACCGGATCCGGGTCCGCCACTTGCCGCTTGACGTGGCCCTGGGCTCGTGAGCACCCTGTGCCGCCCGAGCACCTCAAGCGCGTCGCCGTTGTCCCGCGGTGGACCCCAGCCCTCGGAGGCACAGATGTGCTGGGCGACATCGACGCAGCCCTCGATCGCCGTCACGAAGGTGTACTTGACTCCGCGTAGCCACAGCGGGTCGGCGCGTCTGCGCTCGTCGGAAGATGCCTCGTGGCGCAGCACAGCCAGATCGTCGGTGACCGACCGGAGCAGCTGCAGGACCCGAACCTCATCGACCACGGCGAACGCTCTCGGCGAACTCTCGATGGCTGCGGAGCATGCGGGGCCGCTCGTCGGCGTAGATCTTGCGGGTCGACGCGACCCAGCGAACCCGGGCAGGAGGGTCGTCGTCGAACAGGATCGTGCCGTGCACCGCGATCCGTCCGGCGAGCTCGAGCGGTGCACCATTGAGGACCACCAGGTCGACGCCCGCGGGGAGCAGCACCTCGAACGCCGCAGGCGCTCCGGACACCCACCAGGCGGCGACATCGACGTCGGAGTCCGGCCGCGAGGACCCGGTGACCCGGCTACCGTGCAGCAGCGCGAACCGCGCTCCGGCCGCACGCAGCACGCCCACGACCTCCCGGAGTACAGCGCCCGGAGCGGCAGCGGTCATGGTGACCACTCTCGCACGGACGCTCGAAACCGGCCACGGGGTCGTCGCCGGGGAGTCGTCACCCGCGCTCGACGGCCGTGGCGTAGGTCAACCGGTCGGCGGGATCACCGCTGCGGTTGAAGGGGGAGTGGTCATCTCCGGGCGTGCCTGCGCCCACGTCGTCACCAGAGGGCAGCAGGGAACCGGACCGGGCCGCCAGCATGGCAATGTCAGCTCCGGTCTACGGCATGTGCCGCGCCCGGTCAGAGCCGATAGCCGTACGACTTCTACGGCACGTCGGCTCCGACAACAGCGCTGGCAACGACACTCACCCCACCGCCGCACAAGACATCAGCGCAGACCCGGGGCGGACGCCCACGCCGCCGCCTCGATGACCGGCGGCACGACGGCGGCCCGGTAGCCGATCCGCTTACGAGGCGGCTGGGTATCCCCAAACCTGTCGATCGCCGAGGCCGCCCGCCTGCTTCGCGGCCCGATCTTCAAGACAGGACAGGAGGGCCGCTACTGGGCGGCGTGCGCATCGAGCCAGGTCGCTCTTCTGCGGTCCGACGCTTGAGCGAGCCAAGCATCCTGAACTACTTCAGCCAACTCCTGCCGGGTGAGCTCGCCGATCCGGCTTGACCGCAGCAACACCGATCGGTGACCGTCGAAGTGGGGGGTCGTGAAGAACGGGGCCGCCGGATCTTGGACCATTGCTTGCTTGTCGGACTCGGACGCAACCCAGAACACGATCACGTCCGTGTATCGTTCTCCGGTCTCGGGGTCGGTGGCGTCCGCCCGAGGGTTGCGGAAGAAGACGAAAGATTTGCCGCCAACCTGGTAGACAGGGTTGCCGCGAGGTCCGCGTTCGACCGTCACATGGGGCATGCCCAAAGCCAGTTCGTGCACGTCCTCGACCCGCGCGCGGTCCGACTTCGCCGACATGTCAGTAGCGTAGGCGAGCCAACAGGGCCGCGCCGGGGCCGAACTGGCCGGGCCAACTGGGCCATACTCCCACCCGTTCCGGAGCGGGATCCTCCTGCGGGACGCTGCGGCGAGGATGGCAACCGAGGACGGCGGATACTCGAGGCATGAGTGAGCATCACCCCCGTGAACCTGACCGAAGCCCTCGCGACCCACCGACGAGTTCTTCCTGGTCCTCGACGGGCGGTTCGACATCACCGTGCGAGACGCGGACGGCCAGGAAACGACCGTCGCCCTGCGCGCAGGCGACACCTACGTGGTTCCGATGGGGCCCGAGCACAAGCCTTCGCCACCCGGTGGCTCGATCCCGATGTTCGAGCCCGCCGGCACGTCGACCACGGGCGACCGCCACGACGGGTCGCTACCTGACCACGTCGACAGCACCACCGGACACGAGCTCTAACCTCGCCCCACCAGCTCACCGAGCTGGGTCTCTCCCCGGCCTGGGCCGGCAAGTCCGCCCGGAGCCCCCGCGGGGTCGAGCCGAGGGCGTGAGGAGCAGCGTCGATCTCGACCCCGTCGCCCGTCGCGCTCATTCGGCGGACGCCTCTGACAGATCGGGCGCGACGGCCACGGCCTCGATCTCGATCAGCCACTCGGGCCGAGCCAACGACGCGACTTCGGCGATGGTGTCGGCCGGGTAGGGTGGAGTGAAGAACTCCCTGCGCAGGGCGACGACCTGGTCGATCACGGCCATGTCGGTCACGAGGATCGTCACCTTGACCACGTGCTCGAGACCGGAGCCGGCGTTGGTCAGCACGGTGGCCAGGTTGGCGAACGCCCGCCGGGCCTGAGCCTCGAAGTCTCCAGGCCCGACCGTGTCGCCGTGCTCGTCGACCGCGGCCTGCCCGGAGACGAAGACCAGATTTCCAACCTGGATGGCCAACGAGATCGCGTAGGGCTCGTACCAGTCCGGCTGGGCGCTGACCTGGTGGCGTGCGGTGCTGATCGGCATGGGCCCAGCATCGGCGTTCGTTGTCATGTGCGCTAGTTAAGTGGAAGCTGGTGATCCTGGAACACCTCGTCGACGGGGTGCAGCGCTTCGGGCAGCTCCAGCGGGGCATGCCGGCCGTGACGGCGCGGATGCTCACCCGACAGCTACGCGAGCTAGAAGCCGACCAGCTCGTGCTGCGCACCGTCTACCCCCAGGTACCGCCGAAGGTGGAATACTCCCTGACCGAGGTCGGCCGCAGTCTCGAACCGGTGCTCAGCCAGCTCCGCACGTGGGGCGAGTGGTACCGCGACCAACTCGACCCAGACCCAGCGCAGCGTTCGACCCGAACTGTTCCGTAGGGCGATCCCCAGCTGGGGCTGGCGCTGAGCATGCAGGACTCGCCGGCCACGATCCGGTGGGTGGAGACGGAGCTGTAGCTGTCCAGGGCATCGCAGGCGGGCCGCGCCGAGCTGGGTGGTTCACCTCCAGCTACACCAACAATGGTGGCGCCTGCGTTCAGGTGCGGAGCCCACTGTGACACGGGCGAGCCGGTCGAGGTTGGTGACCACGAGGGTGTCTCCGGCACGACATGCGGCAAGCGCGCCCCGGTCAGAACCCATGCCGACGCGATGCTGCCGCCGTGCCCGCAGACCCACCATCAGCAGCAGATATGCGGCCGGGCCCCGCGCTCCAGGCCCGCGACACCACCTCGCCCAGGTGTTCCCGTGCCTCGCTGATCGGCAACTCACTCATACCCAAACTGTACGAAATGTACCAGCGGGCGAAACAGGTCATCACCCACCACTGCCCGCAACTGCGACCTGGCGACCTCGGCGTGAAGGTCGACGCGAACCGCTCAGCCATGAGGGTTATTCAGCCAGCCTTGTGACTATTTACACCCGAAAGTGTATGTCCCCGCTCGGCGTGTCGCCACGGGCGGCGGCCCGTTTGCTGCAAGAATCCGGCTTGCCATAACCAACCTCACGTAAACGGGCCGCCAAGA
>JBBSQN010000187.1:0-9231 GCA_038257875.1 Mycobacteriales bacterium
ACGCGTCGTCTCGACAACCAGCTTCGACGCTTCCTCCTTGAACTCAGGAGTAAACGACCGACGATTCTTCGACATCGACTTCCTCTCTTCCGGGTGGGAACCCTAGTGGGTTCGCTATCCGGAAGATCCACGGCCCCTCAAACCCAGCTGTGGGGGCGGCTCATAGCGCAGCCGCAGACCGCGCACAGGTCGGCGTGGTTGGTGTGCTCGTTGAGCGTGCGGATAGCGCGGCTGATCATGGCCTCAAGTTCAGAGGACGCGGGCTCAGTTTGGGGGTTCATGCGGACTCCTTCGGGGGCGCGAAGAAGGTGGTGAGGCGGTCGAGGATGTGCTCGGCTATCTGTGGAGTGGTTTGCCGGTTGCAGTTCACGCGTAGCACGTCAAAACCGGCTTGTATGAGCCGTTCGGTGGCTTGTTTGTAGAAGTAGATTTCGGCGTGGGCGCTGCCGGGCCGGAGTTGGAAACGGTTGTAGGGTCCGCGTTCATTGAGCCGTTGCGCGATCACTGCCGGGTCGGCTTCCAGAATCACCGCGAGGTCGGGCCGGTCGGCTTCTGAGTTGAGCTGCCACAAAAACGCCGGGTCGATGCCGTCGAAGCGTTGAACAACCAGCCCGGAAGGGATGTAACGGTCGGCGATAACCGTGGCGCCGCTTTCGATGTGGGGCCTGATCTCGGTGGCGATGTGGTGGTACCGGTCCGCTGCGTACAGACACGCCAGCGCGTGACCGGGGACCGTTTCGGTCAACTCCCGTGCCAGTACCCCGATAGGGCCAGCCGACGGTTCGGCGGTGACATGAACGGTCTCACCGCCAGCAACGAGCACTTGCGCCAGATGCTGCACGATGGTGGATTTCCCGGCGCCGCTCGGTCCGTCAACGGAGAGGAAGAGGCCGCGTTGACGGTCAGAAAAGGGCCGGAGTGTCATCACCGCCCCCATCCGGTTTGTTGCGGAGTTCGTTCACCGTCAGCGGGCGCGTATCGGGCAGCGTGGCGAGTCGAACGAAAAGCCGCGCGGTCACCAGGGCGTCATAGGTAGCCCGGTGCGGGGTGAGCCCGTCGGGAAGCCCGTCGGTCAGCGTGAGCGCCTCGACCAGCCCGCCGAGTTTGTAACTGGTCGCGCCGGGCAGCAGTCGGCGGGCGAGTTTGAGGGTGTCGAAGATTTCCGGGCACTCCCACGCGCCGAGCTTGCGCTGTAACACCCCCACGTCCACGTGCGCGTTATGCGCGATGAGCCCGTCAGCGGCCAGCGCGTCAACCACCTCGGACTTGATGTCGTCGAATACGGGGGCGTCAGCCACGCTGTCGTTGGTGATGCCGTGAACCTTGCGTGCGAAATGGGTAATCGGCGCATCGGGGCGCACCAGCCAACTCACCGGCTCACCGATGACGCCGCCGATGATCGGCACCACGGCCAGTTCCACCAGGTCAGGCGGCTGTTGACCGTTGCCCTCCACGTCCACGACCACATAGGTGAGGCTCGTCCAGTCAGTCATTGCCGCCGGTGTCCTTCCATCCGATGTCAGCTCGTCCGTGCCGTCGCGTGCGGTGCGGGTGAGCTACATCGTGGACCTGGAACCCCAGCGCGTGTTGCAGGTAGTAGCGCGGCTGCTCGGTGTCCAACCCGGACACCACAGCAGCCCGCTCACTGACCTCCACAACCTCCAGGCCGCGCGCCTCCGGCAACGCCTCGGCGACCTGCCGGAGTTGGTCGGGGGAGGGTACCCGATGTGCGCCCGCGCACAGCTCCAGCTGAGAAAGCGGGCAGATGTCGCACAGATCCCGGATGCCGCAATGCCCGTTGTAATCCGGCAGACCATGCGTATACGACACCGCGCACGACGTCTTACGGAACAACGGAGCCGACGACGAGAACACCGACAGCACGCGCTGTTCCAGCGTCTCGGGAACAATCTTACGCCGCGCGGTCTCAGAATACGGCTCAGGTAGGCTGTTTGCTTTGTAGTAGGCGGCTATCTCGTCCCGATAAAACAACCCAGTGAATACGGTGGCGTCGGCGTGCCGCCCCAACTCAAACGCCCGCTCTAGGTGCTCGTCGCTGTCGTTCAGTCCCGGGACCAGCGGCCACCAATACAACACTGTCCGATACCTCCGCCTCGGTGGAGCGCTCATCAGCGTCAGCGACTCAGCCGCCACCTGCGACGGGTACGGCTCAATCCGCTTATCGTCGATATCCGAGTACGTGAACAGCAACGTGACCTTGATGTGCCGGAGCTGGTTAAGCCGGTCCGCGTCCTCCGGCTGCATGTGATGCCTCGTGATCACCAAAGCATGATTGGTGAGCCCGCGTTCGTCCAAATCCTCTAGCACCGCGAACGTGTGCGGCCGCACACTCGGCAGAAACGGGTCAGTAGCCCGATTGAACACTTGCACAGGTGTCACGTGCGGCTGAAAATACTGATGACCCACCAACTGATCAACGGCCTCGGCGTCAGTCATCAGCGCGCTCGGCTGCCGCTGATCCCACAACCCATAGGTGTGCCGAATGCAATACGCGCAATCCAGCGGACACCCCTGAATATGGTTCAGGCTCAACCCGCTCTTGCGGTACTCCACCATCTCACGCGCACGCCCAGGAAGCCGCCCAACCTGCTCCCTCGACAGCAACGGAACAGCCGTAGCCACCCGAGACCTCCCGAACACTCAACCGCCACAACACGGGACGTACCGGGGAGCCTAAACAGACGACGACCAGAAGGCTAAAATTATTCTCGAATATTCTCAAACTTGTCAAAGGATTCTAGAGGCGAGAATTTACTCGTCACGGTCGGGCACCTCTAGAGCAAGATCGTCGGCCACTCGCGTGATGAGTGCCCGTGCGGATCGGCCATAGGTGGCAGTGGCTGCGAATTGTTCAAAAATCTTGCTATAAAGAGCGATTTCCGGAGGTTGGACGAGGTTCAGCTCTGCTGAAAACGTTTCGACTAGTACCCGCTCATTGTCGCGCAGCCAAAAGCCGTGCCAGGGACCAACTACATACTGCGTATCGGAGCTAGTGATCCCGAGTCGAACGTTCGGCAACGTTGACAGTGATATGAGACGGTCAAGCTGGGCAAGCATGATCTCCGATCCACAGAGACGCAATCGCAGTGATGCCTCCGTGAGGACGAAATGGAATCGCTTCTCCGGCCGATACAACAATTCTTGGCGTTTCATTCGGGTTTGAACGGCTTCATCGATGTCATTGTTCGCGTTGTAGAGGATTACCCCTTGCGCTAGTCGCGCCCTTGCGTACTCGGCAATTTGAAGCAAGCCGGGAACTACTGTGGCCTCGAACACGCGGAAGAGTCGCGTCTTCGCATCCAGCTCTGAAAGCTTTTTTTGGTGCGCTTGCAGCCCAGGCCGCAGGACGCGCTGCCACTCCGCGTGCTGCGTTTCAAGGGTATGAAGGGCGGTCAGCAGCTCGTCGATCTGCGACTCGCTGCCGGTAGACCGAGTCCAGTCCCGTATATCATCGTCGCTCGGCGTCTGTCGACCAGTCTCCAGCTTGGATATCTTGGACTGTGGCCATGACAGTGACTCCGCGAGCTGCGTTCCGGTCAAACGCGCTCGTTGGCGTAGCTCACGGAGTCGCTTACCCAGCGCGTCGCGCGCCTCATGGACGTTAGATGCGCTGGGAGTGTTCTTCGGTCGCAAATTCATCCCGCTTTGCAGCGTGATGCCAAGCAGCGTCCCGCCAGTAGTTATGCCGCACAATCTCAGCCGGGTCTTCGATAATTTCACCACCAAGAAAACGGTCGACCTCATCGAAGCGCATCTGAAGCAACTTACGTGAGTCGAACAACCAGAAATCGTGGTTAGGCAACCCGAGTTTCTGGGCCTGCTCATTAATCAGGTATCGAATGTCTTCGCCCGCCGCAATATTGTGCTGCGCGATAACATGGCTCCACCGGTTGTAGTCGCTGAAGGGAAGACTCACCATCCGTACACGCGCAAAGCGACGCCCCTCCCTTGCCGTGTCGCGGATCATGGACAGCCAATCCTGCATCCATGGCAACTCGTACGGCTCGCCAGCCAGAAACTTTTGAAAAGACTCCTGTTCGTACGACGGGGCATAGGTCGCCCTGACTTCCAAGCGGAATGCCGTGTGCTCAAACGCGCGAAAGAGTTGCCCGAACTCGGCGCCGGGTTGAATTAGCTGGCTCAGTGTCTTTCCTCCTCCATGTAACGGCGTGCGTAGAACTTCAACACATCCTCGGGAATCTCAATAATTGCCTCACCGTTCGGAATTGGACCAATACCGGCGAGAGCTTGCGGGTCCGTTACAACCCAGCCCTGGGCTATGTACGTTTCGCGGTCGATGCGATCCGTCGCGAACAGCGTAGGTGAGTCGCCAACATTGGACTCAGGGTCCTTACCGAGGAACCGTGCACGCATCGTACCCCCTAGAATATTCGAGAGTATTCTCTACCATGATGGCGGATGACGCTCGGCGAGTCAACCCGCAAGACGGCGCGGGTAGCCGGACCGTCCCGGGCTCCGCGACGCCTACCGCCACCTCAACCCCGCAGCGGCGACCACAGCTGGATCAACCACCGATTCGGCAGCCAACGACTCGACCACACCCTCGTCAGCCCCGCAGCCGGCGAGACCCGCACCTGCGCCTACAACCACACCACCCGAACCGACCAGCTCAGCGACCACGCCGCCCTGCTGACCACCAGCGGACCGCGACCCGACCTCATCGAACAAGACGATGTAGACACACAGGTACGGATCCGGCGTGGCCGACTAGACCATCCGAAACAACGGTGCCCTGGATCGAACCCAGCGCAGCGTGGCGGACTTGTCGGTCACCTCGCGCTCGTCGTGGGGCACAACGCCAGCCGCGAGATCGTGCACCACAGCACGCTGATCGTGACCTACCACCGCCACCTCTAGACTTCCGGGAAGAGCATGCTGAGTCCAAGGTCGCTACTCACAGCAACCGCGCCAGCGACGCCCACAGGCGCGTGGCGGACCCCAACAGCGACCTGCCGCGATCTTGGGGAACCACCCCGACCCTGACCACATCGATCCAGCAGTCAGCGGTCCGGAGACGCGCGGAGGTGTCCGCGGGTTCTCAGGCGTGGTAGCGGGTGCTGCGGGCGTGCCCGGTGCGGGACACGAGGCCGTCGGCCACCAGTGCCCGTAGCCCCGCGCGGACCTCCTCGGCCGGGCGGCCCAGCGCCTCGCCGAGCTGCTGGGTGCTCGCCGAGCCGCGTTCGCGCAGCGCCACCAGCAGCGGGTCGCCGTCCTCGGCGGCGGCCAGCTGCCAGGCCCGCTCGGCGGCCCGGCGCACCGCGTCGGCCAGCGCCTGCTCC
Source organism: Mycobacteriales bacterium (assembly GCA_038257875.1). Classification (GTDB taxonomy): domain Bacteria; phylum Actinomycetota; class Actinomycetes; order Mycobacteriales; family Pseudonocardiaceae; genus Pseudonocardia. Next base: position 5,322 of record JBBSQN010000187.1, read on the forward strand.
CCCGCCGCGTCGAACCCGGGCGGGGTGCCGAGCCTGCGCAGCACCGCGGTGGGGTCCGGCGACCGGTGAGGCTGGGCCCCGATCGCGGCCAGGTCTCCCCGCGCGGAGAACAGGGTCGGGGCGCTCAGCGCGGTGAGCGCGACGCTGCCGGTGTGCTCGTCGGGCGCCGCGTCGACCGGGGCCGACCCGGACCGGACGGCCCGCAGCCCGGCGAGCAACGCGGCCCGGTCGCGCCCGCGCAGCGTCGGCAACAGGAACGGGTCGGCGTCGAAGGTCTGGGCCAGCACGTAGTGCACCGCCGCGACGTGCTTGCACGGGTTCGCCACGTCGGGGCACGAGCAGGTGGTGGCCAGCTCGCCGGCGTGCGGGAACAGCGACAGGCCCACCGCGGCGAGGGTGTCGTCGACGTCCTCGGGCATCGCGCCGTCGAGCAACGCCGCGGCGTGCCGCAGCTGCCCGGCCAGCGCGCCGGTGACCTGCGACCACTCCTCGTCGCTGAACACCGGCATCCGCAGGCCGACCCGGTACGGGCGGGGCCTGCTGCCATGCACCCGCGCGGTCACCGAGCCGGGCGTGACCACCAGCTCGTGCACCGCGCCGCGGCGAGCGTAGGTCCGCCCGCGCGGCAACCGGTTCTCATACGCCGCGCCCAGCGCCTCCAGCGCGGCGATCCAGCGCCGGCCCCACCAGGTCAGCCCGTAGCGCGTGACGGCCATCAGGCGTCCCCGTCGTCGGCGGAGGCCTCGGCGAGGTCCGCGCCGGACAGCTCGACCAGCGCGCGCAGCTCGGCGTCGCCCAGCTCGGTGATCCAGGTCTCGCCGCTGCCGACCACCGAGTCGGCCAGCGCCCGCTTCTGCTCCAGCAGGTCGGCGATGCGCTCCTCGAGGGTGCCCGCGGTGACCAGCTTGTGCACGTTGACGGTGCGGGTCTGCCCGATCCGGTAGGCCCGGTCGGTGGCCTGGTCCTCCACCGCGGGGTTCCACCACCGGTCGTAGTGCAGCACGTGCGTGGCCCGGGTGAGGTTGAGCCCGGTGCCCCCGGCCTTGAGCGAGACGAGCAGCACCGGCGGCGCGGCGTCGTCGGTCTGGAAGGCCGCCACCATCGCGTCGCGGGCCGCGAGGTCCACGCCCCCGTGCAGGAACGGCACCGCCGGCAGCCGCAGCGCCGCGCCGAGGTGGCGCGCGAGCAGCTCGCCCATCGCCCGGTACTGGGTGAACACCAGCGCCCGCTCGCCGCCGTCGAGCACCTCGGCGAGGATCTCGGTGACGCGGGCCAGCTTGCCCGAGCGAGCGCGCAACGGGCCCGCCTCGCCGAGGAACTGGGCCGGGTGGTTGCAGATCTGCTTGAGCGCGGTGAGCAGCTTCAGCACCCGCCCGCGGCGCTCGATGCCCTCGCCGAGGCCTTCGTCGTCGAGCAGCTCGGTGACCGTGGCCTGGTAGAGCGTGGCCTGCTCGCGGCTCAGCGTGCAGGCGACGATCGACTCCACCTTCGGCGGCAGGTCCGCGGCGACCCCAGGATCGGTCTTGAGCCGGCGCAGCAGGAACGGGGCGACGATCTGGCGCAGCCGGGCGGCGGCGTCCGGATCGCGCCAGCGCTCGACCGGGACCGCGTAGTGCTCCCGGAACCGGGCGAACGGGCCGAGCAGTCCCGGGTTGGTGAACTCCATGATCGACCAGAGCTCGGAGAGCCGGTTCTCCACCGGCGTGCCGGTCAGCGCGACGCGGGCCTGCGCCGTCAGCCCGCGGGCCTTGCGGGCGGTCTGCGCCGACGGGTTCTTGATCTGCTGGGCCTCGTCGAGCACCACCACGTCCCAGTCCACGCCGGCGAGCAGCTCGGCGTCGCGGCGCAACAGCCCGTAGCTGGTCACCACGACAGCGCCGGCCTTGAAATCCGCGGCCTCGGCCGCCCGCTCGGCCCCGTGATGGCGCACCACCGGCAGGTACGGGGCAAAGCGGGTCAGCTCGCGTTCCCAGTTGCCGACCACCGAGGTCGGGCAGACCACGAGGTGCGGACGGTCGCCCTCGCGGCCGGCCAGCAACGCGATCGCCTGCAGCGTCTTGCCCAGGCCCATGTCGTCGGCGAGCAGCGCACCCAGCCCGAGCTCGGCCATCATCTGCAGCCAGCCGACCCCGCGGAGCTGGTAGTCGCGCAGGGTGGCCTCGATGCCGACCAGGCGCGGCTCCCGCCCGGCGCCCGCCGTCCGCAGCTGCTCGACCAGGTCGGCCAGCGCGCCGTCGGCGACGACCTCGACGTCACCGAGCTCGGCCGTGTCGCGCTCCCCCGCCAGCGCGACCGACAGCGCCTCCACGGCCGACAGCTTGCCGGTACGCCCGACGAGGCCGGCGAGCTTGGGCATCTCGTCGGGGTCGACCCGGACCCACTGCCCCTTCCAGCGCACCAGCGGCTGTTTGAGCGCGACGATCTCGGCGAACTCGGCTTCGGTCAAGGCGTCCGCACCGATCGCGGCCTCCCAGCTGAACACCGCCAGCTGGTCAGCGCCGAGCCCACCGGCGGTGATCCCGGCGCCGGGGTCGGTGACGGGGTTGCCCACCCGCAGCCGGGCGCGCAGCCGCCGCGCCCCCGCGGCGGTGAGCTCGGCGGGCAGCAGCACGCCGAGACCGGCCGCGGCCAGCGACTGCGCCCCGACGGTGAGGAACTCGGCGGCGTCGTGCGGGTCGAGACCGAGCCCGACCGGGCAGCGCTGCGACAGGCTCGCGTCGATCGGCGGGAACAGCCGCGCGGCCTCGGCCAGCCCGCGGACCAGCGACTCGTGCGGGTCGCCCACCCGGCGGCCCAGCGCCTGCAGGCTCGACGCGCCGGTCTCCCACACCTGCTCGGCCGAGACCAGCAGCGAGGGGTCGTCGGCGGCCTGCAGGTGGTAGTCCAGCGGCCACGCCGCGTCGGGTTCGGCGCCATCGGGGGTGTGCAGCTGCAGGCACAGCCGGGCCACGGCCTGCCCGTCACGCCCGCCCACCGGCGCGGCCCACCGGGCACACTCGTCGATGATCGACTCGTCGTGGATCGGCACCGCCGGGTCGGCACCGGTCAACGCCGCCAGCCAACCCTGCGGCCAGCCCGCGCCGGGCCCCGGCCCGATTCTGCGCGCGCAGCCGTCGGCGACTGCGTCGCAGAACGCGGCGAGCAGCTCGCCCGACTCCCATACCGTGTCGTCGTCCTCGTCGCGGCGCAGGGCGTGCGCGGCCGGTGGCAGGGCTGCGGCGAGCGCGGCGAGACGGCCGTCCGGCGGCGCGACGAGCCGCCAGGACGCGACCGCGCGCCCGGGCCCTGCGGACCGCAGCGCCGGCGCCAGGTGCCCGTCGGCCACCAGCTCCAGCGCCAGCTTCGCGGCGACGCTCCAGCCCAGCACCGAGTCCGACGGCTGCCGCCAGGCCGGCCACGAGCCGGGGGCCGGCAGGGCCGCCAGCGCGCGGGCTGCGGAACGGATCGGCACCACCCTGGCCGGCACGTCGGCCGTGACGACCCGGCGCCGCGCCCGTGGTCCGGCCGGCAGCACCGTCGGGAACGTGGCGGGCTCCCCCGCCGGCAGGCCGAGCGCGACCGCCGCGGCTGCCGGATCGTCCTCGCCCCACAGCGCGAGATGTCCGTCGGAGGGCACGCGTCCGCCGGGCCAGAACGTCGCCTGCAGGCGGTCCGGGATCTGCACGTACGGGCCCTTCACGACGGGGAGGCGACCGGGCCGAACCTACCGCGCGGCCCCGAGCGGACACCGCGCAGGCTCGGTCCACGCAGCCAGACCCGGCATCACCAACCCTGAGAATTCATCGAGATCTTGATGGTCGGCGTGTCGTGACAGTGAAAAGTGCTCCCGAGCTGGGAGAATGTGGCTGTCGATGACCGCATTCGGACAGTTCGAGGAGCACTTCTCAGGTGGAGCTTAACGCGTGGTCGA
>JBBSQN010000188.1:0-9184 GCA_038257875.1 Mycobacteriales bacterium
GATCACCACCGAGCTGCCCGGCTGGGTCGGCGTCCGCGACAGCAAACTCGGCCCACACAGCCCCGTCCTCGCCTTCACCCACCACGAGTGGCGCGCCCTCACCGCCGGCATCCGCAACGGCGAACTCGACCCAGGCGCGTAACGGCGCGGGGGTTGCCGCGATCGTCAAAGAAGGCGCGGCGGAGGGGGTTAGACGGTGGGTGCGGACGGGCTGGTGGAGCTCTCAGATGCGATCGAGGTCGTCCGAGAGCAGTTGGTGACCGCCCAGTTGACTGGTCGGCGGGTGGTGGCCGGCCAGGTGTTGACCTTCGCGGTGGGGAAGGTGACGGTCGAGTTCAGCGGCGAGGTAAAGCGGGTCGACGGCGTGGGCGGTGAGGTGAAGTTCTGGGTGGTCACTGCAGATGCCCGGGCGGAGCGCTCGACGGGTGCGTCGCACAAGGTAACGGTCGAGCTGATCCCGCAAGCTCCAGACGGAACCCCGCCTAATCATCGCCGACGGCGTCGACGCCCCACCCGCGAACTAGCCCCGGCGAGCTGAGGTGCGGCGCTACGTCGAGGTGTACGCGGACTGGCCGGATCACCCCGCGGATCGGGCGCGGTGGACGTGCGGGTCGGGGTACCTGCTGGGGGGTCGGCTGGTCCTGACCGCGGCGCACGTGGTGTGCCCCGCGGGTCGGCCGCTGTCGACGGTGCAGGTGCGGACGGAGTCCGGGCTGGTGGCGGCGACGGTCGCGTGGCACCGCCTCGAGGGCGATGTGGATGTGGCGTTGCTGGTGGTGACCGATCCGGGATGGTCAGTGCCGCAGTGGCGGCACCCGGTGCGGTGGGGACGGCTGGTCACCACCCGCTCGGGACAGCAGTGCAAGGCGACCGGATTCCCGACGGCCGTCGCCCAACCACAGTGCCGTGACAGCCACCCCGCCATCGGGGTGATCAATCCCGAGGCCTTGGTCAAGGCTGGCCTCTATGGGATAGAGGTGACCAATTTTCCCGCGGGACCCAACGCGGACGGGTCGCGGTGGCAAGGGATGTCGGGTGCGGCGGTGATGTGTGACGATCTGCTGGTCGGGGTCGTGACCGCCGATCCTGCGGGGTTCGACAGCCGTCGCCTGGTCGCCGTTCCGATCACCACGGTCACCGCCGACCCACGGTTCGCCGAGCTGGTGGCCGCGCACACCGGTGCCGCGCCGATCGTGGAGCCAGTGGAGCTGGCCAGGCTGAGCGAACCGGTGGTGGCGCCGGAGTCCCCGGCAGGACTGTTACGCGCCGACGCGGCCAACACCCCCTTCCGACCCCGGCCCGAGCTCGCCCAACTGCACGAGTGGTGCCACGACCCGGCGTGGTCGGCCACCCGACTGGTGGTCGGGACGGGCGGGCAAGGCAAGACCCGCCTGGCCCGCCACCTCGCCGCACAGCTGGCCGCCGATGGGTGGGCCACCGTGATGCTCGCCGAGAGCGCCGGCCCCGACGACGTTGCAGTACTCGGTGAGGTGGCGGTACCGACCCTGGTGATCGTCGACTACGCCGAGGGCCGCACCCACCAACTCGACGCGCTGGTGCAGGCGCTGGCCCGGGCAGAGGCGAAGGTGCGGCTACTGCTCCTGGCCCGCACCGCCGGAGCGTGGCGCACCGAACGCGTCGACCCGCTACCGCACCTGGCCGTGCTGGCCGATGACCGCATCGTGCTCGAGCTGGGCCCCGTCGAACCCACCCCCGAGGGTCGGGGACGGGCCTGGGAGCAAGCCCTCGTCACGTTGGCGTCCCAGCTGGAAGACCTCGACGGGTACCGCGACATCGCCTGGACCACCCTGGCCGCACAACTGACCACGCCGACCCTGGACGGGGATCGCTACCGCACCATCCTGGCGGTCCAGATGCACGCCCTCGCCGCACTGCTGCAGGCCGGCGATCCGATCTCGACCGCAGACGGCGAGGCGCAGGATGTGCTGCTGGCCCACGAGAGCCGGTACTGGTCCCGCGTCGCGAAGCGGTTCGAGATCCCTCTGACCCCGGCCACCCGCCAGTGTCTGGTCGCCACGGCAACCCTGTGGAGTGCCACCGACGGACACGATGCCCGCCAGGTACTCACCGCCATCCTGCCCACCGCAGACCGGGATGCGCTGTCCAACACCGCGGACTGGTTGGCCACCCTCTACCAGGACAACGAGCGTTACTGGTCCGGCCTCCAACCCGACCTGCTGGCCGAACACCTCATCGGCACCGTCCTGGGCCCCAACGGCCGCTGCCCCACCCTGATCACCGACACCATCAGCGGCGCGTCGACCGCGCAGATGGAACACGGACTGACCCTGCTCGGACGGGCCCACCCCCACTACCCGCACCTCACCCAGACCATCACCGACGCCGTACTCAGCGCCGGGACACCCGGCGGGGCAGCGGCGATCACAGTCGCTCCCCGCCTGGCACACCCCCAACCCCTGCTTACCGCACTGGAACGACTCATCCAGACCGCAGACCTACCAACCCTGCAAGCCCTCAACAGCGCCCTGCCCCACTACAGCATGCTGCTGACACCCATCAGCCTGAACCTCACCACAGCCCTCGTCACACTCCTGCGCGAGGCCGCCAAGTCCAATCGCGACGCCAACCTCCCCGACCTGGCGAGGTCGGTACACAACCTCGCCAGCCGGTTGGCCGAAACGGGTCAGCGAACCGAGGGACTGATCACCGCACAGGAGGCCGTCGATCTGCGCCGGGAGCTGGTCACGCTCAACCGCGACGCCTACCTCCCCGACCTCGCAGGCTCAGTGAACAACCTCGCCGTCCGATTGGGCGAGGCAGGCCAGCGGACCGAGGCCCTAACAACCGCGCACGACGCCGTCGGCCTGTACCGGGAGTTGACCGCGCTCAACCGCGACGCCTACCTCCCCGACCTCGCAAAGTCACTGAACAACCTCGCCCGCTACCTAGCCGAGGCAGGACAGCGGACCGAGGCACTAACGACCGCACACGACGCCGTCAAGCTGCGCCGGGAGCTGGTCATGCTCAACCGCGACGCCTACCTCCCCGACCTCGCTATACCGCTGAACAACCTCGCCAACTACTTGGCCGAGGCAGGCCAGCGGACCGAGGCACTGACCACCGCACAAGAAGCCCTCGACTTACGACGGGAGCTGGTCGCGCTAAACCGCGACGCCTACCTCCCTGACCTCGCATTGTCGCTGAACAACCTCGCCCACCAATTAAGCGAGGCAGGACAGCGGACCGAGGCACTAACGACCGCACACGACGCCGTCAAGCTGCGCCGAGAGCTGGTCACGCTCAACCGCGACGCCTACCTCCCCGACCTCGCAAGCTCAGTGAACGACCTCGCCAACTACTTAGCCGAGGCAGGACAGCGGACCGAGGCACTAACGACCGCACACGACGCCGTCAAGCTGCGCCGGGAGCTGGTCATGCTCAACCGCGACGCCTACCTCCCCACCCTCGCGATGTCGCTGAACAACCTCGCCGTCCGGTTAGCCGAGGCAGGCCAACGGACCGAGGCACTCACCACCGCACAAGAAGCCCTCGACCTGTACCGGGAGCTGGTCACGCTCAACCGCGACGCCTACCTCCCCGACCTCGCGGGGTCAGTGAACAACCTCGCCAACCACCTAGCCAAGGCAGGCCAACGGGCCGAGGCACTGACCACCGCACAAGAAGCCCTCGACCTGAGCCGGGAGCTGACCGCGCTCAACCGCGACGCCTACCTCCCCGACCTCGCGGGGTCAGTGAACAACCTCGCCTCCCGGTTGGCCGAGGCGGGCCAGCGGACCGAGGCACTAACAACCGCACAGGACGCCGTCGAGCTGTACCGGGAGCTGGCCACACTCAACCGAGACGCCTACCTCCCCAACCTCGCAGGGGCGGTGAACAACCTCGCCCTTCTATTGGCCGAGGCGGGCCGGAGGACCGAGGCACTAACCACCGCACAAAAAGCCCTCGACCTAGGACGAGAGCTGGCCGCACTCAACCGAGACGCCTACCTCCCCAATCTCGCAATGTCACTAAATAACCTCGCCCACCGGCTGACCGAGGCGGGCCAGCGGACCGAGGCACTAACAACCGCACAGGACGCCGTCGAGCTGTACCGGGAGCTGGCCACACTCAACCGAGACGCCTACCTCCCCGACCTCGCAGAGTCGGTGAACAATCTCGCCAACCGGTTGGCCGAGACGGAGCAGCGTGAGCAGGCCGTCGCACTCGCTCGCGAGGCCTCCGCGCACTACCACGACCTGGCCCGAACCAATCCCGACGTCTACGGACCAGCGGCGGAGCGAGCGGATGGCTTCGTGACTACTCTGGTCAAGAACGAGTCCTAACGCCACAACAGCGATCTCGCCAGCGCCTGTCCTGTCGTGGCGGTTCTCGACGTCGGACTTCCGGACACTCATCCCTTCGAGTCCGTCAAGAAGATCTCGTGCGTGCCGATGCGGCGCCAGACGACGTGCGGTTCGGCCGGGCGGACCTCCGCTCCGTACTGTCAGGTCGCGCGATCGTCAGGCGCCCACGACAACTCCCAGATGTCATCGGTGGCCTGAACCCGCTTGACCCGCAACCCAGGCCGGAAGGACTCGCCAACCGTCAGGTGCGCGACGAACGCCGCCACCGCCACGCGGAACCGCACGCGCTGCTGGTCACTGAGCCGCTCCCAGTCCGCGTCGAACCGCGGAAGCCGTTCGACGGTCGGCACCTACCGAAGCGAGCTCAGGAACTCGGCGCCGTCGGAGTAGACGGTGCCCTGACCGCGTGCGAGCTGCTCGGAGGCCTCACGCTCGCCCCGCTGCCACTCATCCGACCAGAACCAGGCCTGATCAGCCGGATCGACTTCAGCAGCACAGGAGGACCCCCATTCTCGATGACGGTAGGTAGCACATCCAGACGATCAATCATCGCCTGGCTCCCCGTTGAGACGGGAGAACCCAGCACGATGCTTCCCATGACGACACGTGGACATGCGGCTACGGTTTCAGGAGGTCCCGCGGGTCGATCCGGCGCACCTCGGTGGCCTCGTCGAACCCGGCGTCCACCGAGACGTGTCAGCGATCAAGAAATTCCCCCAGTGTGAGGGGTTGACGATCACGTAGTTCCCCGGTCGGCGATCACGGAATTCCCCTGGGGGAGTACGTGCGTGTCGGTGCCGGGTCTGGTCCTCAGTAGACGCAAGCGTGTGCCTCGTTGCCGAGCAGCGAGGTGGAGCCACTGTGCCGAGGAGGACGTTCGAAGTGATCGACATCGTAGAGATCTTGATCCACTGGTATGCGGGGCGGTCGCAGCATGAGCTGTCGGCCGGCCTGGGTGTGGACCGCAAGACGCTGCGCAAGTACACCGGCCCGGCCCGGGCGGCCGGGATGGAGCCCGGCGGCCCGCCGATGGCCGAGGCCGATTGGCGCACGCTGGTGACCGGGTGGTTCCCGGAGCTGGTCGATGTGGGGCTGCGGCAGGTGTCCTGGCCACGGATCGAGTGCCACCGCGATTACCTCGCCGCTCAGCTCACGGCGGGGGTGACCGTGTCGACGGTCCACCAGCGGCTCGTCGACGAGCACGGCCTGGACGTGAGCGTGGCCGGCCTGCGCCGCTGGGTGCGGGCCAACCTGCCCGAGGACGCTCGCCGCGGGCAGGTCACTGTGCTGCGCGATACCCCGCCACCGGGGCAGGAGGCGCAGGTCGACTACGGAAAGTTGGGGATGTGGCTCGACCCGCGGTCCGGGCGGCGGCGCGCGGTGTGGGCGTTTGTGATGGTGCTGGCCTGTTCGCGGCACATGTTCGTGCGCCCGACCCTGGTGATGGACCAGGCCGAGTGGACCGCGGCGCACGTGGAGGCATTCGCGTTCTTCGCCGGGGTGCCCGCCCGGCTGGTCCGGCGACAACCTCAAGACCGGGGTGGACCGGCCCGACCTCTACGACCCGAGGATCAACCGCTCGTATGCGGAGCCGGCCGCGCACTACGGGACTCTGGTCGACCCGGCCCGCGCGATCAAACCCAAGGACAAGGCCCGTGTGGAGCGCCCGATGCCCTATGTTCGGGACTCGTTCTGGCGGGGTCGGGAGTTCACCTGTCTGGAACGGATGCGCGCCGATGCGCTGCGCTGGAGCAGCGAGGTCGCGGGCCGGCGGGCGTGTCGGCCCTTGGACGGGGCAAGCCCGGCCGCGGTGTTCGCCGCGGTCGAGACGCCGGCGCCGGCACCGCTGCCGAGCGCGCCGTTCGTGTTGGCCGGCTGGGCGAGCGCGAAGGTCGGCCCGGACATCCACGCCAAAGTCGGCGCCACCCTGTACTCGCTGCCCTGGCGCTACCTCGGTGAGCGCGTCGACGCCCGTTCCACCGCCACCATGGTGCAGTTCTTCCGTCACGGAGAGCTGATCAAGACCCATCCCCGGAAGGAACGCGGCAAGCAGACCGACTACGCCGACCACCCACCGGAGAAGATCGCCTTCCACATGCGCACCCCGACCTGGTGCCGCCACCGGGCCGCCGAGGTCGGACCAGCATGCGAGGCCGTGATCGGCGAGCTGCTCGCCGAGAACGCACTGTTCCGGCTGCGCGCCGCCCAAGGCGTGCTCGGCCTGACCGACAGACACGACCCCGGCCGGCTCGAGGCCGCGTGCGCGAAGGCCACCGCCGCCGGCGACCCGTCCTACCGCACCATCAAAGGCATCCTCGCCGCCGGCACCGACACGACCGCGACGACGCGTCCGACCGGTGACGCCGGCACCCCGGCGCACCTGCACGGCCCCGACCAGCTGTTCGCCGACGCCCTCGCCGACCTCGTCACCCTGCCTACCGCGCACCGCGACGACGCCGCACCCTCGGCCACCACGACTCCCGCGGCTGACCGCACAGCCACCCCTGCCACCCCGCTGACCAGCACACAGGACGCCTCATGACCACGCGACCGACCAACCAGGCCGCCGCGGACCGGGCCGCCGGCCACCTCGCGCCGCCGGCCCCCGCCACCGACGCGGCCGCCGGAGGCGACCACGTCACCGCCCGAGAGATCACCGAGTTCCTCCACGACCTCGCCCGCATCCGCTCCGCTGACCTGGACACCGACCCCACCGAGCGTGCCGCGTTGCCGGCCCGCAAGACCGACCTGTTCACCCGGATCGCCGACCAGCACACCCACACCGACCATCCACCCCCCTCGACGACACCACCCCCGACGACACCGACCGCACCCGAAGGGCGCACTCCATGAACACACCGATCATCGACAACAACGCCCTGACCGCGTCGCTGCGCGCGCTCAAGCTGGGCGGGATGCTGCAGACCCTCGACGCCCGCCTGGCCCAGGCCCGCGCCGGGGAACTCGGACACCTGGAGTTCCTGCAGGTCCTCTGCCACGACGAGATCTCCCGCCGGGAGACCACCGCGATCACACGGCGCACCCGCCGCGCCCGCTTCGAGGAAACCCTCACCCTGGAAGGGTTCGACTTCACCGCCGCCCCGAAACTCCCCGCAGCCCAGATCCGCGACCTCGCCGCGCTGCGCCGGCTCCAAGCCGGCGAGTCGGTGATCCTCTACGGCCCGGTCGGGGCCGGCAAGACACACATCGCCCAAGCCTTGGCGCACCTGGCCATCCGCGCCGGCGCCGAGGCCCGGTTCACCAAGACCAGCCGCGCCCTGGCCGACCTGGCCGGCGGCCACGCCGACGGCACCTGGACCCGCCGACTACGCGAGCTCGCCCGCCCCGCCGTGCTCGTCCTCGACGACTTCGCCATGCGCGAGCTCACCACCACCCAAGCCGACGACCTCTACGAACTGATCAACGAACGCGCCGGCCGCTCACTGATCCTGACCTCGAACCGCTCACCGGTCGACTGGTACCCACTGTTCCCCAACCCCGTCATCGCCGAGTCCCTACTCGACAGACTGATCAACAACAGCCACCAGCTCCTCATGAACGGAGCCGGCTACCGACCCCACAAACGACCCGGACACCTCGCCCCCAGGACACCACGACACCCCGATAGACTGCCCACCACGGGCCAGACCCGGGGGAATTACTTGATCCCACCCCTGGGGGAATTACCTGATCGTTCACAAGACGATGTCGGCGATGTCGTTCGTGACACAGGTCGCGACATGGAGTGCGTCCCGAGCCGACAGATGTGGATGGTCCTCGTAGATGGCGACGGCACCCGCGATCGTGCGACGGTCGATCGGGAGAACCTCGCTGAACAAGCCGAGGACGCTGCGAGCCATCTGGGCACCGGCCCTGTGGTGACCTCGCGCGCACCGGTGCTGGATCTCCTGCACCACCTCGGCGGAGGTGACGGCGTCGAGGGTCTCGTCAGCGACCTGCCGCATCACGGCTCGGCACGCGGCGCGATACGGATGATCGGCGCCGCCCGCGTACCTCACGACAGACGTGTCGATGAAGCACGTCATGCCCGGTAGCCGGCCTCGATCTCGGCCTCCATCACGGCCCAGTCGGCCACCGGGGCCTCGATCGAGAACAGCTCGTCGAGCGCACGACGCCGCCGCTCGGTTGTCGCCTGTGGAGGGTAGGCGTTGATGGCCGCACGGATGACCGCGCCGACGGATGTGGACGAGCGGGCCGCGAGGAATAGTCAAGACCTGTGGATGAAGATTTTTAGGCGGCTTCGGGTTGTGGGGTCTCGTCGGGTCGTTCGACGAGCGTGCCGGCCTCGAACACCGCGCCGGCACGGACGAGAGCCACGAGATGCGGTGCGTTCACCGCCCGCCAACGATCCTGGGCGGCCTCGATCAGCTTGAACGCCATCGCCAGCCCGGCCGCGCGCGACCCCGGCCCCTTGGTGATCTTGGTGCGGTGTCGGACCGTGGCGAAGGTCGACTCGATCGGGTTCGTCGTGCGCAGATGGACCCAGTGCTCGGCGGGGTAGTCGTAGAACCCGAGCAGCTCCTCGAGATCATCGGTGATCTTCGCGACCGCCTTCGGGAACTTCGCCCCGTAGGCGGCCTCGAAGGACCGCACGGCCTCGAGGGCGTGGCGACGGTCCTCGGCGTTCCAGATCTCGGCCAGCGCCTTCTTCGCCCCGGGATGGGCCGACTTCGGCAGCGCCCCGAGCACGTTGGCGATCTTGTGAAACCAGCAGCGCTGCTCCCGGTAGCGGGGAACACCTCGCGCAGCGCACCCCAGAACCCCAGCGCGCCGTCCCCGATCGCGAGGACCGGGGCTCCCATCCCGCGCCGGGCGCA
>JBBSQN010000189.1:0-9169 GCA_038257875.1 Mycobacteriales bacterium
CCCGGTGAACAGGTCCGGGGCGAACTTCTCGCCCAAACCGCTGATCGCGCCGCCCCCCGACGGCAGCGAGATGACCGAACCACCCGCCGCGGCGCCCGTCTCCGTGCTCGCCATCCCTCGGCTCCTGACCTTCCGGCCCCAACAGGGGCTGTCCATCCTGTGTCTGCCGCCCCGAACGACGTTCCCGGATCCGCTGGGTGGGCCGACCCTCCTTCCGATTGACGGGCGCCAGCCCAGCCCGCAACTACCCTCCGGGCTCGACCTCGGGCAGCATCCTGGCCAACTCGTTGATCACTGACCTCATCTCCTCGGCGGTCAACGCTGTCCGGCGTGGCCGTACAGCTCGGACTCGTTACCGATGGAGCGGGTGGCCTCGGTGTAGGCCTCGGCGAGATGCTGCGCCACGGTTGAGCTGGCGGCTTTGCCGACGAGACCTCGTAGCTCCACGGCGAGGGTGAACAGGGGATCCAGAGAGCCTGCCTGTGAGAGCCGTTGGAACGCCGCGAGGATGTGCTGGACAGTCCCTTCCTTGTCGTGACGGTTCGCGGCGAGCAGAGCCAGCCGTGCGTGGGCTTGCGCGGACGCGACGAGGTCGTGCAGCTCGTCGGCCTGCTGCACGGCGGCCTCCAAGGACCCGGTGGCGACGCTCTCGTCGCCGAGGTCCGCGGCAAGCTTCCCGAGGCGCTGGTGGGTTTGAAGCCGAGTCCGGTCGTCGGTGCCTGAAGTACTGATCTGCTGCAGCACAGCCATTGCTTCGCGCCGGTCTCCCTCCTCTCCGACGGTGTCGGCGATGACCAACTGCTCTGAGGCGTATGGGGAGTCTCCGCGTTCCGCGAGCCGTCGGTGTGCGCTCAGCGCCCGGCGGAGGTCACCGTCTCGCGCGGCGCCGTGCAGCATGTCCAGCAGCGTCTCGGTCAGGCCGATGCGACACTCGGGCTCGAACGCTGTGTCGGTGAGACTCGAGTAAGCCGCCACGGCGAGGTCCAGGTCGCCGGCCGAGCGGTGCCGTCGGGCCTCGACCGCGCGGATCACAACGTCGACCAGCGGCTCGTCCCGGTCTTGTTCCCGAGACCTGCGGAGATCTTCCTCGGCGGTCGGTTCTACCCCGCTGGAACGCAGCGTTTGCGCGCCGGCCTGCTGCAGGGTTTCCGCCTGCTCTGCGTCCAGGGCACCCTGGTGGCGGAGAAGCGTCACGGCGGTCCGCCATGTCAGGAGCAGTTCGGCGGCGTCGGTGGTGGTGCGCAGTGTGCCGCCGGCCGCCTGGAGGGCGGCCCGCGCGGTTTCCGTGTCGTGCCTTGCCGCTGCCAGCACCGCATCGGTGAGCGCCAGTGGCCCGGCGGCATCGCGACTGGTCGGCACCGATGTGAGCAGCTCGGCCGCCTTGTTGAGGTCGCCGACCATGGCAGAGGCGCGGCCCCGGCGAAGGGCATCGTCGTGGCCGGGTTGGGCAACAGAATCAGCGCGGAAGTCCGCGACCGTTGACATGTCGCTGAGCGCCGCGTCGAGCTGCCCGGCGCCGACCAGGGCGGCGGCCCTCAACTCGTAGAGCCAACTGACTTGGGTGTCGGCGTGGAGGGAGCGACTGAAGGCTTGCACGGCGTCGGCATGCCGGTGTTCGTGTAGGTCAAGCCAGCCCCGGACCGCCACGAGCCAGGGGTCCGAGTCGGCTCCTGGGAGGTCGAGGAGGTAGCCGCGCGCTTCCTGGAGCTGCCCTCTGTGCAGCAGGGTCAGGAGCTGCTGCTGCTGTACGTGGGGTTGGTCCGGGTTGACGTCGGCGCCGGCGGCCGCGGCCTCGGCCGCCAAACCTGAAAACCCCAGGGCGCGCAGATAACGTGCGGACAAGCCCCAGAACAGCGCCCAGGTGTTGTCGAGGACGAGTGCCTTCTCGATGCGCAGCAGCGCCTCCCACGTTGCCCGACGGCCACTTTCCCAGTCAGCACGGCGCTCGGCGAGCATCGCTCCGGTCGCGTAAGCCCACGCCATGGAGCGATCCGGGCCGCCGGTCTTCTCCAGCCAGGACAGCCACGTGCGTTCGGCCTCCTCGCTCGCCGCGCGGTCTGGTCGGTTGGCCCCATCCGGCCAGCTGGAGACGAGCAGCGCCTCGGCCAGGAACCAACCCGCAGTCGGATCTACATCTGCCTGCACAGCGAGTCGCAGAGGGATGACGGCGCGGTTGGCGTCGCCGTTCCACAGCAGCTGCTTCCCAGCGAGCAGGGCGTCGGGCGCGATCTCGACGGCGGGCCGAACCAGCATCGACTGGAGCCGGACGATGGCCTCGTGGACCTTCGCCTGCGGATACCTCTCCGATCCGGCGAGCCCAATGCGCGCCGCGTCGCGCATGGCCTGCAAGGCCAGCCGCGGGAACTCCAGGTCCTCCAATCTGCGGCCGCGTTCGTAGTGCAGCTGTCCAGTCGGCCACAGCAACGTGGATCCTTGGCCGAGGTGCTCCAGGCTCGCGACGTTGAGGAGCCGACACGCTTGCGAGTAGTGGTCCAGCGCGTCGTCCAGCGCCCCCTGCGCCTCTTCGACGGCGCCGAGGTGCAGATATCCGTCTGGGCGGCTGGGGGCCATCTCCACTGCTCGCGCCGCCGCCGCATACGCTTCGTCGAGCGCGCCCGAGCGAAGCAATGCAGAGCCGAGCTCCGCCTGCAGAACGCTGTCTTGGGGGGTCCGCTGCAGCTGCTGGCGGATCTGAGCCACCGCGCTCTCCGCTTCGTCGTCGTCGGCCGCCAAGCGCGCGGCGCAGCGCAACAGGTCTCGTGCCGCGCGCTCCGACTTACGGGCGGCTAGCTGCTCGGCGAAGAGGCTGCGGAGTCCGTCGACGGCCCGTCGGCCGGCTCGTCGGTCGCCGATCTTCCAGGCCGCGAGGTCGTCGGCGACTGGAGCCAGACTCGTGCCGAAGGGGCCGTCCCCGCCTACCGGGTGACGAAGCAGCGTCATCGCGGCGTCCAGCCAGCCCTCGACGAGGGCTGCGGCCGTCTCGGTCAGCCATCGTCGCTGGGCCGCCCGTGGTGATCTTGTAGCCAACTGCTCGAGGTCGGCAAGTGAGTCGCGAAGCCGTTCGGTGGAGAACCGGGATGCGACCCACCAGCGGTCAAGCTCGGCCCGGGCGCGGGCCTCCAGCGCTGCCAGTGTCTCCCGCAGCGAGTCGACGTGCTGGGCGAGTTGATCCAGCTCTTCGAGCAGCGGTCTCAGCGACGACCCGTTGGTGTTCAGCTCGCCGGCGGTGAGCCGGCTGCGCACCGCCTCGGCGTCCGTTGTGGCGTCCACGACGGCGCGGTCGAACGCGTGCACGTCGTGCAGTTGGCCGAGGTCGTCAGACACCGGAGGGACCCCATGTGCCGCGTGGCCCGCTGGCCAGTGATCGGCGCGCGCTAACCAGACGGAGGTCGCTGGGCTGGCGCATGAACAGCGCGGGCATGGCCCAGGGGCGTCGAAGCCTCACTCGGGTGCGGCCCTCTTGCACCGCGGACCGTAGGGATCCGCCCTCCGACAGCACCGTGTAGAACCGCTCGAGGAACCGCCGTGGCTCGTCGGCGTCGACCAGTGGAAGCTGGAAGGCGATGACCGCGTCCACGCCGCGCACGAGGAGCAGTCGCGGCGCGAAGACGGACAGGTCGGCGGGCACCGTATCGGCCGGCGGTTCGCACGGCTGCAGCACAACGACGCGCGGTGGATTCGCCTCGAGCACGTCGGCCAGTTCCTCATCGTCCAGGTAGACGGCCCCCCGTCGGTCCTCGTCGCCGAGAGCGATCTGGTCGGCGGAGTCGGCGTAGAGCCCGTAGCCGATGTAGTGCAGGACATCCGGGGACTCCTCCTCCAGCAACTTGCTGAGGCCGTCATCAGTGGGCTGTCGGCCGTCGATGAGAGACACGTCGCTGGTGGCCTCGGCCAGTTGACGAAGGTCGTTCGCGCGGTCCGCCATTCTCACCCCGGCGGCATCAGGAGCCTGCACCAGCAGTACTTGTAGCGACTCCTGGACCGGCGGCGCCGGGGACGAAGCCTCCACGGACATGACGCGGGTCAGGGTGAGGCGGCGCGCCTTGCCGAGCGGAGTCGCCGGCCGTTGCCCTGGCCGCTCCGACACGTACAACTGCTCCCACGGCAGGAGGACCAGGTCGGGTTCGATGTCGTCGGCGAAGTGCAGGGCGACGTCGACGTCGGTGTTGTCGGCGACGTAGGACTCCAGCCTCTCTCCGATGATGCCTGGCAGGAGCGCCTTCGCCATCACACCGCCGAGCAGCTTGGCCTGCTCGGCGTCGCCGAGCCGGTTGTGCGCCTTCCACAAGCGGAACAGACGGGCGACCTCGGTTCGTACCGCGTTGAAGTCGACCGGCGCGCTGGGCAGCTGCTCGCCCGTGGACGGCATCGCTGCAGAGACAACCCAGTCTGCGTCGCGCTTGCTGACCTTGATCACGAGGTCGTAGCCGTTGTCATCGACGGGACGGGTCCGCGTACCGACCTGCCTCTGCTGCTCCGGGGACATGGCCTGTCGCCAACCGCTGTTGATCGCGTGCAGTTGGCCATTGCGCAGCGGCAGGCCGTCCAGACCGGACACCTGGGGAAGTAGGGACAGTGGGATCCCGTAGCCGCCGAGGTCGGAGTCCTCGTCCCGGGTGCGGCGCAAGATCCCACACACGGCGCCGGTGCGGCGGTTGAGCAGCGGTGAGCCGCTCATCCCGGGAAGGACCTGGCCGTGCTTGAACTTGATGAGCACAGGCGGCCCGCTATGCACTCCCTCCACGACGAAGGTCGCAGGCGTTCCGCGAGGGGCCGACTTGGGGAACCCGTACGCGTACAGCTGGTCGTCCACCTCAACGGCCTCGTCGACGAGCACCGGAGTGATCGTCGTTCTCGCATGCGGCAGTCGGAGCGCGGCCAGGTCGGAGTCCCTGTCCAGCGCCGAGTCGGCGGTCGGGAGGTGGAGGGATCCGCTGGAGTCAGTGATCGTCACGTCGGCCCACTCGGTCGACGTCAGTCCTACTGCCTCCACCACGTGCGTGCATGTGAGGACGCGACCACGGGTGACGAAGAAG
Organism: Mycobacteriales bacterium; assembly: GCA_038257875.1. GTDB lineage: Bacteria > Actinomycetota > Actinomycetes > Mycobacteriales > Pseudonocardiaceae > Pseudonocardia. Next base: position 5,037 of record JBBSQN010000189.1, read on the forward strand.
CCAGTGCCGCTGATCTCGCCCCGGATGTCGATCCGGACAGTGGCATCGGTCAGGAGATCGATCAGCGCCTGGTCGGACACCGCGGCCCCCTGCCTAGGTACCTGGCGACTTCCATAGCAGGCGCACAGTCAGCGTCGCCGTCCCGCTGCCCTTCACCAGCAGCGATGTCAACTTCCCGGACTCGACGCCGATGTCCACGCCGAATTGGATCTCGGCCTCTTCGGGGCGTGCCTGCTTGAGCGCCTCCGTCATCGCCGAAGCCACCGCCGACACCGACTCCACGATGTCGTCGAACCGCAGCACCGTGCCAAGCGCGGAGACGTCGCGCTCACGATCGACTGGGCCAGCCAGCTGCAGCTGGATGACCGGACCGTCTGTACCAACCTGAGCTCTGGTGATTCCCTGAGCCATCGCTACCCCGTGATGAGAGATCTCGCCGACCATGGAGTCCTCACGCCGACCGAGGTCCTGCGGCCGGACCACCCTCGGGTTGATGGCGGCGCGCCGGTCGGCGAACGCACATACGCACTCTATGTACTCCCGTGGTCACGCGGCCGTCAATGGGCAGCGAGGCGATCCGCTGCAGAACCGCCACCGCGTCCGACATGGCGTCCGCCGGTTCGCCGACCCGACGGGCAACCGCTGTCAGCTCCTCACCTCGGGTGACCCGCCCAGCCGGCATCAGCTGGATCGAGGCGGAGGAGGTCGACCGGGGCGAGCCGGTCGCCGGCCCGAATTTTCCTCGGTGCAGCCATCCCGGGAGTCTCCTTGCCGGGTCGCAGCCCGACGGAACCAGGACAGTTCACCATGCCGATCCGCAAGCAATGCGCGAACTGTCGCCGGCCGCTGACCGGACGAGGAAACAGGCTCTTAGCTTCCTCGGCTACATCCACCACGTCGCCCAGGCGATCCGGCCGCCGTCATCATCACCAACATCGAGGTCGAGACCCGTGCGCAGCTCGAGCACCGGATCCCGGCCGACTCCGACGGACCCGAGCCGTGCGTGCCGCTCCCGCGTGGACCGGTGCGCACCGTCCCGGCGGGCGCCTCCGGCGTCGGCCAGCACATCGACGTCCGGCGGCGGCAGCGGCTGGCCGTCCAGTGACCGCGCGCTGGACGCTCTGATCGGCCGCTTCTGGGAGGACGAGCACGGGCTCGTCGCCGACGCCTGGGACCCGGTCGCCGGCCGCCTGGACCCGTACCGGGGTGTCAACGCCAACATGCACACCGTCGAGGTCTGGGCGTACGCGAGTGTGCTGCACCCGACGTACCCCGAGTCGGCGTCGCGGTCGGGGACCATCACGAAGAAGGACGCCTTCGCCCGGCTGTTCGCCAGCTGGGACACCGCGCTCGACGAGTTCTCCGCGGCTCCGATCACCCCGGACGCGGCCCGGCCCCTGGCCCACTACGGCGACGTGCTCACCGACGACGACCTCGCCCCGATCGGCGAGGCCGGCCTGCCGCCCGGCCTGCCGGTGTGGATGCGCAGCCTGGACGCCTGGGCCGCCCGCAGAGGAGACACCCCGGACCTCAAGCGCGCCACCATCGCGGTGACGGTGCCGACCCGGTTCCGCCCGCCTGCCGTCCCGTCGTGACCGGCAGCGTCGGTCCACCGGCCGGTCGACGCCCGGTCGCCGGGATCGAGCCAGCCCCGGCCCCGTCACCGCAGGCCGGGGTTCGAGGGGCAGCGGCCGGCCGCAGCCCGGCAGCCTCGCCGGCTGCTCGGTGAAGCGGGGTGAGGGCCTGGACCAGCGCCGGTCGGTGCTCCGGCCGGGCCGCGTGCTCCAGGTCGCCGAGCAGGTCACGGATGCGATGCTGCGCGCGGTCGGAGTCGGCCCGGTGTGGCGCGATCTCGTCGATGGCGAGGGACAGGTGGGCGGCGAAGTCCGGCTGCGGGACGTCGACCGTCAGCTCAGCCGTCCCTGGTCGGTCCTGGCGGAGCCCGAAGCCGATGTCCTCGCCCAGCGTGCGCTCCTCGTCGAGCTGGATCGTCGCGCGCAGGCCGTCCGCGTCGACCGGACCGCCGCGGTGCACCTGCGGCAGTGTGGCGCTGCGAGCGGCACGAACTCGCCGACGGCCCGGAGCAGGCACATGGTGGCGCCCTGTGCGCAGCTGCTGGCGGGTGACGCGTTGCCGCACCTCGGTGAGGGCCTGGTTGGCCAGCCGGACCAGGTGCCGGTGGTCAACGACGATGGTGGCCTGCGGCAGCACGCGGCGGATCACCGCGCCGTAGGGGTTGCTGGCCCGGCCGGCGACGTTGCTGATGTAGTTCGCCAGGGCGACCGCGAGCGGCTGCAGGTCGGCCTGCTTGGTGATGAGGAACGGCCAGAGGAACTCGTTCCACGGGCCTCCTGGCATGAGCCGTCCGACGATCGAGGACGTGGCCCGCTCGGCCGGCGTCTCCAAGGGGACGGTGTCCTTCGCCCTCAACGACCGCCCAGGTGTCGGGGCAGCGACGCGGACGCGGATCCTCGCCATCGCCGACGAGATGGGTGATCATCGCCGACCCGGACGACGTCGCGCGCCGGCTCGGCATCCCGCCGCGCGCCGCCCGCCACCTGCTGGTCTGCCGCGTTCCGCGCCCCGGCCGCTACGCCTGCGACGTGGCGGCCATCGCCGACCGGCGTCGGCGCGCCGGCCGACCGCCTCCACCACCTGCTCGACGAGTACGGGCTGCCTTCCGGCCGCGCGGCCGCACCCTGAGCGGCGGCGCCGGCGCCGGAAGTTCTGGCTGGGAGGCCGGCCCTCGTCGAGGCCGGGTCGGCGAGCGTTCGGCGACGCCGGCGCCGTGGTCCCGGCGGCGCATTCCCCCGGCGTCACCACGAGCCGCCCCCAGTGCGACGACGCCGTCGGCCGGCAGCGCGCCCCGCAGCTGCGACGCAGGCGGCGCCTTTTTACCCAGCGGCGTGCACCTCGAGGTACCTTACAGGAGCTACCCGCCCCTGATCAGAACCGCGGTGGCCGCGGCGAGGAGCGGGCTGAAGATGACGATCCCGGACTGCAGGTCGCTCATGAGGTCCGTCTGGAGTCCCAGCAGCCGTTCGACCCTGTCGCGCTCCTCGAGTTCTTGGCGCAGCCCCGCGACATCGGGTGCGGCCAACGGCGACAGTTCGGCAGCCAATCGGGTGCCTTCCTCCCGCAAGGCTGACCGTGGGATCTGATAGACGGCCGCAACGAGCGTGGTCCCGAAGCCTCCGAACACCAGGATGACCTGGATGGATGCAATGCCTTGTCGTGCCGCATTGGCCAAGATCGAGGCCCCCAAGGCGAAGGTGGTCAGGGCAACCAATGTCCCCAGCGCGTTGAGAAGCTGAATGGAACGTGATCGCAGTTCCCGGTAGGTGTTCAGCCGGCGCGACCGTTCAGCCGATGCCCCGGTTGCGGCGGCCGCCCTCACGCCCAGCAGGGCGATCCCCGCTGGCACCCCACCGATGATCGCGATGATGGTGAGGCAGATGCCCCGGACGGCGCCAACGGACGGGTCGATCACGAGGTTCACCGCGACCACGAGCGAGGCCACGGACGCGGCCAAGACCATTTGGATCCGAAGCCGTCGCCATTCCACACGCTGCAGCCGATCGATGGCCCCACAGGAGGCGATTCCAAAGTCAAAGACAAGGCCTGAGGCGATACCAAGGGCAGTGACCAGAATCCCCCAGAGAAGGAAGGGACCGACGTCCACGGCACGGCCCTGATCAACAAAGGCCCAGAGCCACATCGACCACGCCGCCAACGCGAAAAGGGCCACCAAGGCAAGCCGCTTACCTGGAGCGCCGCCTGCGGTGACCGGCCGCGGAGGAGGACCTGAATCTCCCAGAACCTTGGGACGTCGGTCGTGACTCGTCACTTCGCCAGCATCCCAGCCCCCGCCCCGGCCGTCACGCCATGGACCCCATGCGCCAACCCTTCGCGTCGACTCGGCCGAGAGTGTCAGGAAGCTGCCGACCCGGTGCGCCGCCGAAACACAGTGGCGGCGTCCTCCGTGATCCGGCTCACGACACTGGGCGTGCCGGCGATCACGATCGGCCCAGGCGACCAGGCGTTGCCGGTGTGGTTGCCCCACAGCAGCACGCGCCCGGCGTCCACGTAGACCAGATCGGCGACCCCGTCACCGTCGATGTCGCCAAGCAGCA
>JBBSQN010000190.1:0-9067 GCA_038257875.1 Mycobacteriales bacterium
CCGGGCACTACGACTCCTGCTCGACGAGCTCAACACCACCCCACCCCACATCCCCGGCGACCACCGCCCCATCACCTACACCATCACCACAACCTGACCGACCTCAACTACAACCCACACCCAACTTCCGGAGGTCTGAGACCAGGCACACTGCCGATCTACAGATCCATCGAGACGCGCAACAGCGCATCGACCTGCTCCGCGACCGGTGGGTCGGCCAGCCCGTAGGACTGGGGGAAGGTTCGCCGGGCGACACTAGTCAAGCCGCGCTGCACGAACCGTTCGTCGGCGGTGATCACGCGGCGCAGCGACCCAGGGTTGCCGGGTACCCCGACGTTCGGGCATGGTCAGTCAGAGGCGAGGGCGGGTTGGCGGGGGAAGGTGAACTCGCCGTCGCGGGCGCCGGCGAGGTAGGCGTCCCATTCCTGGGTGGTGAAGTGCAGGGTGGCGCCGGTGTGGGTGCTGGTGAGGTGCCAGCGGGTCGGTACGTCCACCCCGGCGTGTGGGGTGGACGTACCGACCTCGGCGAGAGTGAGCGCGTCGGTCTGGCAGGCAGTGCCGGTGAGCGCGGCGGTGAGGAAGGCGTCCCATGCGTCGAGGTCGAGACGCAGGGTCGGGCCGGTGTTGTGATCCTTGGTGTCCCGGATGAGCACCCCATCCGCGGTGGGCGCCACCTCGACGCATGCGTGCCCGTCGTTCGTGTAGCTGGAGGTCTGCCAGTTGAGGCAGTCTGAGGTGTCCATCGGGAGCTCCTCGTAGATCAGGACAGGGCGACGATCCGAGCCCGGATCACGTCCGCCGAGTCGGCGTCCGACAAAGCCTGGGCGGACAGCCGTTCGGCTACAAGATTATACACCTCCACCTGATCTTGTTCCTGGATGTACACCGCGCCGTGCGGGTACTCGATGTAGCCGATGCTCCGTGCCTCGGCGAAGTCGAGCAGCAGGAACGACCCGGCCAGTCCGTCATGCACCGCGACTGCGGTTGGTATGACCTGCAGCGTGACGTTGTCCCGCTCGGCCAGCTTGAGCAGATGCGCGAGCTGGGCGCGCATCACGTCGGGTCCGCCGACGGTGCGGTGCAGTACGCCCTCCTCGATCACGGTGTGGTATTGGAGCGGGTTGATCTCGTCGGTCACTCGCTGGCGGGCCATTCGGGCGCGGACCACCTGGCCGGCCTCGGCCCGGCTGACTCGCAGGTTGTCCTCCAGCAGCGCAGTGGCGTAGGCCTTGGTCTGGAGCTGACCTTCCAGCACCATGACGTCGTAGGTGAACATGGCGCGGGCCAGCCCCTCCAGGCCGACGAAGGTCTTGAACCAGTTCGGCAGCACGTCGCTGAACGGCGCCCACCAGGTGCCCTGGTCGGCTCGGGCGGCCAGCGAGGCGAGCCGGTCGACGTCGGCCACATCGGCGCCGTAGAGGCGCATCAGCGCGGTGACCTCGTCGGGGTGCTGCTGGTTGCGGCCGATCTCCAGATAGTTGATCTTCGCTGGGGTGCAGTCGAGCGTCTTTGCCGCGTCGGCCTGGGTGCGCTGGGCATACAGCCGCGTCCGGCGCAGCTCGTGGCCGATCAGCCACCGCAGCGCGGACGGGTCGTTCCGTACGGTCATGGAAACCACCACCTGATCAGAAAGTTGAGACGACGTTAAGTATAACGGACAATTTACTTGCTCATTCGCCGGTATGGAACGTACACTCAGCTACGGCGGAACCCGAGCCATCCCCAACCCCCGGGGTCCCCCGGGCCCGGGTTCCGCCGTCCCCATGCTCGCCACGTCCGACCACGACTGGTGGCCCGACCCACGGTTGGGCAGCTGCCCGACACGGTCACGACCGTCGGCCGCGTGCTGGCCCGCGAGCTGCGCTACCAGCTCGTCGGCTGGCGCCTGCTGGTCGACCGAACCAGCGATCCGGAGCTACGCGAGGCGCTCTACCGGAAACGTGCTGGCCCGGCACGACGCCTGCTGGAGGCACACCGGCGACAGCCGCTCGTCACCCGGTGGACGGTGCGCGGTGTCCGTTCGACGGCGACACCATGACACCTGCGCCGGCTGCCCGCGGGGGCGCCGGTCCTCACGCGGTCACCCACCAGCCTTCCAGCATCAGGGCGTCGAGGCCGCTGGTGGTCAGGCAGTCCAGCGCCATGTCCGGGGTGCCGCAGATCGGTCTGCCAATGACGTTGAGCGAGGCGTTGATCAGAACCGGGATCCCGGTGAAGGTGGCGAACTCGTTGAGGATCTCGGTCAGGAACGGATTCTGGTTGTCGGCCACCGTCTGAACGCGGGCGGTGTTGTTGGCGTGCACGACGGCGGGGATCTTGTTGCGGGTCAGGTGGGTGACCCCGGAGACGATCGACATGTAGGGCGAGCGCTGCGGCAGCGTGAAGTAGGCACTTGCCGCGGTGGCGGGCACGATCGGGGTGAACGGGCGGAACGGCTCGTGGAACGTGACCGTCGCGTTCAGCCGGTTCACGACGTGCGGCAGCAGCGGCGAGGCGAGGATGGAGCGGTTGCCCAGCGCCCTCGGGCCGGCCTCCAGCCGGCCGTGGAACAGCCCGACGATCCGGCCCTCGGCCAGCTGACGGGCCAGGAACCGGGCCGGATGCGGCGGCCGGTGCGCGGTGAGACCGGGTCGCGGCGAGCGCGGCAACACGAGGCCGGGGTAGGCCGGCCCGAGGTAGCAGCGGTTCGCCACTCCGGTCGGCAACTCGCCCGAGGAGGCCAGATGCAGGGCGGCCGCGGCTCCGATCGCGGTGCCGGAGTCACCCGGGGCCGGCGGCACGTGGACCTCGTCGAACAGCCCGGATTCGGCGATCTTCCCGATGGCGACGCAGTTGGCCGCGACCCCACCTCCGACACACAGCAGCCGGAGGTCGGTCAGCCGTCGGGCACGGCGGGCGAGGTGGAGCATGACCTGCTCGGTGCGCTCCTGCAGCGCGGCGGCGAGGTCGGCGTGGATCTGCTCGACCGGCTCGCCGGGTCGCCGGGGCGGGCAGGTGCCAGTGGTGAACGCCGGGCCGACCCGGGGGTAGCGACCCGACAACACGCGCAGCGGCAGCAGCATCGGGTTCAGCGTGAACCCGTTGTCGATGATCGGGATGGCCTGGCAGAGGAGGTCACGGAAGCGAGTCGGGTCGCCGAAGGCGGCGAGCGCCATCACGGTGCCTTCCTCATCACCGCGGCGCCACCCGAGGTGTTCGGTGACCGCTTCGTAGGCGTAGCCGAGTGACGCCGGGTCCGCGAGCGACTCGACGATCCGGTAGTCGCATCCGGAGCGTCCACGGCGGGCGTGGCCGATGGTGGTGGTCTGGACCTCGCCCATGTTGTCGACCACGAGGACCGCGGCGTCCTCGTAGCCGGAGGACGCGAACGCGTAGACGCCGTGAGCGCGGTGGTGCTGGACCGCGTGGACCTGCGCGTAGGGGAAGCGGGCTCCCAGCTCCCGGAGCCGGGCACGGGTACGGCCGGCCACGCGGGCGAAGCTGCGGGCCCGTGGGGCCACGCGCTGTCGGGTGACGTCGCGGATCAGCTGACCGGGGACCTGAGCGAGCGCGCCGAGGTAGCGGGCGGCCTGGACGTTGTAGCCCACATCGGTGACCTCCGCGGGCGTCAAGCCGGCCTCGTGCAGCAGCCAGTCGACCGTCCGGGCCGGGTAGGCGGTGGTGTGCTTGTCGCCGACGAGGCATTCCTCCTCGGCGAACCCGATCAGCGCACCGTCGACGAGCAGCGCGGCGGCCGAGTCGTGGGTGTAGGAGCACAACCCGAGAACAACCGGCGGAGCCTCAGGCGGATGCTGGCGGCTCACCGCGAGCCCCGCTCGGTACGGATACCGCCGCGGTCCCGACGCAGGCCGGCCATCACGGCCGCGCACTCGGGCCGCACGTCCCGGCACCATGCGAGGGGTGGCCGACGACCGATAGAGTCATCTCCCGTTCGACGGTTGCCATGTGCGCCCCCTGGGTTATCGGTTCACCTGAGCGGGTGTCGCGGTGATTGCTCATAGCAAACCTGCTGATGGAGCCGGTGTCGTCATCCCGACGGGCTACTGCCCCCGCGGAAACGGCAGCTGAGCAGCGCCGACATCTGCGTGCTGCGAGAGAAGTCGTCCCCTGGGACGAGTCCGTTTCACCTCCCGGTGGGCGACACCCGGGCGGACCATCGCCAGGCTGTGATCACCGACAGTGTTCACGAGGGTTCGGTCCTGGTAGGAATCGGGCGCACGTTACGGCGGCGTGACAGTGTGATCGTTGCGGTGTCCGGTCACCTGACATGATGGCAACGCGCCCGGAACGCAGGTGTCACTCGAACGGGGTGTCCTGTACGGCGACCCGCCGCGTGGCGGGGCGCACCTAGGGTTCCGCCGGCTCCGCCGGGCCTGGTCCAAGAGGTGCAGGCGGGCCGCCCGGTCCGTTCCACGGCGGGAGAAAAGCCCGGGAGGCTGGAACGTCCCGGCCGTCCGCGGCCGGGCACCATCCTGGGAGTCCCGCCGTGCCCGACCACCCCCTGCACGACAACTACGGCCCCGAGGCGCGCCGCGCCGTCGAGGCCGAGGCCATCCTGCCCACCACGAGGTGGGAGGAGGAGGTCGCGCGTGGCCTCGAGCTGGGCCTGCCCGGTGCCGACTCGATCGTCGACAAGCGGATCCCGACGTTCTCCCGCGGTGAACTGCCGCACTTCGCCGGGATCACCACCTTCCTCAAGGCCCCCTACGTCGAGGACGTGCGGCGCTGCGGCGAGTACGACGTCGCGGTGCTCGGCGCGCCGTTCGACGGTGGCACCACCTACCGCTCCGGCACCCGGTTCGGCCCCCAGGGTATCCGGAAGATCTCGGCGCTCTACGGCTCGTACAGCTTCGAGCTCGGCGTCGATCTCCGCGAGTCCATCACGATCGCCGACCTTGGCGACATCTTCACCATCCCGGGCAACATCGAGAAGACCTTCGACCAGATCTCCAAGGCCGTCGGCCACGTGTACGCCTCCGGCGCGTTCCCGGTGGTGCTCGGCGGCGACCACTCGATCGGCTTCCCGACCACCCGGGCCGTCGCCGAGCACCTGGGCGGGGGCAACCTGGGGATCATCCACTTCGATCGCCACGTCGACACCCAGGAGACCGATCTCGACGAGCGGATGCACACCACCCCGTGGTTCCACGCCACCGACCTGCCGAACGTCCCGGCCACGAACCTCGTGCAGATCGGGATCGGCGGCTGGCAGGCACCCCGGCCGGGGGTGGCGCTCGGCCGCGAGCGCGGCACGACCGTCATGACGGTCACCGACTGCGTGGAGATGGGCATCGAGGCGGCGGCGCAGCGGACGCTCGACGTCGCGTGGGACGGTGCGGCGGCGGTCTGGCTGTCCTTCGACGTCGACTGTCTCGACGCCGCGTTCGTGCCCGGAACCGGCTGGCCCGAGCCCGGCGGGTTCCTCCCACGGGAGGTCCTGAAGTTCATCCAGCTCATCGCCGACGCTCGCCCGCTGGCCGGGATCGAGGTCGTCGAGTGCTCCCCGCCCTACGACAACGCAGAGATCACCGCGCTTATCGCGACGCGAGTCATCTGCGACACGCTCGGCTGCCTCGTGCGTTCCGGGCATCTCCCGAAGGGAACCACATCATGATTATCATCGGGGTGGCGGTCGGGGTGCTCGTCGTGATCGTCGTCGGGCTCGTGGTGGCCCGCAAGGTCGACGGCGACAGCACGAACTTCCTGGTCGCCGGCCGCTCGCTGGCACTGCCGCTGGTCGCGGCCGGGTTGATGGGGCAGGCGGTGGACGCCAACGCCACCCTCGGCAACACCGACCTGGCCTACGAGTTCGGGTTCTGGGCAGGGGCGAGCCTGCCGCTGGGTCTGGGGCTCTGCCTGCTGATCACCGGGATCTTCTTCGCCGGCCGGATGAACCGGATGCGGTTGCTGAGCCTGCCGGACTTCTACCGGATCACCTACGGCCGCGGGGTGGAGCTCGCCGCCTCGGTGTTGATGATCTTCAGCTTCTGCATCCTGCTCGCCGGTAACCTGGTGGCCGGCGGGTTCCTGTTCGAGCGGTTCCTCGGCACCAGCTACACCGGCGGGGTGTTCCTGGTAGTCGCGATCGTGCTGACCTACACCCTCGCCGGCGGGATGTTCAGCGACGCCTACACCGCGTTCATCCAGATGATCATCACGGTGACCGGCTCGCTCGCGCTGCTGATCTGGGTCGGGATGCGGTTCGGCATCTCGATACCGGACGGGCTGGGACCCTTCGACCTCGGCCAGCTCGCCGACCCGGCACAAGGCGCGGTGATCAACTGGGCGACGCTGATCGCGCTGGGCATCGGTGACATCGTCGCGATCGACTTCATGCAGCGGATCTTCTCCGCCCGCTCGCCCCAGGTCGCGCGGCGGGCCTGCTTCGTGGCCGCCGCCGGTACCGCGATCGTCGGGATCCCGTACGCACTGGTGGCGCTGTCGCTGCAGTCCGTGCTCGGCCCGGACGCCGAAGGCCCGGTGCTGTTCACCGTCCTCGGCGACCTCGCACCCATCGGGCTGTCGATCCTGGTGCTCTCGGCGATCATCGCCGCGTCCTGCTCGACGGCCAACGGCGCCATCCTGGGAACGGCCGCCGTCGCGGTGCGCAACATCGCCGGGATCGAGCCGCGAGCGCCGGGCGCCGAGCGCGACCCGTTGCTGCGCACGGTGCGACTGACGATGCTGCCGGTGGTGGCCGTGGCGATCGTGTTCGCACTGCGGGTGCCGCAGACCGGCATCCTGCTCACACTGGCCTTCGATCTGCTGCTGGCTGCGATGGTCGTGCCGTTCGTCCTCGGTCACTACTGGTCGCGGGCGACAGCGGCCGCGGCGACGGCCTCGATCGTCGTCGGCCTCGCCGTTCGGATCGGGCTGTTCGTGGTCACACCGACGATCTACGGCGTGCCGAACACCCTGCTCTACCTGCCCAACGACGTGGTCGGGGCGGGCTTCGACGGCTGGCCGACGTTCATCGCCGCGCTCGCGTCCCTGACGGCCTTCGTGACGGTGGCACTGCTGCGCGGCCACCACCCCGCCTCGGCGCCTCCGCAGGTGTTCCCCGAGCTGGCTCAGCCCGTGGGGAACGCCCAGCCGTAGCTGCGACCGAGGGCGGTTGCGGATGTGGGGCTCACGAGATCACGGCAGTCGACCCCAGCCGGAAGTGGCATCGTGATCAACGTTTGGGTGCCGGGAACAGTACGTACTGCCGTTCCCGGCACCCGACTGTCGATCACCCGTGGATCTGGCTCAGCTGGGAAAGGCGAATCCGTAGATGTGCTCGAGGCGCAGGGTGAGCACAAGCCGTTCCTCGCTCACCATCGCGGCGCGGTACTCGGCCCAGTCCGGGTGCTCGCCCTGCAGCTCGCGGTAGTAGGCCACCAGCGCCTCAACGGTGGCGTCCTGGGGGTCGGCGGCCACCGGTGACAGCGCGGCGATGCCCTCACCGACGGCGTACCCGCTGTGGTCGGGCCGGGTCACCTGGTAGCTCGCCCGCGGGTCGCGGCGCAGGTTGCGGGTCTTGGCCCGACTGTCGGTGATCGACACCTTCAGCGTGCGGCCGGCCGGGTCGAACGTGTGTCCGACGAGCGATGACTGTGGTCGTCCGTCGCGCTTGAGGGTGATGAGGCTGCCGCCACGCTGCTGGGAGAACAGGTCGAGCAGAACAGGGTCGGTCGCGCACATCGGGACGCTCCTCGGATCGGGGCCGGGCTACCACAGGACGCCAACGTCTCGGCCCGTCCGGGGTATGCCCGGCTATCGACGGCTACGGCAGATGATGGTTACCTGAGTGCCATGCTGGAGGCGAGGAAGGTCAGCGTCTGGAAGAACCGCTACGACATCATCGCGGACGGGCGGCGGCTCGCCGGCTGGGACGTGTCGGCGTGGCGGGCCGGCGGCACCATCGAGCTGGACGGGCGACGCTACGCGGTGCGCGGCAACATGTGGGGGAACAAGTACGGGATGGTCGGCGAGGACGGCACGCCGATCGCCTCGGCGGACCGGGTGGGTCGCAAGAGGTGGACGGTCGAGGCCGATAGCCGGACCTACGAGTTCCAGCGCGCGTCGCTGTGGCGGCAGGAGCATGAGCTGCACTGCGAGGGCCGACGGGTGGGTTCGATCAAGCGGAGTCACTTCTGGCGACCCGGTGCGGTGGCGGAGCTTCCCGGCCTGCCGCTGCCGGTGCAGGCCTTCGTCCTGGCTGTCGTGCTCACGATGTGGGAACAGTCAGCCGCTGCTGCCGGCGGGGCTGCGGGGGGTGGTGGGTGACTCACCACGCAGGAGCGGCAGCCCCGAGCCACCGGTCGATCCACATCAGGGTCCGGCCGTCCACAGCTGCGGGTCGGGTCTCGTGCTCTGCGGGCTGCCGGAGAGAGCATCGATGGCATGGCAGTTGCCGCGGTGCTGGTCGCCACCTTCGCCGGGGCGGCGGCAGGAGCGGGGGCGCGCGTGCTGCTGCACAGGCTGCGCCGTGGCGCACGGGTGCCGCCGCCGTGGTGCGAGGTGGCGGTCGCGGTGCTGTGGGGGATTACCGGCGGGGCCTGGGCGGTGGGCGCGGTGCCGCTGGGATGGCTGCCCGCGCTGCTCGGGCTCGGGTGGCTCGCCGTCGCTGCCGGAGTGGTCGACGTGGTGCACCGCAGGCTGCCCGACGCCCTCACCCTGCCCGCGCTGCCAGCGGCGGTGCTGCTCGTGGCGCCGGTCGGCTCCGGCGCCGTGCTGCGTGCCGTGATCGGTGCCGGGGTGGCGATGGGCGTGCACGCGGTGGTGCACCTGGTGGCGCCGCGGGCGATGGGCGCCGGGGACGTGAAGCTCGCGGCTCCGCTGGGCGCGGTGCTGGCCGCGGCGTCGTGGCCGGCGCTGGTGCTGGCGGCGCTGCTGGCGGCGGTGCTCAGCGGGGTGGTCGCCGCGGTCGGGCTGGTCACCCGGCGGCTGGCCCGCGGAGCCGCTGTCCCGCACGGGCCGTCCATGCTGCTCGCGGCGTGGGTCGTGGGGGGGGGGGCGGGGGGGGCCCGGCCCCCGGGGGGGGGGCGGGGGGTGGGGGAAAGGAGGGGGCGGGTGGGGTGGGGGC
>JBBSQN010000191.1:0-8760 GCA_038257875.1 Mycobacteriales bacterium
CCAGAACTGGCTGGCCGCGCACCCGCGGTTCCACATGCACTTCATCCCCACCAGCTCCTCCTGGCTCAACGAGGTGGAACGTTGGTTCGGCGAGTTGACCACCAAGCTGCTCCAGCGCGGAATCCACAAGAGTGTGCAGGCACTCGAAGCCGACATCCGCAACTGGATCAAGATCTGGAACGAGAACCCCCGCCCGTTCGTCTGGACCAAGACCGCCGACGAGATCCTCGACTCCCTCAGCCGATATTGCCTACGAACTTCAGGCGCGGGACACTCGGGTCCTCGCATAGCGCCGGCACGCTGCGAGGACGTCAGAAGCTGTGCGAGGTGGGGTCGGCGCCAGTCCGCACCACCACGATCGTCGCTCCTCGTCAGGTCAGCGCGCACTTCCGAGCGTCCAAGCTCAGGCCAGACGTCATCGACGTCGTGTACAGCTCGTCGTGACGGCGAGCACGAACCCAGTCCCGATCAGCGGTAGGCGACGTCCACGCTGCGGAACGCGCCCAGCGCGTGGTCGGCGGTGAAGTACTCGTGGTCACGACGTAGCCGGTCGACGGCCTCTTCGGCGAAGCGGATGATGTCGTCGATGAACAGGGCACGTGGGGCGATCGCCTCGACGATCCTGGGTTCGACGTCATGGTCCAGATCGCCGGTCTCGTCCGACAGCGCGTGGGCGTGCGCCAGCGTCCGGCCGCAGATGCCTGCGTACTGCTTCCACTCCTTCTTCGACAGGTCGTCGAGGTCGATGTCGTCGCGGAACGGCGCACGCTCGCTGGTCACGAAGCTCAGGCCCTCGAACTCGATGGCGCCGTAGAACACGTCGCCGCGCACCAGCTGGACGCCGTGGGCATGGGCGATACGGTCGCCCGCACCGTGCACACCGAAGTCCGACGGCGGCACCAGACCGGCCAGGGCGGATCGGCGGGCCTGCTTGAACTCGATGATCAGGTCGTCGCTGGCGTCGGCCCGCTGGCCCTCGATCAGCACGTAGTAGCGCACGAGTCCGAGTGAGGCGGTTCCCTGTCCCTTGCGGATCGCGACGTCCTTGACCCGCATCTCGCCGGCTCGGGGCGGGACCTCGATCGCGTTCTCCTCGACGAGCCGGTCGATGAGCTGCTGAAACTCCGTGCGGCGCCCGGTGATCGGCACCAGCTCGTCGTCGGCCCGGAGCCCCCGGCCGTGCTCATCGTGGTAGTCGTCCGCGAGCCACTCGCGGCGATTCGTGTCGGCGTCGGCGAACAGCTTGCGGATCAGCTTCGGTGCGTTGTCCCGGCGCAGCTGGTGATCCTGCTCGGTTCCGTCGTTCGCGAAGGCGGTGATGCCCTCGACATAGCCGTCGACGAAACGGCGGGCGATCGTGCGTTGGCGCTTGCCGCCGTGCCCGCCCTCCTGTTCGGCCGCGAGCATGAAGCCGACCGCCCCGCGCTTGAGATCCCAGGTGAAGGGCGCGTAGTAGGCCTCGTCGAAATCGTTGACGCCGAAGATCGGGACGTTGTCCGCGTTCGGCATCACACCGAAGTTCTCCGGGTGCACGTCACCCAGGGTCAGCACCGTCGGCATCCACCCGTCGTCGCCGGCCAGATCCCGATAGAACAGCAGGCAGGTGCCGCGGAAGAACGTGTACAGCGAGCCCGCGAGCTTGTCGAACTTGGCCTGGGCGTCCTCCGAGCGGTGCGCGATGCGGGTCTGGTGATCCTCCCGCAGGGTCTGGCGCACGTGCATCCGGCGGTCGTTGCCGGTGAGATACCGCGGGGAGGGCACCATCTCGCCACGGCCCCTGGCCTGCGCGAGCGCGCAGAACGCGTCGAAGCGCGTGGCCAACGAGCCCCCGCCAGCGGATTCTGTCCTCGGGGTCATGTGGTTCCGTACCCCGTCAGAGCCCTCAGAATGCATGCCCCACTCCAGCCCGCGTGCACTACTCCCTGGTGAAGATGTGTACCACGCTGACCAAGTTGTCCTTGTCGTGCCATGCGCCGGAGTTCTGGGTCATTCCGAGGTGCGCATCGGGCACCTGCCGAGGCCCGGCCCCGCCGCGGAGCTGGAGCACGATCTCCACGATCTGGCCGAGGCCGGTGGCACCGATGGGGTGGCCGCGGGCGAGCAGGCCACCGCTGGGGTTCACCGGGATCCGGCCGCCGAGCTCGGTGTCGCCGCTGCGGATCAGCGCGACCCCGCCGTCGGGGGCGAGCCCGAGCTGCTCGCAGAGCACCAGTTCGGCCGACGCCGCCGCGTCGTGCACCTCGACGCAGGCCACGTCGTCCGGGCCGATCCCGGCCATCTCGTAGGCCGCCGCACCGGCCAGGCTCGTCACGCTCGCGGAGCCGTCGGCGGGGGCCGAGCGCACCGTGGAGGCCAGCACGCGAACCGGTGGGATCCCGTCCGGTCGGAGATCCGCGCTCACGAGCAGCGCGGCGCCCGCGCCGTCGGAGATCGGGGAACACATCGGCAGCGTGAACGGGTGCACGATCAGCCGGGCGTCGAGGACGTCGCGGATCGTCACCCTCGCCCCGTACTGGGCATACGGGTTGAGCCCGCCGTTGTGCTGGTTCTTCACCACGACGCGGGCGAAGTCTTCGACCGTGGCCCCGCTGCGGCCCATGTAGTCCAGCGCGGAGGCGGCGTAGAGGTCCATCAGGAACGAGCGGCCCGCGGGGAGGTCCGGCGGTACCGTGTCCATGTCCACCGACCCGCCGATCGCGGCGAACGACCGGGCCTTGTCGGGGTGGGTCATCTTCTCGACCCCGACGGCGAGGACCGCGTCGTGCACGCCGCTGGCGATCGCCTGCCACGCGAGGTGGAACGCGGTGGAGGCCGAGGCGCAGGCGTTCTCCACATTGATGATCGGGATCTCGCCGATGCCGAGGGGGCGCAGGCCGACCTGACCCAGCACCATCTCCTGCCCGGTGATCGTGCCTGCGACGGCGTTGCCGACGTAGGCGGCCTGCACGTCGGAGGTGGTGCGGCCGGCGTCCTTCAACGCCCCGCTCACGGCCTCGGCGGTCAGGTCCTTGAGCGTGCGGTCGGGCTGTTTGGCGAACCGCGTCATCGCGATTCCGGCCACGTAGACGTCTCTCATGTGCGTGTCAGCGTACTCGGGTGGCGAGGTAGGTCCAGGTCGCGGGGAAGGACTCCTGGGCGGGGAAGAGCTTCTCCATGGCGTACCGGATGAGGAACTTGCGGTCGCGCAGCGCCTCGGGAGTGGGCTCCACACCCTCCACCTTCGGTGATCCGCCGACCCAGCTCAGCACCCCGTCGTGGTAGGTCTCGAGCAGCTGGCACCATTCGTCCACCCGGGCGAAGATCGTCGAGTCGAAGACGTGCAGCACGTCGAACCCGGCGTCGGTGAACGTATCGGTGTAGTACTCCAGCGGCCGCACCGGGACGAAGACCTTCTCGCGCAGCCTCGTGTGCGCGGTGAGCGAGGCCGAGTCCTCCAGGGTGGCCCGGTACTGCTCGAAGACCGGCTCGTGCAACACCAGGTCGGCGACGATCTCGTTCACCTTCGACACGGTCTCGTCGATGATCCAGTCGCCCGGTCGGCAGTTCGGGTTGTGCATGTTCGCCGAGCAGACGAGCGCGAGGCCGCCGCGGTTGAGCACGCGACTCCACGACGCGAGGGTGTCGGGCAGGTCGTAGTAGAGGTGGATCGCGTTGGTCGCGGTGATGATGTCGGCGCCGCGGTCGAGCATCGGCTGCTCGAGCACCTCGTCGATGAGTTGCAGCCGCTTGTCCGGCTTGAGGTAGGACAGGAGGCGGAACGCGGCCCGCTCGTCCTTGCCGAGGTTCTCGATCGCGACCCGCAGGAACTTCGCGGAGGCGTCGACGTTGAGGATGCCGAGGCGCTGCGTCGTCGCCGCCAGCAGGCGCTTGGCCAGGATTCCGGTACCCGCCGAGAAGTCGATCAGCACCCTGTCCTCGCCTAGCGCGGCGAGCACCTGCGAGATCGTCGGCTCGAGGTTCTTGTACCAGCCGTGGCTGCCGACCTGGTCGTAGCCCAGGCCGAAGGGGTCCACCGGTTGCTGGGCCCACGGTGCGTCGGGGATGCGCTCGAACCCGGAGGGCCACACGTCGTCGTCCGCGTCGTCGAGCCGCGGGACGGTGCTGAGAGAGGTCCTGGTCATGCGATTCTCCGCTTCCACATCGCGTACCGGCGCGGCCTGTTCGGGGTGAATGTCCGCGATTCGCACCGAGCACCTCGGCCGCTCTCGTGGAGTGGGCAGGCGCCGGGACGCTGGCCGTCAGCCGTCATGGTCCTCTGCGGTCGGCGCGGGGCACAGCCGCTCCGGGACACAAATTATGGTGGCCGGCTGTAGTGTCTGGGACACAACGACCGGGTCGGAGCAGGCGGCGTCAGCGCCCCACCGGCGGCTGTGCACAGCCCACCGCCAGGGTAGGTTGTGGCCGCGGCATAAAGACCGGGCGGGAGAATATGTGCTGGGAAGCGGCTGTTCGGCGAGCGTGATTCGTACCACGATGGACACCGACAGCGCTTGGCGACGGCGGTCTGAGGAGGCGGCGAACCATGATCGGTGACAGCAGGTGCCCCTGTTGCGGGTACCGGATCGCAGTTCCGTCGACACCCTACAGCGACTCCAGCGTCGCGCTCATCGACTCCCTGACCCGTGAGGTCGCGTACCTGCGGCTCGTGGTGTCGCGGTTCTGGAGTGCCGACCCGGCAACCGGCACCGAACCGTCGCCGCGCACCGACCGAGCCCCGATGAGCGAACGTGCGCGCGAGTCCTCGAGCCATCGCCCCTCGGTGCAGGCCGCTGGATGAGATCGACCCCTCGCCCGCCCCACCGCCAGCCAGCCCCCACAGAAGGAGTCACCGGCCATGGCATTGCGACACCCTGAGAACGAGTTCCTCTTCACCTCCGAGTCGGTGAACGAGGGGCATCCAGACAAGGTCGCCGACCAGATCTCCGATGCCGTCCTCGACGCCGCGCTGGAGGTGGACCCGTACTCGCGGGTGGCCTGCGAGACGCTGGTGACCACCGGGCTGGTGGTGGTCGCAGGCGAGATCACGACGCCGATCAACCTGCCGATCACCGACATCGTGCGGGACACGGTCCGCAACATCGGCTACACCGCCGCGCACGGCTTCGACGCCGACCACATCGCCGTGGTGAGCGCCCTGGACCGGCAGTCCCCCGACATCGCCCAAGGCGTGGACACCGCGAAGGAGAGCCGGGTCGACTCCAGCGAGGACGCGCTCGACAAGATCGGCGCCGGCGACCAGGGGATGATGTTCGGCTACGCGTCGAACGAGACCCCGGAGCTGATGCCGGCACCGATCGCGCTCGCGCACCGGCTGGCGCGCCGGCTCACCGACGTGCGCAAGGACGGCACGCTGCCCTACCTGCGCCCGGACGGCAAGACGCAGGTCAGCGTGCGCTACCGGGACGGCAAGCCGGTCGCCATCGAGAAGGTGCTCATCTCCACCCAACATGACGAGGGCATCGAGGACCGCATTCCGGACGACCTCTGGGAGGAGGTCGTCACCACGGTGCTGCCGGCGGAGCTGTACGACGCCGCGGAGCTGCGCCGCAACTACTACGTCAACCCGACGGGCCGCTTCGTCATCGGCGGGCCGGTGGGGGACGCGGGCGTGACCGGTCGCAAGATCATCGTCGACACCTACGGCGGGTTCGCCCGGCACGGCGGCGGCGCGTTCTCCGGCAAGGATCCGTCCAAGGTGGACCGCTCGGCCGCCTACGCCGCCCGCTACGTCGCGAAGAACCTCGTCGCCGCCGGGCTCGCCGACCGCGTCGAGGTGCAGGTCGCCTACGCCATCGGGGTCGCCCGCCCGCTGTCGCTGATGGTGGACACGTTCGGCACCGAACACGTCGCCCGCAGCGTCCTGCTCGATCTGGTCGACGAGCACTTCGACCTGCGGCCGGGCGCGTTCCGCGACTACCTCAAGCTGCACCGGCCGGGCTATGTCAAGACCGCGGCGTACGGCCACTTCGGACGCGACGAGCCGGACTTCACCTGGGAGGCCACCGACAAGGCCGCCGTGCTCCGCGCCGCCGCCGGGCTCCCCGCATGACGATCATCGCTGCGGGTTCGATCGCCACCGACCACCTCATGGTCTTCCCCGGCCGCTTCGTCGAGCAGCTGGTCGAGGGAGAGCTGCATCAGATCTCGTTGTCGTTCCTGGTCGACGACCTGCAGGTGCGCCGTGGCGGGATCGGTGCGAACGTCTCGTTCGGGCTCGGGATACTGGGGCTACGGCCGGTGCTGGTCGGTGCTGTCGGCACCGACTTCGCCGAGTACGGTGCGTGGCTCGAGGACCACGGCGTGGACACCTCCCACGTGCACGTCTCGAGCACCCACCACACCGCCCGCTTCGTGTGCACCACCGACGCCGACCAGAACCAGATCGCCACGTTCTACGCGGGTGCCATGAGCGAGGCTCGGGAGATCGATCTCGGCGAGGTCATCGCGGCGCTCGACGACGTGGACGTCGTCGTGATCAGCCCGGACGACCCGGCCGCGATGCTGCGCCACACCCGGTACTGCCGGGAGAACGGGGTGCGGTTCGCCGCCGACCCGTCGCAGCAGCTGGCCCGGATGGACGGCGCCGACATCTCCGAGCTCGTCGAGGGCGCGTCCTACCTGTTCACCAACGCCTACGAGGCCGACCTGCTGCGCCAGAAGGCGGGCTGGTCGGTCGAGGACGTCCTGGACCGGGTCGGGATGTGGATCACCACCAGCGGCGCCGACGGCGTGACGATCACCTCGCGGCACCGCGACCAGCTGCACGTGGACGCCGTGCTGGCCACCGGGGTCGCGGACCCGACCGGCGTCGGCGACGCCTTCCGAGCCGGTTTCCTGGCGGGCCTGACCCGCGGACTCGACCTGGAACGGTCGACCCAGCTGGGTGCCGGGCTGGCCACGCTCGTGGTCGAGACGGTCGGCACCCAGCAGTACACCTTCGAACCGTCGACGTTCTTCACCCGCCTGGGCGACGTCTACGGCACCACCGCATCGGCAGAGATCGAGTCCGCGCTGTTCTCGGCGCCGGCCACCACCACCGCTCGAGGAGAGTCATGACGACCACCGTCTCCGCCGTCGAACACAAGGTCGCCGATCTCGGTCTCGCCGCCTACGGTCGCAAGGAGATCCAGCTCGCGGAGCACGAGATGCCCGGCCTGATGACCACTCGCGCCGAGTTCGAGGCCGCCAAGCCGCTGACCGGGGCCCGGATCGCCGGCTCGCTGCACATGACCACGCAGACCGCGGTACTGATCGAGACTCTTACCGCGCTCGGTGCCGACGTCCGCTGGGTGAGCTGCAACATCTTCTCCACCCAGGACCCCGCCGCCGCCGCGGTCGTCGTCGGGCCGGACGGCACGCCGACGCACCCGCAGGGCACCCCGGTCTTCGCCTGGAAGGGGGAGACGCTCGAGGAGTACTGGTGGTGCACCGAGCGGCTCTTCGAGTTCACCGATGACACCGGCTCCCGGGTCGGCCCGAACATGATCCTCGATGACGGCGGTGACGCCACCCTGCTCGTGCACAAGGGCGTGCAGTTCGAGCGGGCCGGCGCCGTACCGGAGGCGTCGGAGAACGACCCACACGAGTACACGGTGATCCTCGACGTGCTCCGCCGCAGCCTGGCTGCGGACCCGACCCGCTTCACCGAGATGGCGAAGGGCATCGTCGGGGTCTCGGAGGAGACCACCACCGGCGTGCACCGGCTCTACGAGTTCGCGAAGGCAGGCGAGCTCCTGTTCCCGGCGATCAACGTCAACGACTCGGTGACGAAGTCCAAGTTCGACAACAAGTACGGTTGTCGGCACTCCCTGATCGACGGCATCAACCGGGCCACCGACGTCCTGATCGGTGGCAAGCTCGCGGTCGTCTGCGGTTTCGGCGACGTCGGCAAGGGCTGCGCGGAGTCATTGCGCGGGCAGGGCGCGCGCGTGGTCATCACCGAGATCGACCCGATCTGCGCGCTGCAGGCGACGATGGAAGGCTTCCAGGTTCTGCGGTTGGAGGACGTGGTCGCCACTGCCGACATCTTCGTGACGACGACGGGCAACAAGGACGTCATCATGGCCGAGCACATGGCGGCCATGAAGCATCAGGCGATCGTGGCCAACATCGGCCATTTCGACAACGAGATCGACGTCGTCGGCCTGCAGCGGTACCCGAGGGTCGTCAAGACCGAGGTGAAGCCCCAGGTGCACGAGTGGATGTTCCCGGCCGCGGGCGACCGGGAGGCGCACTCGATCATCCTGCTCAGCGAGGGCAGGTTGATGAACCTCGGCAACGCCACCGGGCACCCGAGCTTCGTCATGTCGAACTCCTTCACCAACCAGGTGATCGCCCAGATCGAGCTCTGGACGAAGCCGGAGGAGTACGACAAGCAGGTCTACGTGCTGCCCAAGCATCTCGATGAGAAGGTCGCGCGCCTGCACCTGGACGCGCTGGGCATCCGGCTGACCACGCTCACCAAGGAGCAGGCCGACTACATCGGCGTGCACGTCGAGGGACCCTACAAGCCGGACCACTATCGCTACTGAGTCCGGCTACCGATCCGCCCCCAGTGGAAAGGGCCCGGTCCGACCGTGTGGCGTCGGACCGGGCCCTGTTCGTGGGGATGTCTGGCTTAGACTCCGAGCTTCTCCGCGGCGAGGCGGCTGCCCTCGACCCTGGCCTTGATCTTCTCGAAGGCGACGTCGCGGGCGTAGTCCGGCGAACCGTAGTTGGGCTTCTCATCGATGGAGAACGGCGAGAACCCACAGTCGTCAG
>JBBSQN010000192.1:0-8660 GCA_038257875.1 Mycobacteriales bacterium
GCGATCGGGGCGGGGGCGCCCGCGGGCCGTGCGGCCCTGGTGCGGGGGGGGGGCAGGCCGGCCGCCCGGCGGCGGCGCCAGCGGGGGGGGGCCCGGCACCCCCGGTGCCCCGGGGGTGGGGCGGGCCCCCCCCCCCCCCCCCGTCGACTTTCGTGCTCGCTAGTACGGTTGGTCGTCGCCGACCGCGCACGAGCAGCGGTTGAATGCGCTCAGCTCCTCGACGTCATCGACCAGGACGACGGCGTCGTCCTCCCGGGTGGGCGCCGGTGGCGGAGTCAGCTCGATCATCACCGCGGACATGGGTGTTCACCTCCCTCCGTGCTGGCAGTACCGGTTCAGGGGGGCGTTGGCCTCTTGGTAGAGCCGCGCCAACGGGCGGCAGGTGAAGCAGCTCCCCGACAGGGCGCAGCCGGAGCATCCGCCGGTGCGGGCCATCAGGCCGTCGGCGATCCCGCCGAGGCGACGTAGCCCGTCCAGGCCCTCGGTGGGCAGGTCCACGGCCGGGTCGCGGCCGACCTTGCAGATGCTGGCCTTGCCGTGCGGGTCGACGTGGAAGTGGGTGTGCCCGGCCCCGCAGCCGGTGAACGGCTTGCGCGTCCGCAGCAACGTCGCCGACTGCGACGGCAGGGTCTCCGCGCCGCTGTGGATCGTGGGCGAGATGTTGCTGTACTCGTTGAACGGCACGCCGTGGCGGTCGGCCAGCGCCCGCATGGCGTCGACCTCGTGATCGTTGTGCTGGGTGATCACCAGACTCAGGGTGATCGGCAGGCCCGCCTCGCACGCGGCCCGAAGGCCCCGGCTGAACAGCCGGAACGATCCCCGGCGACGGGTCAGCCCGTCGTAGGACTCCTCGGTCGCCCCGTACACGCTTACCGTGATTCGGTACGGGCGGCGCGTGGTCAGCAGCTCCAGAATCTGCGGATTGTGCAGCCGCGACCCGTTGGACAGGACCGTGATCATCATGCCCATGTCCCCGGCCATGCTGTACACCTCGGCAAACAACGGGTCGATCGTCGGTTCCCCGCCGGTGAGCTGCACCCACAGCACCCCGGCGTCGCGCATGGTCCGCAGAACCCGTTCCCGGTCGGCCCAGCTCATGCCCTCGAACCGCTTCAACCCCAGGTAGCAGTGCTCGCAGTCATAGTTGCAGCCCAGGTTCAGCTCGTAGGACGCCCGCCCGTACCCCATCGGCGACGGCTGCCGGACCAGTACCGCCTCGGCCAGTGCCCGCCCGGCCAGGTCCAGGTCCCACCGCTGCCGGGCCGCGTCGACCAGCCACGGAGGCACGGGCGCATCCGCGGTGGTGGCCGCGCCCAGAAGGTCGCGGTAGCGCTGCGCGCCGATCTTCACCGCCCGCTGGTCGTCGGGGCGCAGGACCAGGTGGTTGTCCAGGAACGGGCTGGCGATCAAGGTGTGCACGGGTGCCTCCGAGGTGTCAAGTCAGGGTGTGGGGCACAAGTTTTTGCGGACGGCCGCGAGGATCTGCGCGGCCTTGTCGCTGCCGAACCCGTCAGGGTGGTCCGGCGAGGTGAACCGTTTGTTGGTCAGATCGACCAGTTTCGCCTGGTCGTCGGGGAACTGGCGCACGGAGCTGCACTGGTTGCGGCCACGGTTGACGGCCTTGTCCGGCTTGCCGTGCACGATGTCCGGGTCGATGGCGTCCAGGTCGGCCACGAGCGCCGCGACCGCGCCGACGACCCATGACCGTGCTCTCATCTGCTGTCCAATCCGTTGGTACTGCTCGATCTCCCCGACCATTCGCGACAGACCGGGCGGGGGCGACGCGCTACCTCGAACAGGTTGGCGAAGTCCAGGGGCGCCAAGGCGGTCAGCGCCCGGCTGATGAACGTCGGGCCAGGCTGGAGGCTCCCGACGACCACCCGCGTGACCGTCGACTGGTTGACCTCCATCACCTGGGCCAGTCGATAGTCGGCCCGGAACCCCGCGAGCGTCGCCGCCTTGCCGAACGCGCTGGTGCGCAGCCTCATGGTGTAGGATATCCTGACCGACGACCTCAGACCAGGCGCAGTGTGCGCTCGGACGAGCCATCGGTGCCGCCGTCGACCGCTGCGACGGTCTCACGGGCAGCCGCAGCGGCCTTCCCGGCGGCCTCCATCGCCTCCTCGGCCGTCCGCATCGCGTCCAGGGCGGCCTGGACTGTGTTCTGCACCAGGGCTGCCGCGTCAGCCGCCTTGTCGGCCGCCGCCCGCGCGTCGTGGGCCTGCTGCTCCGCGCCCGTCGCCATCGCCCGGTCGGCGTCCTGCCGGGCCTGCTCCGCGATCGAGGCCGCCTGCTCGCCGACGGCCTGGGCGGTGACCACCTGGTCCTCGGCGTTGTCCAGCGCCACCAGTTCAGCCAGCACGGTCGCTGACTGCTCGTGCAGCACGGACAGGTGGGCCTGCGCCAGCACGATCTCCACGTCGCTGCCCAGATCCAGGTACGCCCCGCCGTCAGCGTTCAGCCGTAACGAGACCGGCTCCTTGTAACCGACGTGCAGACCGATGTGGGTTTCCACGCCCACGCCCACACCTAATGTCTGGTTCATCGGGTCACCTCCGGCGTGTGACGGGCGGCGACATGCGCCGAGGCGAGCTGTGTTCGTGTAATCACTGCGGTACCTCTCCTTGTTGATCTTCTATCGCGGCTCGACATCGACAGGGGCTGGACAGATGCCCATGCGCGGGCTGTCTCCCCGCGGACCATCGCGGGTTGTTGATCTCCAATCGCGCATGGCGGAGCCCTTCTGTGGACGCGGCAACCCGGACGGAGCGAGTCGCGCCTGGGCCGCCGCCGATCTGGGCCAGGGCCGGTCGAGCGGCCCTGACGATGATGACATGATGTTGAAGCATCATCACACTAACACTATGTCAATATTGGTTCAATGCCGTACAGAGTCCGGTACGCCGATCGGCGGACTATCGGGATACCGTCTGCAGGGCCGATGGAGGTGCGTGGTGATGGACGATCTTGAAGGCGTCAGCGCGACGCTGGCGGCCCGGCGTCTCGGCCTGACTCTCCGCGCCCTCCGCGGACGGATCGACACGCTTCGAGTGATCGACGTGGCCAAGACGGCCGGACTGAGTCAGCCCACCTGGAGTCAGGTCGAGACCGGCGTGGCGGTGCCGACGGCGGACAGCCTGCTGGCGGCATCGGAGAAACTGGAAGCCACCGAGGAGGAGACCGCCGCACTGATGGCACTGCGTGAGCGTGCCAAGCGCCACGAGTGGTGGCACGACTACGACGACGTTGCGTCATCGGCGCTGCTGAAGCTCGTCGGATACGAAGCGTCCGCGCGAAAGATCCAGATGTGCTCCAGCGGCTGGGTTCCGGGACTGCTCCAGACCCGCGCCTGGGCGCGTGCCTCTATCAACGTGCCAGGCAGCAAGACGCGCCCGGAGAACATCGACCGCGCCGTGGACCTGCGGATGCAGCGGAAGACGATCCTGGAGAACCCGAGGGTCCAGCTTCACGCGATCTGCGGTGAGGAGGCCGTCCGATACCAACCCGGCGGCCGAGAGGTCCAGCGGGACCAGCTCCGACACCTGCTGGAGATGAACGACGCGGAGAACCTGACCGTGCAGGTTGTGCCGTTCACCGCGGGACTGCACCTGGGACACTCGTCTCCGTACACCCTGCTGGGCTTCGGAGACGACACCGACTCGCCCCTGTTCCACCAGGAGCACGCGGCGGACGCCGTCCTGAGTGACAACCCGGCCGAAGTCCGCAGGTGGAACTACGTCTTCGGCGAGCTGATCAAGATCGCCCTGCCCGTCGAAGAGAGCCGACGCCTCATCGAGTCGATCCTGAAGGAGTAGCGAACAATGGAAGCACCC
Source organism: Mycobacteriales bacterium (assembly GCA_038257875.1). Taxonomy (GTDB): domain Bacteria; phylum Actinomycetota; class Actinomycetes; order Mycobacteriales; family Pseudonocardiaceae; genus Pseudonocardia. The sequence goes on from JBBSQN010000192.1 coordinate 3,834, forward strand.
AAGATCACCGCGCCGTGGCGAAAGGCCACGTTCTCGACCCCGGACAACTCGTGCGTCGAGCTGGCACCGCTGTCCGACGGCGGCACGGCCATGCGCGACAGCAAGCTGGGCGGCGGTAGCCCCGTCCTCCAGTTCACCAAGGCTGAGCTGCGTGCGTTCGTCCTCGGGGTCAAGGCCGGAGAGTTCGACGACCTGATCTGACGCCCGGGTTGAACTCGGTGAACTCCATCAGCGTGAACGACCCGGTGATCGCGGCGTACACCCCGAGCGCCGTCGGCACCACCCGCAGCGTGAGATGGGGCCGCAGCGACAGCCGCTGCCGATGGCGCAGCTGGTCGGCCATCACCGCCGGGCCACCGACCGGTGCCGATCGCCGAGTCGATGAGCCTCGACGAGCTGCGGGCGCGGCTGGACGCCGGGAACCGGCTGTGCTTCCGCGCCCGCTACGCCGAGCTGAGCCGCCGGCTACCCGAGCTGCTGCGCCACCTCTACGTCCACTGGGCGCAGCCGCCCCGCGGCGAGCGGAGCAGGGAGCTGCTCGCGATGCTGCTCGACGACGCCTACGCCCTCGCGGCCACCGCGATCTTCCGGTTCGGCTATCTGGACCTGGCCGAGCAGGTCGACGACCGGCGCACGCTGATCGCCGCCGTCACCGGTGACCCGCTGCGGGTGGCGGGGGCGGCCTACGGGCGGACCCGGCTTCCGCTGCACCGCGGTGACCACGGCGGCTGCACGCGGCGGCTCGACGGGGCGCTGGACCTGATCAGCGATCTGCCGGGGGAGACGGCCCGCGCACCCACGACGCCGACGCCCATCTCGCTGAGGCCCGCGACATCATCGCCTCCGGTGTGCCGCCGCGGCCGTTCAGCTGGGTCAACTGCTCGGCGCTCAACGCCGACTGCCAGTACGTGGCCATCCCGGTCGAGCTGGCCGACGGCACCACCACCACCACCACCACCGCCGTCGCCCGCGCTGAATCGGTGCACATCGGCGCCGATGACGAGCAGCGTTACCGGGTCGGTCACCACTGGGTCGCCGTCGCTCGCGCGTGGGTGCTGCACGGCAACCGCACCAAGCCGCTCGAGGCTGGGCCAGCATCACCCTCTGATCGTCTGCTTTCACGCGACGGCAAGGATGATAGTCTCCGTCACTGGCGCCTGACCGTTGGCGCGCCGTTCGAGAAGCGTTACTCCCGCAGCGATCTGACGAAAAGTATCGCCAAGCTGTTCCGCATCGAGTGCGTCAGCTTCGACGGCCAGGCAGAGCGCCACGAGCCGCACGGCAGTTGCGGTCTCCGCAGTGAGGGCCTGTTGCCGGTTGAATATTGGTAGCGCAGTCTCATAGAGATTGTTGGCGACCTTGTACGACCATTTAGGTGGAGTCATGTCGTCCGGAATTCCGAGGAGTCTCAGCAGCGTATCTCGCCCACTTTGGACCTTCTCCGCCAACGTTTCCAGATCAACGACATATGTGACTCTGGCGGCGCCCGTCTCCTCAGCTAGTGCGTCCGCGAAAGCGGCAGACCAGGTGGAAGCGGACGTATCCTGGCGATGCACACGATTAAGAGCATCTGACAACGCCCTCCCGATCACTTGAGCATAGGCGTCGCCGAGGACGCGGTAGAGGGCCAGGTCGCGGGCGCGGGCGCGGTTGCGGGTGAGGCCGCGGTTGCGGGTGAGGCCGCGGTCGAGGGCGCGGTCGAGGTCGCGGGCGCGGTCGAGGGCGAGGTCGAGGTCGCGGGCGAGGTCGAGGGCGCGGTCGAGGGCGAGGTAGAGGTCGAGGTCGCGGGCGCGGTCGAGGTCGAGGGCGCGGTCGAGGTCGAGGGCGCGGTCGAGGTCGCGGTCGAGGTCGAGGTCGAGGGCGAGGTCGAGGTCGAGGTCGCGGTCGCGGTCGAGGTCGAGGGCGCGGTCGAGGTCGAGGGCGCGGTCGAGGGCGCGGTCGAGGTCGAGGTCGCGGTCGAGGTCGAGGGCGCGGTAGAGGACGAGGTCGAGGACGCGGGCTAGGGCGATCGATCGTAGCAGCAGGAGCCGGGTTAATGTAGGCGTCGAGCCTTCGATGTCATCCTTGATATGGCTGACAAGCGTTGCTGCGTCGATCGTGTGTGGGTGCTTGGCGCCGTTTGGTATCCATAGCTCGAGTGGGCCGGATTCGTCGTCAGATTTCAGCCAGATATGCTGGCTCGGTGTCTCAGCTGTCGGAGTGCCGAACGCACGTCGCACTGCAGAGTCGTCGATCTCCGCAACGTTTGGCAGGCGGTACGCGATTTCGCTCCCGGTGATGTCGTTGACCCAGCCTGCGAACGCGACGGCGTCGCTTTCGCGCATACCAGTGATCGGCTGGTCCGTCGTGCCGTGCTCGATCTGCGTGACGGTCTCGGGTGCGGCACCGGGAACGTCCTGCTGGTACAGCCAGTAGAGGCCGGTGGTAATGGGTCGGCAGCAGATACGGCCGCCGCCGTTCGTTCGCATGAGGTGATGCAGATGTCGGCTAACCAGAACCCCAGCCATGAAATGGCGGTGTTCGGCATCGGTGTCAGGTGCGAATGCCGAGTCGAGCAGCTCATTGAGGGCGTGACGCAGTTCCGGTGCGAGCTCGCTGCTCTGGTCGGCGCAGTCGAAGGCCAGTAAGAACGCGACGCGGCTAGCGGAGTCCAGGCATGCGCGTACAATCGGATCGGCATCCGATCGGGCTGAATACAGCAGGGTGGTCTCCCGCCACCAGACGTCGTCGACGGTGTCCACCAGGACATGGGAGAGTCCCTTGTCACGGATATAGGCGGCGGCGAGATACTCCTGGAAGGTCTGATGGGCGAAAGAGTACAGGTTACTCTCACGCTCGATGAGCAGTCCGTTCGATCCGATGTCGGCTAGAAAATCCTCCACGGTCAGGTCGCGCGACATGCGACGCAGGCCGGGCCTAATCTCGGCCAGCAGGTCGGCACGGGGCAGATCCCGCACTCCCCGCTGCATCATCGTGAATGCTAGCCCGCGTAGCAGTGACTCCTTTTGGATTCCTGTCAGCTCGATCGGGAGCTTTTTCGCCTCCTGCCGTCGCCAGAGCATGACCTGGCAAATCTCTCCGTACAGGTCGGCTCGGCTGCCGGGAAGCGCGCCACGGTAGCGGTGCACAGTGGCGATCATCGTGAGCAGCAGCGGGTTGACCGTCAGATCGTACAGTCCGGGTGCGTTATTCAGGCGGGTGAGCAGATCGGCAGCTTCCGACTCGGCCCGTAGCCTCACGTCTGCATCCACCGCACCTGTGCTGTGCCGTTCGGTCGCCAAGTACCAGCCTCGGACGAAACGGCTAACCTGCTCGTCGGTGAAGCTACGAACATTGAGTACCGTCGCGCCGTCGATGTTCGCTGTCCGGTAGCCCTGTGGCCGTGAAGTGATCACGTAGTCGTTCTTCGGGTACTGCCGGGTCTGACGCTCGACCCAGTCGGCCACGCCCCTTCGGTCCTCTTGCCGAGCCACTTCGTCCAGGCCGTCGAGCAACACCGTGCAGTCGCCGTCACGCAACCGCTGTTCGAACCAGCCGCCCGGCTCGTCGGCGCGATACCTCCCGAGCGTGCCGCGCAGCAGCTCCGGAAGCGCGACATCGGGCATCGAGACGATGGTGGCGACATGGTCACGCAGATATAGCAGTATCGGTACCGTGCGCTGCCGACCCCGGCGGGCGCGGCAGACCTCTCGGGCGGTATACCGCAAGAGCGTGGTCTTCCCGCTACCGGGAGCACCGACGACCGCCAAGACCACTGGTTGGGGGTGATCCAGGATGTCCCCGAGCGAACGGCGATCGGTCACCTCCGCGGGCAGTATGGGCAGCAGCCCCTCCGGTACCTGGTGAGGTGCCAGGGGCGCGAGACTCACATCGACGAAGACGTCGTCCAGTTCCGGCGTGAAGGGACCGACAGTGGCAAGACCCTTGAGATCGATGAAGCGTAAGTTGCCCAGAACGAACTCCCGATAATGCCGGTTAAAACGGGAAAAACACCTTTTAAAGGCTCGATCGACGCGGTCGGCGATCCGCTCTTGCCAACGTCTCCTTAACTCTCTGGCGATACCTCCAGCAAAGGCCACTGCGGCAAGCAGAACCTCAAAACCGATCAAGAGAACCAGTCCGATCACCGGATAGTCCAGCACGAGATTCTGCCACATCAGCACAACGGTGATTGGTGCGCCGATCGCTGCCGCAATCCATGCGATGCGTGCCACCAGCCAGCCCCTGCCCACCATCGACCACGATCCTTCGTCCGCCCCGGTCCCTGAACTTGTGTCGCAGTATGCACTACTGCGCAGTTGCTGCGGGCCGAGGAGGCGCAGGAGCGGTCGGCGGCGTGCACGATGGCCCTGCCAGTGATCCACTGCACCGCCTTCGTTCCTACCTGAGCAGCCGACCACGGAGGGCGACCTCGGTTCGGGTGGGAGCGTCCCGACCATCGTGGCGTGGCCGCTGGGGCTGAGGACGTCGAAGGCTTGTGCGGGGCGGTCTCGGAAGCCCGATTGCTTCGATCGACCGCTGCACACCTCCGACGGGGTGTGGCCGCCAATGCCAGGGAGATGAGGTAGTTCGCGGAGCGGCGGACCTCTCGTGGTGATCTTCGGGTTGTGTACGGAGGGTGATAACGGTTGGGGGCATGGTGGTGGCCCGGCTGTCTGGCCGGGTGCGCCGGGTTCCGCGCCGGGGGTGGTTGAGGGGCCGTGGATCTTCCGGATAGCGAACCCACTAGGGTTCCCACCCGGAAGAGAGGAAGTCGATGTCGAAGAATCGTCGGTCGTTTACTCCTGAGTTCAAGGAGGAAGCGTCGAAGCTGGTTGTCGAGACGAC
>JBBSQN010000193.1:0-8655 GCA_038257875.1 Mycobacteriales bacterium
ACGTCATCGAACGGACGATCGCCAACTTCAAGACCTGGCGAATCCTGCACACCGACTACCGTCGCCCGATCACCACATTCCAGGAGACCATTTCCACTGTCGTCGCCTTGCATTTTTATACATACGGCTGAATAACCCTCATTAAGCAAGTAGCCAGCACCGGGACACTTCCCTACGGTGAAACTTCCCCGACGCTCATACAGAACTCAGACGTGCGAATAGCTGGCTGACCTGCGGCGAAACCGCGGCCCCGAGGGCGCGACCCACGGTGCTGCCAATCTTGGGTGTACCCGGTCCTCGTCGTAGCCCTGCCCGTCAGCGGGCCTGTACCAGTGCACGACAGTCCGGTAGCTGCCCGAACTCAGAAACTGACCTCAGGCCTAGGCATATGCCCAGGCCTGAGGTTGTAGCCCCGACGGGATTTGAACCCGCGCTACCGCCTTGAGAGGGCGGCGTCCTGGGCCGCTAGACGACGGGGCCAGGGGGAACGATGTTCCGCTGGGGTACCAGGACTCGAACCTAGACTAACTGAACCAGAATCAGTCGTGCTGCCGATTACACCATACCCCAAAGATCGCGATCATCCGGAGGCCCAGCTGGTGGAACCGGCGGCCGTGACCTGAGGTGACCACTCTAGCCGAGACCCTCGTCCCGCTTCACACCGGCCCGCGCTCGCCAGGCACGCGGGTGGCGGGCAGCAGCGGACCGGACTGGCCCCGAGCGCCCCACCGGCGTATATTTCTACGCATGATGAAAATCGAGCGCACGACCTGCCTCGTCGTCGGCGGTGGGCCCGCCGGGATGGTCCTCGGGCTGCTCATGGCTCGCGCCGGGGTCGAGGTGACGGTCCTGGAGAAGCACGCCGACTTCCTGCGCGACTTCCGCGGCGACACCGTGCACGCGTCCACCCTGGCCCTGCTCGACGAGCTCGGTCTCGACGAGCGGTTCGCCGCCCTGCCCCAGCGCCGGGTGGAGCGCGTCCAGCTCCAGCTCGACGTCGGCACCGCCCAGTTCGGCGACCTGACGCGGCTGCCCGGTCCGCACCGTTACATCGCGCTGGTACCCCAATGGGACCTCCTCGACCTGCTCGCCGACGCGGCGGCGGACGAGCCGACCTTCACCCTGCGCCGCAACGCCGAGGTGACCGGGCTGCTGCGGGACCGCGGCCGGGTCATCGGGGTGCGCTACCGCGATCGGACCGACGGTACCGAGCACGAGCTCCGGGCCTCGCTCACCGTGGCGTGCGACGGGCGGGGGTCGGCGGTGCGGGCCGCGGCGGGGCTGGCGCCGCGCTCGTTCGGGGTACCGATGGACGTGTGGTGGTTCCGGCTGCCGCGCCGTGCCACCGACCCGTCGGGCCTCGTCGGCCGTCTGTCCAGCGGCCAGTTCGCCGCGATGATCGATCGGGGTGACTACTGGCAGTGCGCCTACCTCATCGGCAAGGGCTCCGACGCCGCGCTGCGGGCCGCCGGTATCGCCGAGTTCCGCGCGCGGCTCGCCCGGCTGCTGCCCTGGATGACCGACCGGCTCGAGGAGCTCACCTCGTTCGACGACGTGAAACTGCTCGACGTCCGGCTGGAACGGCTGCGCCGGTGGTACACCGACGGGCTGCTGCTGATCGGCGACGCGGCGCACGCGATGTCACCGGTCGGCGGGGTCGGGATCAACCTGGCCGTGGCCGACGCGGTGGCTGCCGCGCGGCTGCTCGCCCCGGCGCTGCGCTCGGGCGGCATCGTGCCGCGCTCGGTGCTGCGCCGCGTGCAGCGGCGACGCTGGTGGGCGACCGCGCTGATCCAGGGCGGTCAACGGCTCGCGCACCGGGCCCTGCTCGGCCCCCGGGTCGCCACCCCGGACGCGGTCGTCCCGACTCCGGAACCGGACGACGCGCCGGTGGCCGCTCCGCGGGTACCCGCGGACGGTGTCACGCTGGCGCCGACCAGCGCGCTGCCGCTGCCGCTGCGCGTACTGCGACGGTTCCCGGTACTGCAGGGCATCCCGGCCCGGTTGATCGCCATCGGCCCGCTGCCCGAGCACGCGCCGCAGTGGGCACGCCGGGACAGAGTCGCCGCGGCCACAGCCACCCCGTCGCGCGAGCGTCATTGACGGTTCGCGATGCCGCACTCCCCCACCCGCCGGACGCCCACCCGCTCGTAGACCCTGGTCGCGGCGTCGTCACCGGCCGCGAGGAACACCAGCTCCGCTCCGGCATCGCGGGCGGCCGCGGCGAGCAGCGCGGTGACCGCCGCGCCCAGCCCACGTCCCCGCGCAGCCGCCGCGGTGCCGATCCCGACCAGCTCCACCACCGCCCCGGACCGATGAGCCGAACCCGCCGCGATCGGCCCGCCGGGACCGGTGACCAGCACCCGCCCCACCGTGCCCGCCGCGAGGTCGGCACGCAGGGTGGCGAGCTCGGAGCCGGTCAGGGCACCGGGTGACGGAACACCGAACGCCGCCGCCGTGACGGCGCGGACCGCGTGCGCCGTGGATGGCAGATCGCCGTCGGCGGGCCCGAGCAGGCGCGCCGAATAGCCGGGCGGGAGCACCCCGGGCACCGGGTCGCCGTCGAGCACGAGCAGCGGGCACACGTGCACGTCCAGCCCCGCTGACCGGGTCGCCTCGACCATCGATGGGGCCGCCGCGAGCACCCATTCGAACTCCTCCGGCGCGTCGAGCTTCCGCTGCCGGGCGCAGACCCGCACGACGTCCGCAGGCGTGACCGGCCCACCGCCGGGCGCGGGTCGCGCGTAGAAGGCCCTACCCGAACTGTCCATGGTGAACAGCCGCAGCGGCCCGACGTCGACCGTGGACGCCCAGCGCCGCGGCACCTGGTCGCAGAACGCGTCGATCCGCCGCAGCACCGCATCCACGGCAACGATCCTGCCCCGGCTCGGTGCGCCCGTGATCAGTGGGTCCAGTCGCCGGGAACGGCCTCACGTCGCGACCGGGCCCATCGGGACGAACCGGCGCAGCTTGCCGGTCTCCTGCCGGACGATCGAGTCCACCGGCCGGATCGCCACCTCAGGTTCGGGCACGCCGAGCTCGGCCAGCAGGGCGGCCAGCTCGGTCTCCAGACCGGGCAGGTCGACCGTGTCCTGGCAGACGACGGCGACCGCGGCACCGCGGGCGGTCTGGCGGACCTGGTACTCCGCGATACCGCGCCGGCGCCCCAGCGGTGACCGGAACACGTGCGGGTGGACACGGACGCCGCCGTAGTCGAAGGTCTCGTCGAGCCGGCCCTGCGGGTCGGCGATGAGCCGGTGCGCCGAACCGCAGCGGCACGGCTCGTCGAGCACGGTCACCTCGTCGGTGATCTCGTAACGGATCAGGGGCAGGACGTCGCCGACCAGGCTCGTGACGTAGATCTTGTCCGCGCGCTGACCTGGCGGCACGGGCCGACCGGCGGCGTCGACGGGTTCGACGATCACCAGGTCCTCCGCGAGGTGCAGACCCTGGCCGCCGCGGTGACAGGAGATCGCCAGCGCCCCGACCTCCGAGCAGGCGTAGTAGTTCAACACCGGCACACCCCACGCCTGCTCGAGGTCCGCGCGCGTCTCGGGCAGCAGCGGCTCGCTGGCCGTGATCACGTAACGGGGGGTGATGCGCAGCCGGCCAGCCCCGGCCTCGCGCGCCAGCGCGTGCAGAGCGGAGGTGTAGCCGACGAGCAACGTCGGCCGGCTGTCGTTCAGCCCGGCCACGATCTGCTCGACAGGCCAGGCCACCGGGAACTGCCGGGTGGTCAGCCGGGGCGTGGAGAAGGTCAGCGTGCTCGCCGTCGTGATGTGGGTCGCGTTTCCGGCGGCCACCAGGGCCAGCGACGGTGGCGCCGGCTGCGACCACGTCGCGACCTCACGCATCATCTGCCGCAGAACGCCCAGGTAGACCGCGATCCAGCCGTCCCAGCCGTAGACGAACACACCACGCCGTCCGCTGGAACCGCCAGAGGCCACCGCGTGGTAGCGGTCGAGCAGGTAGGCGTCGCCGTCCCGGAGGCGCTCCAGGTGGTCCTCGACGGCGGCAAGCCGCAGCCGGTCGTCGGTGACGATCTCGTCGAAGTTCGCCATCAGGTCGTCCTTGATCATCACCGGCAGCTCGGCCAGCGAGACCTCGGTCAACGCGTCCACGTCGACGTGACCGAGCCGCTCGCGGTGCCACGGCGACGCGGCCCGCGCGCTGCGTACCAGCCAGCGCAGCTCGGTCTCCCGGTGCGCAGCCAACCGCGCCGCCGAACAGTCGAGCCGCCCGATCAGCTCCCCGGCGGCGGCCGTCGCGTCCCGAACGTGACGTTGACGAAGCTCCTCGTACCCGGTCATGGCGCCCTCCCCTCAGGCAACTCGCACAGATCAGATGACGCGCAGTGCGACGGCCCGGGGCGACAAACTGCAGCATGGAGCCAGCATCGAGCGTAACGCGTGCCCAGCAACGTGCCGCCGGGCCAGCGGACAGCCAACGCAGACTCGACGCAGCTATGCGGCATCCCCTGCTCGTCTCGCCTTTCCGTCGTACCACTGAGCTAGGGTTCCGCTCACGCAGTCGATCAAGCTCGCATCGCTGGAGGGGGAACCGTGAAAACCAAGCGCCATGGCCTGGCCGAGCGCCGCGAAACCCTGGGACACAGCCAGGAGAAGCTCGCCGAGATCCTGGGGATGGAGCTCTCAACCGTTGGGCGCTGGGAGCGCGGCGAGACCTCTCCCCAACCCTGGTCGCGACCCAGGCTCGCCAACGCCCTGAGGGTCTCACTGGAAGAACTGAACCGGCTGTTAGCCGAGGGCCAGCCCACCGAGGCGCGCACCTCGGACAGGTCCGACGAGCCGGTCGCCGATCTGGTGCTCTCGGCTCCGTGGAGCCACCGAGGTACCGTCGAGACGGCAGTCGTGCTGGGCGGAGGTGGCCGGGTGAAGCGCCGACATTTCGTGTTCCTGACCGGCGCGGCCCTGACCGCTCCAGCGCATCAGTGGCTGATCACCGAGCCGGGACCGTTGGGCTCGGGGCTGTCGGGGCGTCGGGTCTCGGCAGAGCTGGCCGACCGGTTCCTGGCCATGATCGGTGAGCTGCGCGCGATGGACGACGTGGCCGGCGGGGGCCCGGTGCTGTCGCTGGCCGAGCAGGAGTTCGGGGTGGTCACCGAACTGCTCGACCAGGCGTCCTACGACGAGCCCACCGGCCGCCGGCTGCACGTCGCGCTGGCCGAGCTCGGGCAACTGTGCGGGTGGGCCGCCTACGACACCGGTCAGCCCGGGCTGGCGCAACGCTACCACATGGCAGGCCTGCGCGCGGCGCACAGCGCCGACGACCGCCCCCTCGGTGCCCACCTCCTGGGGTCGATGGCCTACACGGCCGCCCGCGAGGGGCAGCCCGCAGAGGCCGTGACGCTCATCGACACCGCGATAATCGGCGTACGGGGTCGAGAGACCGCGAGCCTGCTCGCGAGCCTGTACAGCAGGCAGGCCTACGCCTTCGCGACCCTGGGCGACGCCCCGGGCTGCACCGCGGCGATCTCGAAGGCTCGCACCCACGTCGAGCACCTCAGCCGGGAGGACGACCCCCCGTGGCTGTACTGGGTGGGACCGGCGGAGGTCACCGCAGGCGCTGGCCGCTGCCTGCAGAAACTGGGACAAGCCAACCAGGCCGCCATCATGCTTGAGGAAGGCATCGCCCTGTTCGACGAGCCCTTTGTTCGTGACCGGACGAACTACGTGATCCACCTGGCTGATGCCCGAACCCGCCCCGGCAAGCAGCGCGACCTGGACGCCGCTGCCGGACACGGTATGACGGCGATCGACCTGTCCGAGAGCCTGGACTCCACCCGCGGCGTCGCCCGCCTCCGCGACCTCTACCACCAGATGACACCGCACGCCACGGTACCCGCGGTGGGAGATTTCCTGGACCGCGCGCAAGGCCTGGTGCAGGTATAGGCCGCGTATCTGGTCAGCGGCTGCGAAGTTCCTCCCGGGCGACGCGACGAGCGATGTCCTCGACCTCGGCCGTGGTGAGCCCAGTGGTGTGGTGCTCGTGTACGGCCTGCCGGAGCAGGCGCCGGACCAGCGCGGAGGTGGGAATGTGCTCGGCAGCAGCCCGTCGGCGCAACTGTGCGTCCAGTTCCCGGTCGATGCGCAGATGCAACGGCATGTCCAGAGCGCTGGCCTTCTCGGCGATGTCCGCCTCGGCAGCCTCGGCCTCCTCCTGGGCGACCTCGGCAAGGATCGCGTCATGCTGGGCGCGTCGTGTGGCCCGAACCTCCTCATCACTGCTGGTCATGAGCGATCCTCCTTGCCTTCGAGATACTCACGGAGGTCGACCCCGCGCGTCTTCCACGCGGTGACACCGGACCAGTCCTCGGGGTCGACGATCACGGTGAGCACGAACCCGGTGCGATTGGCCGTGATCGGCTGGGGACGTCGCGCGGTGCCTGGACTGGTACCCGTTTGACCTGGCTGATCACCGGGGCCGCCGGGACCGTCGTTGCGCCCCGTGGGGCCAGACGACCACGATCGACCGTTCGCATTCACGGGCGTAGTCCACGGCATCGGCCGTGCCGCCGTTGCCAGTTGCCGGCGAACCGTCCCAGACGGCGAGGAGAACGTCGCAGCGGTTGATGAGGTATTTGCTGGCGCACAAGTAGGCGGCTGGGCCGGAGGTATCGTAGGGCATCGTGACTGTTGACACCGCCGCGCGGAGGTAGCCCTCACAGCGCTTCCGGCTGTCAGGATCGGATATCCGGGTGAAGTAGTCGCTGGCTGGAGCGACGACCTTCAGGGCGCCGCCGAGTTCGAGGACGGCGTCGGCGAAGGCTTGGTCGGCGCCCCGAGCGAGGCAGGTCATCCCGACGAGATCGGCTGCGTGGGGACGCAGCTGGTCCACGATGTCGTGACGGACGAGGTCGATTGATCGGCCGGTCAGGTCCGAATGACCGGTCACGCCGACGACTATCATGCGACTCCTTCCTGTGCGTGTCAAGCGCGGAGCGCCCGACGCACAGCAGGAGGTTATCCACTGCCCTGCCCATGACGACTCGGTGTCGCTGTCGGCATGTCCTGGGTAGGGTCTCCGTTCGTGCGAGCTGGCGAGCGGGACGGGCATCGGGTGGGGTGTCTGACCACTGGCGAACGGATTCGGATCAGGCGCGAGTCGAGAGGGATGACACGACCGGTTCTGGCTGGGCTCGTCGGGCGGAGCACCGACTGGCTCAAGAAGATCGAAACGGGTGTTCGTCCGCTCAACTCGCTGTCGTTGCTGGTCGAGCTGGCTCGCACCCTCGGTGTGGATGATCTTTCCGAACTCACCGGCGATGACTTCGACGCCCCGGTCCGCGCATGGGAGAAAGACGTCCATCATGTCGTTCCGGCAATCCGCGCCGCGATGCGAGACGCCCCGTTCGGCTCGCTGTGGCAGGACGCCACGGCGTCGGTCGTCGACGCAAGCGAGCTGGTCGCCCGGGTGAGACAGCTGTGGTTGCTATGGCACAGCTCGCCGAGGCAACGGTCCGAGGTCGGCGTGGTGCTGCCGACCCTGATCTGGCAGGCACACGCGTCGATCCAGGCCTCAGAGGGCACTGCACGACGCCAGTGCCGGTCGGCGGCGGGCGAGCTCTACCGGCTCGTTCAACGACTCCTTGCCCACATCTGCGAGTCCAAGCTGCACGCGCTAGCTGTTGAGCGAGGTCGCGCACTGTCCGAGGACGCCGACACCCCGAAGTCATTGGCAGAGGCCGCGTGGGCCTCGTCAGTCGGACTCTGCGCTGCCGGACACTACGACGTGGCCGCGCGGCTGGCCGACGCCGCCGCGGTGGCACTGCTGCGTTCGTGCGGAGACGATCCCACACCGGCGGCGATGGGTACCGTCGGTGCGCTTCAACTCGAAGTCGCCGCGGCACACGGACTGGCGGGCCGCGAGGGTGATGCCTACCGCTACCTCGACGCCGCGGCCGCGACGGCCGCCCGTATGCCGAGCGGAACGTGGCATCTGCCGTCGGCGTTCGACAAGACGAACGTGGAGATCCTGGCGGTGATCGTCAGTGTCGCCCTGCACCACCCCGGCGAGGCAGTGGCACGGGCGAACAAGATCAGCCTATCGGATTCGCCGTCGGTCGTCCGTCGATCACGGCTGCTTCTCGAATGCGCGCATGCCCACGCGAACCGGCGGGAGTTCACCGACGCGGTGCGCAGCCTTGGTGCCGCTACCGAGATCTCGACCGAGGCCGTCGCCTTGATCCCCTGGGCGCGGACCCTCGCCGACGAGCTCGCGGCGCGAGTGCCGCACGCCGCGCGCGCGCAGGCCGAGCGATTGCGGAGGACGCTGAAGTCGGTCGGCTGAGCCAGACCAGGGGGACAATCTGTCCCTCCCGCAGGGCACGCATCGGCTGATGATTGCGGCTGTGTCGAACAGTGTCGGCGTGCGCGCGGCTCCGAGTGGTGACCTGCTCGACGGGCTGACCTGCGAACCCGACCCGTCCGGGCTGCCCGGCATCAGTCACCGCCGGAGAGCGACCAGCCGCGTGCCGGGGTGGTGGTGCCGCCACCAATGCCACTTCTTTTAAAGATCAGGTTGGTCTCGGTGGGAGCGGGTGCAGGACGATCCTGTGGGTGACGGTGCGGACGGGGGCGGCGTCCGCGGCCCGGTGGGGGTAGCGGCTGGAGCCGCCGCGTTTGCGGGCCAGGG
>JBBSQN010000194.1:0-8466 GCA_038257875.1 Mycobacteriales bacterium
ACCCGTCCGAGTTGCGCTGATGCGGCCTTGTGGGCGGAAATCGTCGCTCCAGCGACGATTTCCGCGCACGGGCGCGTCAGCGCCGCTCGTCGCGGCCGATTCCGCCGCCGTACACCAGTGCAGCAGCCGCCGGGATCAGGAGGAAGAACATCCACTGCCTGGTGAGCAGGAACAGCGCCACGGCGACGAACGGCATGACGGCGACGAGGCGGGGGCCCCAGTCGTCGAGAAACCCGCCCGCGTGCCCGGCGACCGCTCCCGAAGACGGGACCGCGGGCAGCGGCGCTGTCGTCGACCCGGGTGCAACGGTGCCCGGCAGCTCCGGGTGTGGCGGCGGCAGGTCGGTGAACAGCGCCGCGAGCTCCGGTGCGATGGTGGCGTTGGCGGCGGTGGCCGAGCGTTCGGCGTACTCCTCGACACCGAGCCTGCCGGCCGCCAGGTGCTCGTCCAGCGCCGCTAGCGCCGCCGTGCGCTCCGCCGTGCCGATGCGCAGTGGCGGGTCGCCCGGAGTCATGCATCGAGGGTGCCACCCCGTTCAGCGCAGGGCCACCAGCACCCGGCGCAGCGCCGCGAGACGCCCGGGACGCAGTACCCCCTGCTCCACGCGGACGTCGAGCGCGCACTCGGGGTCGGCGGGCGGGCCCAGGTGCCCGCACCCACGGGGGCAGTCCTCGATCGCGGTGGCGAGGTCGTCGAACGCGGCCGGTACGTCGTCCGACGTGACGTGGGCGAGGCCGAACGACCGGATGCCCGGTGTGTCCACGACCCAGCCTCCGCCGCGGCCCGCCGGCAGCGGCAGCGCGAGCGCGGCGGTGGTCGTGTGCCGGCCCTTGCCGACGGCGGACACGACGCCGACGACCCGCGCGGCGTCCGGCACCAGCGCGTTGACCAGCGTCGACTTGCCCACTCCCGAGTGGCCGACCAGCGCCGACACGTGTCCGGCGAGCAGGTCGGCGAGCTCGGTCAGCGGGTGGTCACGGCGGGTCACGAGCACCGGGAGGTCGAGCTCGCGGTACTGCGCGGCGAACGGCTCGGCGTCGGCGAGGTCGGACTTGGTCAGGCACAGCACCGGCGCCAGCCCACCCGCGTAGGCGGCCACGAGGCAGCGGTCGACGAACCCGGTGCGCGGCACCGGGTCGGCGACCGCAGTGACGATCACGAGCTGCTCGGCGTTGGCGACGACGACCCGCTCGAACGGGTCGGTGTCATCCGCGGTGCGGCGCAGGACGCTGCTGCGCTGTGCGACGCGCACGATCCGGGCGAGGGCGTCGATGGCGCCGGAGAGGTCGCCGACCAGCCCGACCCGGTCGCCGACGACGATCGGGGTGCGGCCGAGCTCGCGGGCCCGCATCGCGGTGACCGGCGGTCGGGTGCTGTCGCCGTCGGGCGCGCAGGTCCAGCGGCCGCGGTCCACCGCGGTGACCATCGCCTCGGCGGCGTCGGCGTGCTCAGGACGACGCTTGCTGCGCGGCCGCGAGCTCCGCCGGCCGGGGCGGACCCGGACGTCGGACTCGTCGTACTCGCGCGGGCTCACCCGAGCAGCGCCGACCAGCGCCCCGGGAAATCGGGGATCGTCTTGTCTGTGCATCCGATGTCGTCGACCACGACGCCGGGCACGACGAGCCCGATCAGAGCGCCGGCAGTGGCCATCCGGTGGTCGGCGTAGGCACCCCAGGGCCGGTCTGACCGTCCGTGCAGGGGCGCCGGGCGGATCTGCACCCCGTCCGGGGTCTCGGTGACGTCACCACCGAGCGCACCGATCTCGGTCGCGAGCGCCGCCAGCCGGTCGGTCTCGTGCCCGCGGACGTGGGCGACGCCCCGGATCCGCGACGGGCCGGTGGCCAGCGCGGCGAGGACGGCGACGGTAGGAGTCAGCTCGCCGGCGCCGTGCAGGTCGACGTCGATGCCAGCCAGCGTGTCCGGACCGCGCACGGTCATCCCGTCCGGGCCGGGCTCGATCGTGCAGCCGGCCTGCGTGAGCACCGCGAGGATCTCCACCCCCGGTTGCGTGGAGGCCGCGGGCCAGTCCAGGACGGTGACGCTGCCCCCGGTGACCGCGGCGGCGGCGAGGAACACCGCGGCGTTCGAGAGGTCCGGCTCGACGATCCACTCCCGCGCCGCGATCGGGCCCGGCGCGACCCGCCAGGTGTCCGGCTCGTCGGCCTCGACGTCCACCCCGGCGGTGCGCAGCATCGCGACGGTCATGTCGATGTGCGGCAGCGAAGGCACCGGGCTGCCGCGATGGTGGACCGTGACACCCTTGTCGTAGCGGGCACCGGAGAGCAGCAACCCGGACACGAACTGCGAGGACACCGACGCGTCGATCACCACATCGCCACCGGGCAGCGAGCCGGTGCCGTGCAGGGTGAACGGCAGGCGGTCGGCATCCACGCGCGCGCCCAGCGCCCGTAACGCGTCCAGCACGGTGCCCATGGGCCGCTCCCGGGCGCGCGGATCGCCGTCGAAGGTGACCGGGCCGTCGGCCAGCGCCGCGGCGGGCGGAACGAACCGCATGACGGTTCCGGCGAGGCCGCAATCGACGGCGCCGCCGCGCAGGCCGTCGTGCGGTGCCACCGTTACGTGCTCGCCGTCGCGCTCGACGGGCACGCCGAGCGCCCGCAGCGCGCCGACCATCAGCGCGGTATCGCGGGTGGCCGGAGCGCCACGGACGGTTGCCTGGCCGCCGGAGAGCGCGGCGAGCAGCAGCGCGCGGTTGGTCACGGACTTCGACCCCGGTACGGCCACCCGGCCGCGGACGGGATCGTGAGCGAACGGGGCGAGCCAGCTGACGGTCACCTCGACATGATCCCCTATCTCGAGGACGACCGGTCCACCCCTATGCCTCCCGGAAGGAGCACCGGAATCGAGATCAGCCGATGGTGTGGTTCCTGCCCGCGGGCATGCTGATGACCATGTTGACCACCAGCAGGGCGAGCAGCACGACCAGCGGTAGCGTCCACGAGCCGGTTACCGAGAACAGGGCCGCGGTCAGCAGGGGGCCTGTCGCGGCGATGACGTAGCCGACAGTCTGCGCCATGCTCGACAACTGCGCCGCGGTCTGGCGGTCCCGCGTCCTGGCGACGTAGAGCACACCGGGGATGCCCTGGCCGGCGCCGAGCCCGACACCGAGGATGACCACCCACACCGGAGCCATACCCACCGGCGCAAGCAGCACCCCGGTGATACCGACGAAACACAGCACTACGGTCACCATGACGTGCGGCCGCTGATCCGGCTTGTGCCCGGCCAGGCTCGGACCGAAGAAGCCTCCCGCCGACACGGCGATGACACAGAGTGACAGGTACAGGCCGGCCGTGGCGGCGTCGATGCCCTTGGCGACGTAGATTGTCGGCAGCCAGGCGAAGATGGTGTACAGCATCAGCGACTGGAGGCCGAAGAATCCGGTGACGCTCCACGCGGTGCGGTTGCGCAGCAGGCCGGACCACTGGGCCGGGGCACCTGCCTGGCCCTTGTCGGGCCCGAACCTCAGCTGCGTGCCCAGTGCGAGCAGCGCGGGCACGGCCGGGATCACCGCGACACCCAGCGCGATGGCCGACGACCCGCCCGTAGCGTGGTAGATCGGCACCGACAGTCCCGCGATCGCGGCGGCGCCGCTGCTCATCATCATCGCGTACACACCCATCATCACACCGATGCGCTCGGGCGGGAATCGCTTCTTCACCAGGACGGGGGTGATCACGTTCAGTACCGCGACGCCGATGCCGGCCACGATGGTTCCGGCGAACAGCCCGGCCGTACCTCCGGACCGGATCACGATGCCGACCACGAGCACCGCCATCGCGGTGAACAGCGCGCGCTCGTCACCGATGCGCCTACGCAGCGCGCTCCCGGTGGGAGCGAACAGCCCCATGCACAGCGGTGGCAACGTCGTCAGGACGGTGGCGGCGGTATGGCTCAGTTGCAGGGTTGGGATGAGCGGACCGACCCCACCGAAGAAGATCCGCATGTTGAGACTGAGTAGCACGAACGCTGCTACCAGAAGGGCCCCTCCGCCGGGCCTGCTCTCCTGGATCCCGATCGGCGACTCCACGCCCACCCGCGACGATTCGCTCATCTGACTCACTGCGTGCCCCCCAGCCGCTCACCAACTCGCTCGAGGATATGGCGATGTGCTCGATGTGCTCCCAAGCCGCGTGATGTGGAACGCTCTCCGTGCCACGATGTCCCCGATCGTGGTCGGGCACAGCAGCGGAGTCGCCAGTGCTCCCACCCACCCGCACGTGTCACGATGGGCCCATGTGCGGTCGCTATGCGTCGATCAAGGCCCCTGCCGACATCGCTGAGGAGTTCCGCGCCGTCGACGCCACCGGCGGCGTCGGGCAGCCCGACTACAACGTGGCGCCCACCAAGCAGATCGTCACGGTGGTGCAGCGACACCCGCGCGACGAGGACGGCACGCCGGATCCGGCGACCACGCAGCGCTCGCTGCGCCTGGTCCGATGGGGGCTCGTGCCGTCCTGGGCGAAGGACCCGAAAGCCGGCGCACGCATGATCAACGCCCGGTCCGAGTCGGCGGCCACGAAGCCCGCGTTCCGCCGGGCGCTGAACGCGCGGCGCTGTCTCATCCCCGCCGACGGCTGGTACGAATGGCAGCGCGGGAAGAGCCGCAAGCAGCCGTACTACACGCGGTACAAGGACGGCAGCTCGCTGGCGATGGCCGGGTTGTGGGAGTACTGGAAGCCCGCAGACGACCCCGACAACCAGTACCCGGACGGCCTCGTCACGGCCGCCGTGCTCACCGCCGAGGCGGTGGGCCCGCTCGCCCAGGTGCACGACCGGATGCCGCTGGTGCTTCCGCCCTCGGCCTGGGACGCCTGGCTCGACCCCGACACGGCCGCCGACGCCGAGGCCGTCGCCGCCCTGCTCGCTCCGCCGTCGGCCGAGCTGGTGGCGGCGCTCGAGCTGCGGCCGGTCTCGCCCGCGGTCAACAGCGTGCGCAACAACGGGCCCGAACTGCTCGCCCCGCTCCCGCCCGAAGACGTCGCCGAGCCGCTGCAGCTGGACCTGCTGGCCGGCCCGAACCCCTCGTGACCGAGATCGACACCCCGCACGGCCCCGCCCGAATCACCTGGCACCGCGTGGCCGGGGACGCGCGCGCGGTGTTGCAGCTCGGTCACGGCGCCGGCGGCGGGGTGGGGGCGCCGGATCTGCTGGCCGCCACACGCGCCGCCGTCGACGTCGGCGTGCACGTCGTGCTGGTCGAGCAGCCCTACCGCGTGGCCGGACGCCGCGCCCCGGCCCCCGCGGCCCAGCTCGACGCCGCCTGGCTCGCGGTGGTCGAGCACGTCCGCGTGCTGCACGGCGGGGTGCCGCTGCTCGTCGGTGGCCGCAGCTCCGGCGCCCGCGTCGCCTGCCGGACGGCCGGGGCCGGAGGCGCCGCCGGCGTGCTCTGCCTCGCGTTCCCCGTCCACCCGCCAGGCAGGCCGGAGAAGGACCGTCTCGCCGAGCTCGCCGCACCGAAGATGCCGGTGCTCGTGGTGCAGGGTGAGCGTGACCCGTTCGGCTGTCCGGGTCCCGCACCCGGCCGTGAGGTGGTGCTCCTGCGCGGTGACCACTCCTTGAC
The DNA here is from genome assembly GCA_038257875.1 of Mycobacteriales bacterium. Classification (GTDB taxonomy): domain Bacteria; phylum Actinomycetota; class Actinomycetes; order Mycobacteriales; family Pseudonocardiaceae; genus Pseudonocardia. The sequence continues at coordinate 5,585 of JBBSQN010000194.1, forward strand.
CGCCGACCTGCCCGGCGTCACCGCCGCCGTCGGAACGTGGCTGCCACGCCTGCTCGGGGTGGCTGCCACGGACGCGTAGCACCACGGACGACGACCGGTCCTGGTCGATCGCGGTGGCGGCCAGCTCTCAGTGTTCCCGCACCCAGCGGTGCCACGGTGCCGATCGCACCACCAGCATCGCGCCGATCCACAGCATCGCGAGCAGCAGCGTGCCGGTGCCGAACGCGACCGGGTCGATCGGCGGCAGCACCAGCCGTTCGGCCTGCAGCGCCGCCCCGCCGACGGCGGCGAGCCCGACTAGCGCGGCGCCGACCAGGGGGCGCAGGGCGTCCGGCAACGGGCCGAGGAACGCGAGATCGACGGCCATCGCCACCGGGATGAGCAGGAACGGCACGGCCGAGGGTGGGAAGTCGCCGCCGACCAGGGCCACCCACGCCACGCAGCGGTACGCGACGTAGGCGGCGGCGGTCGCGGTGGCGGCCCAGCGCCGCCCGATCATCCAGCGCGCCAGCACGAGCACGAACGCTGCGGCCGCGAGCAACCAGACCGGGTACAGCCAGGGCGGCGTCGGCAACGCGAAGTGCAGGACAGCGACCCGGTCGATCGGGCGGCCGAGCTGGTCGGCGGCGAACTGCAGCAGGATCGGCTCGGCGTCCGGGGTGCTGCGGTCCCAGGCCGCGACGGCCAGCACGCCGTACTCCTGCTGCTGCGCGGGGAACCACACGTTCTCCAGCGCGAACGCCCACAGCAGCACGAGCACCGGGGTGCGCCGCCAGCCCGTCCCGTACTGCCACCACCCGCGCACGACACCGGCCAGCATCACCGCCGTGCCCAGAAAGAGCAGGCCGTGGCTGGGGCTCCACGCGGTGATGTCGAGGCCGTTGACCCGGTGGTTGACCACGTCGATCGGCACCGCGACGAGAAAGATCGCGATACCGGCCTGCATGAGCCGTAGCGCCGGGCGGTCGACGCCGTATCCCGTCCACGTGTGGAACGCCACCAGTGCGATGACCAGCATGGTGCCGGTGGTGTTCAGCAGGTGTGGTGGCGCCAGGTCGTCGCGGAGCCACCGGAAATGCCAAGACACGTCCCACGTCGAGCCGAGCACCTTGAGGATGAGGGCCGTGATCCACAGACCGTAGACGGCACGCACCTTCTCCGGGGGCAGCGCCCGCGGCGCGCTGCCCCGCGTGCCCCAGGTCCGCCAGAGATCGTGTGCCCGTTCGGTGATCGTCGCAGCCATGCGCGCCATGATGGCCCTGATCCACTACCCGCCGGTAGGGGGTTGTCACCGAGAAGCGGTGCGGGCCGTCCACCCGATCATCAGAGGTGCGGAATGACGGAGACTGTCACGTTCCGTTCCGTGGGAGTCCAGAGGTGAGATCCCCTGGGCGACCTGACTACGGGTCACTACCCCACCGGCGAGGTTGTTCATCCACAGAGGTCATGTCCGAGCGGGGTGGGCGGCGTCGTGGGTCTGACGGTCGTCGGTCAGTCGGTGGGGAAGTCGAACTCGCCGAGACGGACGCCGGCGGTGAACGCGTCCCATTCGGCGCGGGTGTAGATGATCGCTGTGCCGTCGGGGTGGTGGCTGTGGCGTACCGCGATCCGGCCTGTGCCGTCGTGCAGCGGCCCGGCCTCCACGCAGCCGCCGCCGTTGCTCTGGCTCCGGCTGCTGATGTGCCAGGAGACGTTCGCCAGCTCCTCGGGCATCACCACACCGGGCCCACTGGTCGTGCCCATCACAGCTCCTTCGTTGCGGCCGCGATCAGCGCAACCGCCTCCTTGCCGCCGAGCGCCATGGCGCTGAGCTGATGGTACGCCTGTCGGAACCGGTCGACAGCCGCGTCCTCCTCGACGTACACCGCCCCGGCGAGGTTGTCCACATAGGCCGCGTCGGGGTAGGGCTTGGGCATCTCAAAGAGCCAGAACGCACCGTCCAGGCCAGCGTGCGCGCCGCGGCCCAGCGGGAGGATCCGGACCTCCACGTCTGGCAGCTCGGTGACCTCGCGCAGCCGGGTCAGTTGGCCGAGCATCACGTCTGGCCCGCCGATGGTGCGGTGCAGCACTGACTCGTCCACGACGGCAGTGAAGCTGACCGATGCGTCGCCGCCGAGCACTTGCTGGCGGGTCATCCGCTGCTCGATCAGCCTCCCGATCCGCTCTTCCGGGGTGTCGGCTGCCGCCGCACGACGGATCAGCGTCTCGGCATACTCCCGGGTCTGCAACAGCCCCGGGACCAGCATCGCCTCGTAGGTGCTGAGCCGGTCGGCGCGGCCTCCAGCCACGGCAGGTCGATGTACTGGCGGTCGACGGTGTTCGCGTAGCCGTCCCACCAGCCCTTGCGCCACACGTCGTCGGACAGTCGTAGCAGTCCGTCGCGGGTGCGTTCCTCGGAGACGTTGTACAGGTCGAGGAGTGCCAGCACGTCGCGCGGCGGATCGGGTACTCGGCGGTCTCGAACCGGCTCACCATCGACGGGTCGCGTTGGAGGTACTCACCTGCCTGGCGCAGTGTCATCTCGGTGGACGCGCGCAGTGCGCGTAGCTGCTGGCCCAGCCACTGTGCTTGCAGCGTCGGCCCCGGTTTCTTCTTCGGCACGGCGGCCATCCTCGCAGGGCCGGGTCAACCGGACGCACCGGGCTGTTACCAAAAATGTATGATCTCAAAATTGAGAAAGTTAGCTACATGCGCGAAGCCGAACCGTGTTATCTGGACCACTATGCACCAGAGAGGAGACCCCGATGACGGAGCACCGTCCGGAGTCCGCACCGCCGCTGCCTGGCTGGGTCAAGAGACTGCGCCGCATCACCCTGCCCGCGATCCCGACCGTCTACGGCCTGACGGAGCCCAGACGCGGCGTGACGGCATGGGTGTTCGCG
>JBBSQN010000195.1:0-8406 GCA_038257875.1 Mycobacteriales bacterium
GGTGAACGCACCGCATCTCGTGGCTCTTGTCCGTGCCGGCGCGGTGTTCGAGGCCGGCAAGCTCGTCGAACGACCCGACGAGACCCCACAACCCGAGGCCGCCTAAAAAATCTTCATCCACAGGTCTTGACTATTACTCTGAGGGCGCGGAGTCCCTCGGTGAGGACGACGGTCCACAGCCACCTGCAGAGGGTGTGGTGGTCGTCGCTGCTGCTGCTGCTGGTGGTGGTGGTGAGGTTGTGGAAGTCCAGTGGACGGCCGTCGATCTCGCACTGGCCTCCGATGCGGACCGCCTCGTAGAGCGAGTCGAGGAGGCGGACTGCGGCGTCCGTGTCGCCCGTGCGGATGTGCAGTCGGGCCAGGTTGACGGGGGTTCGAGCGCGTAGCGGGCCTCCTGTGCGCTCCACGTTCGGGTGTGCGGGTAGCGGTCGTGATGGAGCCAGCACAGGGTGCGGGCCAGCCCCGGGAGGCCGCAGTCGCTGGCGATCAGCGCGGCCATGTTGTGCGCTGCGGCGGTCCGGGCCGGTGCGGCGTCGTCTCTGCGGCCGGCTGCGTGGGCGAGGATGGTGACCTCGGCGATCCGGACGTCGATCGGTGAGCACGGTGGGTGGGAGCGGGGCACGAGGGGGAAGCGTCGGGCGATCAACTCGGTGTCGGTGGCGGTCATGGGATGGCGTCGTGTGCGGGGGTCATGACGATGTCTCTGGCGAGGGTCGAGAGGATCAGCTGGTCGGTGTGGGGGAGGTTGATCCGGTTCCAGTGGAAGATGACGTGGTGGGCGAGGACGGCGCGAAGCCCGCGTAGCAGCGACCCGTGCCGGGACAGTGCGGCGAGCCGCTGTCCGGCGTGTTCGAAGGCCGCGAACCAGTTGGTCAACGATGTCAGGGGGCCCTGTGCGGTCAGGGAGCTGGAGGGGCCGGCGTCGAGGGTCATCAGGCGTCGCAGGGAGGTCGGGGTGTGTGCGGCGACGCGGAGGGGTGTGTGTTCGTCTCGGCGCAGGTCGGCGACTTTGGTCCAGACGTCGCCCTGTTCGAACCAGTCCTGGCCTGCGGCGCGCAGCAGCAGGCTGATGGCGAGGATGGTCAGCTCGCGGCGTCCGGGTAGCGGCGCGGGCGAGGAGTGGAGCAGGTCGAGCACGCCGCGGCTGTCGTGGTGGAACAGTTCGTGCGCGATGTCCATCGCGGCCGGGCCGCCGAACGCGTGGGTCTCGGGTTCGTAGACGGTCTGGTGCCAGCTGCGGATCGCGGAGTCTGCGGTGAGGTCGTCGAGCGCGGTGGCGAGCCTGCGTGGTGTGTCGTCGTCGGTGGGGTGGTAGCGCAGGCGCCAGCAGGGGTGCTTCCGGACGAACCACCATCCGCCGGTGTCGCCTTCGGCGGTGAGGAGGGGGCGCAGGTGGCGGGCTGCGGTGTGCTCGGCGCGGTGCCAGTCGGTGAACTCGACATGGACCTGGGCCCACCCGCTTTCACTGCCGGTGGGTTGTTCTGGTGGGGTCAGCTCGTCAGGAGGCATGCGTCCCATCCGGGGAGTGCTGGTGCGGTGGAGGCGGTGTGCAGGGCCAGTGCGATGCCGGCGGCACCCTCGAACAGGCCGAGGTCGTGATCGCGCAGCGTCGTTGACCGGGCCAGGTCGAGGATGGAGGTGTCGTCGAGGACCTCGGCGTATAGGACCGATTGTCGTGAGGAAAGACCTGTGTTGGTGGTGTCGTCGGCTGCACGGGCGGTGATGTGCAGGAGTCCGGCGAGGCCGTGACAGACCGATGCGTCCCGGAAGGTGGCACGACGATCGGGGTCGGTCGCGCGCTCGAGTGCGGTTTCGGCCAGATGTCGGCGGGGTGTGTCGCCGAGGGCGAGTCCAGCGAGTTGTTGGGCGCGGGCGAGCCCGGCGGTTCCGTAGCACCAGGACGGTCGCCCGGGAGCTGTCGCGTTGCTGCGTCCGGTCCGGAGTTCGTCGCGGGTGATCCAGTGGGGCCACCAGGGTCCGGACGGTGGGTCCTGGCGCCAGTGGTCGAGCCACGTGCAGATGCGGGTGATCGCGGTGTCGTGGCCCTCGACGCGGACCCGGCGACGCGCGGCGAGTGACAGCAGCGCGAGCGGGCCGCCGATGCCGTGGGCGACGCCGTTGTTGGCGTGCCCGTGTGGGAACTCGCGTGACAGGCGCCCGGACGGAGCGAGGGGTGTCCACCAGCCCGGAAGTGTCTCGCCGTGGTTCTCGACGGGTTCGGTGAGGCGCACGAGGTAGGTGAGTACGGCGCGGATGAGGTCGCCGTCGGGGTCGCGGCGCAGCCAGTACGCGCCGAGGCCGGTGAGTCCGCGGATGGCGTCGAACTCCGCCATCGTGGCGTGTTCTGCGCGGTCGATGCGGGCGTGGGCGTCGTCGAGGCGGCGCCGGGTGAGCGCGGTGACCTGGTGGTCGAGTGTGGCCAGGGCGCGGTCGTAGCGGCCGGGATGATCGTGGGCGGCGGTGTGCAGGACGAACGCCAGGGCGGGGGCGCCGTAGTGCAGGTGGCTGTCGGGTCCGCCGTCGACGGGTTGGCCGGCGGCGAGGGCGAGCCAGTCGTGGGCGCGTTGCCAGGGCGCGAGTCCTGCGCGGGCGCGTTCGACGTGGAGCAGGGCGACGGCCAGTGCTCCGACGGCCAGCGACTGGGGCCACCACGGCGGGTCGCTGCGGTGCGCGAGGGTGGTGGGTGCGGCGAGGTGGTCGGCGATGGTGTCGACCAGGGCCGACGCGCTGATCGGGGTGGCGGTCATACCGGCATCCGGGTGCGGGTGGTCCAGCTCAGGGCGGCGGTTCGGGCCAGGTGCAGACAGGACCGCTCGCCGGCCTCGGAGATGCCGGCCATCCGGGCGTGGTGCAGGTGCAGCAGGTCGGGCAGGACCGCGTCCGGATCCGGGTCGTCGGCGTCGAGGAGGGCGGCGCGGTAGGCGGTGAGTGCGGTGCGCCGTCGCGCCCAGGCCGCGGTGATGCGCTCGCCGCCGGTGCATGCCTGTAGCGCGGTGTGCTGGTCGTGCGGGTTGGCGAGTCGGACGGCGTGGTCGCGAAAGGCGCGGGCGGGGCCGGGTTGGGTCGTGCGGGGGAGGTGGTCGAGGCACCAGCGCAGGCCGTCGTCGATGTCGCCGATGAACGTGGTGACCAGGTCAACGACGCTGGCGGCGATCATCGCGTCCCGGGGGACGTCGGTGGCGGTGAGCTGGGCGAGCGCGGCGGCCGAGTCAGCCGCGAACACCGACTCGGCCGCCGTCATCGCGTCGCCGTCACCGAACCGTCCGGTCTCGGGATGGTAGGTCTCGAATCGTAGGTGCCCGACGAGGCCGCGTTGCCGCAGTTTCCGGGCCCAGGATCCGACGCGCTGTGCGGCGACGCCGAACGCCTCGGCCGTGGGAATCCTGATCCGCAGCCGGAGGTGGTTCTCGGGGTCGTGGTGTCGGATGAACCACCACTGCGGCTCGCTGTCCCAGGCCGCCAGCAGATCGGGGAGATGTGCGGTGAGGATCGTCGGGTGTCGGTCGGGGTGGGCGACGAGCACGGCGAACAACCACGGGCTCGCGCCGGGGAGGTGGCCGTGCTCGGCGGTGATCGCGGCTCGAGGGCCGCCGCGGGCGATCGGGGCCGCGGGGGGTCTGGGTGCTCGCCAGGGGGAGGACGAGTTCGTGGGCGCGGCCGTCGAGCCAGCCGAACGCGGCGGCCTCGGGTGCCTCTTGCAGCGTGAGGTCGCCGCGCCGGTCGAGCGTGTCACGCAGGATGTGTCGGTGCGCGGGCGTGGTCAGCTCCAGCCGGAGCCGGCGGTCGTCGTCGCCGAGATAGACCGCGTCCGGGACGCGGAAGCGGCGCCGCCACGCCGCGAGACCCGCCTCCCACAGCGTGTCCGGGTGCTGGGAGTCAGACAGGTCAGCGGCGGTGAGACGCCACCGAGCGGGGGACAGGATGGTGCGGCCGTACCGGACGCGGGGCACGAACGGCAGGTGCCGGGCGGCACCCCAGGAGAACTGTAGGCACAGCGCCGATCGAGCCGTGCTGATCTCACACAGGAACCGCAGCATCGGGTGTGCCGACCGGGTGAACTCCACCGCGGTGAACGTTGTCGGCTCGACCGGTCGCCGCCGCGACAGCGACATCAGGTAGAGCCCGTGGATGTCGCCGCTGACCGCGAGGTCGGTCAGCGCGATCGCACCGGGGGTGTCGGTGTCGTGCTCACCGAGGGTGATCCGGTCGGGCAGGAGCTGGGGGCTGCGTGCGACGTTCTCCGCGCGCGGGTTGAGCGGGGCACACGACACCTGAGCCGGCACCGCGCCGGCGTTGGTCGTGGGCAGGACGGTGTAGACATCGGCCATCCGTTCCCGGTGTCGGGCCGGTCGAGGAGATCGAGGAACCGCCCGGTCGTCGTCCCGGCCGCGCGGGACACGCCGGTGATCGACAACTGGAACCGGCCTGCGTTCAGGGCGTCGCGGGTCGCGGCGTGGATCTGACAGGTCAGCTCGGTGTGGGGCCGGCAGCGTGTCGAACCGACGCTGTCGGCGTGCAGGCTGGTCACCATGTCGTCGTCCAGGACGATCTCGAGAGCCTGCTTCCACGCCGACCGCTGGACCAGGGCCATCAGGGCGAGGTCGCGATCGTCCAGGCGCGGTGCAGGCTCGGAGAGCCGGACCCCGGTGATCTGCCCGTCGCGGTACCACCACGTTTCGACGAGCACCGTGAGGCTGGCCGACTCGACCTCGGCGACCGCCAGCCGCCGTCGGCGCCGAGCTCCACCCCCAGCAGCTCCCCGTCGTCGTTCCGCCCTACCTCGTATCACGACAGCTGTTGGGTGTCGGCTTCGTCCGTGTCGTGTTTCGCGGAGCTGGTGGTCTGTTCGCTCATACCGGTATGCCGATCGTCTTGGCCACCCGTATGAGTTGTGGTGGAGCACTGCTGTTCCGCGGGTAGCTTCGTATCAGGTCGGTGACGATGGTCTTGGCCTTCTGGCGGCACCGCACCCCTTCCGGGGCGAGCTGGTGGGCGTCGAGCAAGGTTGTGGCCGCCTTGTCGCGCCTGCCCGCTTGGAGGTATCCGCGAGTCATGTCGAGCAGGTGCTCTGCCTGGCGTTCTTTGGACAGGCGGTAGAGATCATCGGGCGCGATGACGGCGGCCGTCTCGATCGCTCGGCCGCCGCTGTGCATATCCGCTAGTGCCGACACCTGATACAAGCGCACGTTGGTGACGCCGAAGGAACTCCAGTTCTCGTTGCTCCCCGGTCCGAGCCGGCGGGCCACCGTCAGGGCTTCGCCTTGCAGATCGCGCACGTCGGCGGCCTGGTGTAACCGGGCGGCGGCGATGCTGCCCTTGAGCAGGAGCGAACCGTAGGCCGAGAGAAAGGCCGGATCGGCCGTGGCGAGATTCGGGGCGAGACGGTCGGCGGCCGAGCGCACCAGGTCGACCGCGTCACTGCTGTGGTGTGTCGCGAACAGCGCGTGTGTTACCCGGCGGGCGGTGTGGCCGATGAGTGTCAGGTCGTCGGTCTGCTCCGCGATCTGGATGCCGCGGTCCGCAGCCACCCAGCCAAGTTGGGCGTCACCGAGCTTGAAGGCCGTGGAGGCTGTCAGCTGGTAGGCCCAGGCCAGCCAGGTCAGCGCGACGCGGCGCTCGTCGGCGTCGAGCTGCCAGACCGCCGCCTGCCCGTCCCGGATAAGGTCGGGTAGAAGCTGGACGATGGCACCGTAGTTGCCGGCCTGGTAAGCTATCCATCCGTAGCGCACGGTGTGTTTGAGCCGGTCGAGGTCGGGTTCGGGCAGGACGTCACCGTTGGGTCGGAAGACGTGGGTGATGACGTCGTAGCGACGCAGCGCTGTTCGGATGGCGTCGATCTCGCGTTTGTCGGGGCAGAGCTGGTTCTGTTCGGCGGCTTCCGGGTCGATGAGCACGGTGAGTGGCACGTCGAGGACGTGGGCGATCCGGCGCAGCACGCTGAGGCGGTCGAGTTGCCGGTCACCGTTTTTGATCTTGTCGACCCAGCTCAGGGACTTGCCCAGGTGGTCGGCGAAGATCTGGCGGGTCAGGCCCCGGCGGCGTGTCCAGTACAGGACCCGGTCGGCTACCTGGCGGCGTTGTTGCTGGTCGTCGTGCTCATCGGCGCTGGTCATGCCTGGTCTGCCGTCCTCAGTGTGCTGGCCGTGGTTGCTCAGTGTAGTCGGCTCAACGAGGCTGGAGACGCATGAGGCTGCACAGTTTGTACAGTCTCAGACAGCTTTCGACGTCTTCCGTGGTTGTTCCGGCGCAGGTCGAATGTGCCGGTCCGGCCTGCGTAGATCCTGGTCAGGGCCAGCTGATGACGATCCGTGTGTGGACCTTGTCGATGACGCACCCCGGTGGCAGGTCCGCGTCCGTGGTGGCCGCGGGGAACACCTCGAGCAGGGGGCCGGTGCCGTGGAGGTCGTGGTGGTAGAACCGCCAGCGCTGCAGCAGCTCGCCGTACTGCTCGGCCAGCGGTGCCGCGTCCGGCCCGTGCGCACGTACCCCGACCTCGAACCCGTCGGTGCCCGGGGTCGGGCGTTTCTTGCGGTAGGCGAGGCCGTCGGCCGAGACGAGGGTCGGGACACCGAGCTTCGCGGCGGGTCCGACGGGGCCGTCGTCGATCGGCCCCTGTTCGGCGGTGAGAATTCCGGGTACGGGCAGTGTCGAGGCGAGCCAGAGGTCGAGCAGGTCGGGTCGGTCGAACTCGACCCGGGACCACCGTTCCAGCCTCGGTCCGAACAACGCCGTGTCCAGACGGTCGGTGTCGACGGGCTGCGGCCCGTCGAAGCGCAGCTCGACACGGCCGCCGTCGAGTCGGATCACGCTTTCCTGGTGGGCGCCCGCGCCCTGCATCGGGACGAAGCTGCACAGCCGGACGTCGTCGCCGACCAACCGCGTGCCGGTCTCGTTGAGCACCCGGTCCAGCGCGACCGAGCGGGTCAGTCCCCCGTCGCCCTGTTGGGCGGCCCGTTCCGGGCTGAAAATGGGGGTGGTTGCCCGCTGACGTCGTTGTCTCCTTGGTCCGTTGGAGGTCGTGGGTCAGTCGGGTGCTGGGAGCTGCCCCTGTGGGCCCGACACTGTTGCCTCGAGCACGCGGATTAGATTCGCCAGATCCCTCGCAGCTCCCGCGGGCAACCGCGGTGGTGGTGACGTGAGGAGGATGGGATGTTGGAGGAGACCCAAGACCGCGAGGAGATCATCGAGCGGGTCGCCGCGTTGGACATCGGCAAGGCCGAGCTGGTGGCCTGTGTCCGGGTGCCCAGCCCGGACAAGCCCGACCGGCGCGCCCAGGAGATCAACACCTACTCGACGATGACCCACTCGCTGCTGGGGCTTGCCGACCGGCTGCGTGAGCTGGGCGTGACCCGGGTGGTGATGGAGGCGACCTCGGATTACCGGCGGCCGGTGTTCTACCTGCTCGAAGCTCAGGGTTGGGATCCGTGGCTGGTCAACGCGAAGGACGTCAAGCACCTGCCGGGCCGGCCCAAGACCGACAAGCTCGACGCGGTGTGGCTGTGCAAGGTCGCCGAACGGCAGATGTTGCGGCCCAGCTTCGTGCCGCCGGTGGAGATCCGCCGGTTGCGTGATCTGACCCGGTACCGGGTCGACCTGGTCGCGACGATGACCGCGGAGAAGAACCGGGTCGAGAAGCTGCTCGAGGACGCCCAGATCAAGCTGTCGGTGGTGGCCTCGGACATCTTCGGGGTGTCGGGGCGGGCGATGCCGGCTGCGCTGCCGGCCGGTGAGCGTGACCCGAAGGCCCTCGCTCAACTCGCCCGGTCCCGGATGCGCGCCAAGATCCCGTTGTTGGAGGAGGCGTTCGTCGGGCACTTCACCGACCACCACGCGTTCCTGCTGCGCACCATGCCGGCCCGGATCGATGAGGCCGGCGCCGACATCACCGCGGTTGAGGACAGGATCGAGGAGTTGGTCGCCCCTTTCGTTCGGGCGGTCGCCCAGCTCGATGACCTACCGGGGGTAGGGATCACCGGGGCACACGTGGTGATCGCCGAGGTCGGGCTGGACATGACCAGGTTCCCCACCGCTGCCCATCTGTGCTCCTGGGCCCGCTTCGCCCCGGCGTCAAGGAGTCCGCCGGCAAGAAGAAAGGGCGAGGCTCGACCGGGCACGGCAACCCCTACCTGGCCAGAGTCCTCGGCGAGGCCGCCGTGGCCGCGGGGAAGACCGACACCTTCCTCGGCGAGCGTTACCGGCGCATCGCGCGGCGACGCGGCAAGAAGAAGGCCATCGTCGCGGTCGGCCGCTCGATCCTGGTCATCGTCTGGCACCTGCTGTCCGATCCCGAGGCCCGCTACCGCGACCTCGGCTCCGACTTCTACGACAACCGCGTCGGCCCGGAACGCAAGAAACGCAACCACGTCCGCCAACTCGAAGCCCTCGGCTACACCGTCACCCTGCAAC
>JBBSQN010000196.1:0-8370 GCA_038257875.1 Mycobacteriales bacterium
ATCAGTCGATCACCGGTGCGACCGACACCCCCACAACATCAACCGCCACCCCGACCACCACACCACCGACCACCGCCACCGAGCGCCAGCCCACCTCACCGAGCGCTCAACCGCAGGTCACACGACGTACTGAATGTTTACGCTCCAGCGCGTCGACGGTGATCGGCCCGAACATCGCGAGCGTGCGGTCGAACAAGTCGGTGATCACATCGTCGTCGGTGACCGGGGTAGCCCTGGGGTAGCCCTGGGGTAGCCCGCTGCAGCACGATGTCGCCCGCGTCGAACTCGGCGTTCATCATGTGCGCGGTGACGCCGACCTCGGGCTCGTCGTTGATCAGCGCCCAGTTGAGCGGGGCGAACCCGGCGTAGGCGGGTAGCAGGGCATCATGCACACAGCCGCCGGTGCTCGCGGGGTGTGGCGAAGCCAGGCTGAGCATCGAGACGTCGAGCCAGTCACCAGCCCAGCCGCAGCAACCCGGTGACCACCGGACAGGCCAAGAGCGGCTCCTGACAACGTTTCCGATGGTCAGGGGCCGCTTCTGCGGGGTGTGGCAGAACGGCATCTGCAGCACGGATCAGGCCAATACCCGCACAGGTGGCGGCTGCGGCTGCTAGATCTCGGCGTGGACACCACGGCGCCAGCCAGTGAGTTCGTGGCGAACACTATCGCGAACAGCGCGCAGTGCGAGCGGCAGCTGATCGCCCAGCGCAACCGCGAGGGGTTCGCCGTGAAGCGTTCGGCTGAGCCAGCTGGCTCTGATGGTGAGACGACCGCGGATGTTCGTGAGTTCCGACCGCAGTCGCGACGTGACAGCATGATCAATGTCGGTGAGAACTGACCGCACTTGGCGCGCGTGTCGACCCGGCTGCGCTGGGGCAGATGGCGGTACCCCACCGCCGCGCGAGGGAGCCTTCTTTCAGGTGGTGTCGGTGCCGGCGGCCGCGCGGCTGCGGGCCAGCCGTAGGAGTCTATGCTGATCTCGATGATGTTGCCGCCGAAGGTGAGTCGGTCGACAATGGCAGCGCAGAGACGGGAGTCGGTGAAGGTGACCGGGCGTCCGGAAAGTACCGCGAGGAGTTCCGCCGCAACGCCGCGGCACTGGTTCTCGACGATGGACGAGTCGTCAGTTGAGCACGTCGCTATCAGCTCATTTGCGGTCAGGGCACAACGAGTGTTGGCCGACGGCTTGCGCGGGCGACGCGATGGGGAACCTCCCGAAGGCGAACGGCCCTAGAATTTCCGGCCGTTCCCCCGAGCAGAGCCAGTCGGCCAATGACTCGACCACGGCGGGAAACAAGGCGAAGCCGTGGGCGGACCAGTTGGCGGCCAGGTAGACGTTTGTGCTGCCCGGTAGGAGGTCGATGATCGGGATTCCGTCCGGGGAGCACGCCTCGTCACGGGAGGCATCGACGGTCAGGACCTGCGCGCCGGCGAGGGACGGGTACACGGCGACGGCTTGGTCCAGCGCCTGGCTGACGACGGCCGGGGCGACCTCGCCGCACCCGGTCGCATCGTTCCACCGGCCTCGCCAACCACCCGAAATTTGCACTGTTCCGTCTCGACCCGACTTCAGCGAGAGCGACCGGGAGTCGTGCCCGACCAAGTGCTCGATGGACATGCTTTGTGTGGGCCGCACGACAATGATCTGGGGGACGACCCGCCACGTCGGAATTGCACGGCCGACGACGGCGGCGCTGCCAGTGTTGGCGGTGACGACGACGGCGCGACTCGGGTAGAATGGGCCGCGCGCAGTGATCACTGTGGTGACTCGGTCGCTGTCCCACGTCATACCGATCACCTCGATCTCCTCGAGGATCCTCGCCCCCACCGTCCTGGCCGCGGAGGCGAGCACCCGTGTCGTGGCCTCCTGGGTCGCGACGCCGTCGTTGGGGCAGTAGACGGCGTGCGTCACGTCCGTGCTGACGTTCGGTTCCAGCTCGCGGAGCTCCTGCGCCGTGAGGACATGCGTCTCCACCCCTGCCCGGTTCTGCACCCAGGCGCGCGCTGACATGCTGACGCGGCCGCCGCGCACGCCGACAACCTCCTGCTCCACAAGAGTGAGACCGCCGGTTCTGCGATACCCGGTGGAGCCGTCGAGGAGGCCGTCCAGACTCGGCCACAACTCCTGGGCGCGACGGGCGAGCGGAAGCTCCCGCGGATCGCGGCCGCCCGCGCGCACGCCGCGTGCGCCGGGTCCACCCGAGCTACCCGACGCGACCCTGTCGCGTTCCAGCACAACGACGTCGTGTCCACGCGATGCCAACTGCCAGGCGAGGCCACACCCGTAGACCCCGCCACCGACGATCAGGTACTCGCATTTCACAGGACACGCGCCAGGAACGCTCGGGTCCGCTCTTGCGTCGGGTCCGACAGGACGCTCTCGGGTGACCCCTGTTCCACGATCCGTCCCTCGGACATGAAGACGACTATGTCGGCGGCCGCCCGCGCGAAACCCATCTCATGAGTCACGACGATCATGGTCATGCCCGTCCGGGCCAGGTCCTCCATCACGCCGAGGACATCGCCGACGAGCTCGGGATCGAGCGCAGAGGTAGGTTCGTCGAATAGCATGAGCTTCAGTTCCATCGCCAGCGCGCGGGCGATTGCCACCCGCTGCTGCTGTCCCCCGGAAAGTTGACGTGGGAAGGCTTCGCCCTTGTCGGCTAGGCCGACCCGGTTCAGCAGCTCGCGCGCACGGTCATGCGCGGCCACGGGTTTCTCCTTCTTGACCCGCACCGGCGCCTCGACGAGGTTCCCGAGGACGGTCATGTGCGGAAAGAGGTTGAAGTGCTGGAAGACCATGCCTATCTCGGCGCGACGGCGGGTTGCCTCCCGGTCGGGGATCTCCCGCAGTACGTCGCCGCGTCGCTCGTAGCTCACGTGCAGGCCGTCGACGGTCAGCTCACCGCCGTCGATGGTCTCAAGGTGGTTGATGCATCGCAGCATCGTGCTCTTTCCCGAACCTGAGGGGCCGATCAAGCACAGCACCTGGCCTGCTTCGACGGCCAGGTCGACCCCCTTCAGTACTTCGTGCGACCCGAACGCCTTCCGGACGCCGACCGCGTGGACCAGGGGCGTGCTGATGGCTCTCATCGCTCGACCTCCGGGACTCGCCTGTCGTCCGCGACGGAGCGGGATGGAGCAGACGTCGTGCGCGCCCGTACCCGCAACAGCGCCCGCAGGGGGCGACGCTCGGACCGCTCCAGCCCCCTTCCGAAGCGGTGCTCCACGGTGGACTGGAGAACGGTGAGCGTGGCCGTCAGCACGAGGTACCAGCTCGTCGCGACGATCAGGAGCGGGATGGTCTCGTAAGTCCTGGCGTAGATGGTCTGCGCGGTGTTCAGCAGCTCTGGGACGGCAATGATGCTGACCAGTGAGGTCGTCTTCATCATGCTGATCACTTGGTTGCCCATCGGGGGGACGATCGCCCGCATCGCCTGGGGAAGGACGATCCTCCGAAGCGTCAGCATCAGGGGCATCCCGAGTGCGGTCGCGGCCTCGCGTTGACCCGGGTCGACGGAAAGGATTCCGGCGCGCACGATCTCGGCTGTGTACGCCGCTTGGTGCAGCGACAGGCCTAGCAGGGCCGCCGTCCAGACGCTCACGAGCTGCTCGGCCGGGAACTCCGCCAGCGCCGGGCCACCGAAGGGCACCCGCAGTGTGATCGAGGGGTAGAGCGCGGCGAGATTGTACCAGAACAGCAGCTGCACCAGCATCGGCGCAGCCCGGAAGACCCACACGTAGACACCGACCATGCCGGAGACGACCGGGTTCGGCGACAGCCGGAACACGGCGAGCCCGGTCCCGAGCACTGTTCCGAGCACCACGGCGACGACGGTCAGCTGAAGGGTGTTGGCAAGCCCGACGAGTATCGCCGGGCTGAACAGGTACTCACCGACCACATCCCACTCGAACCGGGGATTAGTGGTCATGGATCGAATCAGCTCGGCCGTCAGGAGCAGGACGACGGCGCCGCCGATCCAGCGACCCGGATGGCGGAGCGGCCGCACCGTGAGTGGCGCCGCTTCATCATGGGACGCGGCGCTGGACTGCACCATGCCGGCGCTCACGAGGTGCCCGCGCTATTGATGCGGGCGGTCTCCACCGCGTTCTCCGTGAGGCCCCACTTGTCGAGCAGGCACCCGTATGTGCCGTCGTCGATCAACCGCTGGATCGCCTGCTGCACGAGCGGGGTCAGCGGAGAGTCTTTTGCCAGTGCCGCACCGACCATTGCTCGCCGGTACCGGCCCGCCACCCGAAATTCGTCGTTCTGGGCGGCGGTGTAGCCGACGATGGAGATGCTGGCGTAGAGGACGTCCACGCGGTTCCCCCGGATCGCTAGGAGTGCTGTGTCGTTATTGGGGAAGGCTTGCAGGTCGTAGGGCGGAAGTCCTGCGTCCGGACAGATCTGCCGGGAGTCCTCGAGGGTGGACTGCTGTGTGGATCCGGTCTGCACGGCTACCCGCCGCCCGCACAGGTCCTCCAGCCTCGCTACCTCGAAGTTGGTGGACCGGGATGCGAGGAAGCCCTGCCCGCCGTAGTAGTAGTCGACGAAGTCCACGACCTCCTGGCGCTCGGCGGTCACGCCCATCGAGGACATCACCATCGCGAAGCGGCCGGACTGCAGGCCGGGGATGAGGGTGTCGAACCCGGCTGTGTTGATGTCTGCGCGCAGTCCCAGAACGTCCGCGACGACCGTCGTCATGTCGACGTCGAAGCCGACGAGCGTCACGTTGTCGTCGGCGACGTACGTCATCGGTGGCAACGATGAGCTCGTCGCGACCGTCAGGACCCCCGTCGTCCGCACGTCATCGGTCAACTGGGCGGCGAGTGCGGGATCCGTACCGACGTCGGGCCTCCAGGTGAGATCGGGCTGCGACGGGTCCGATGACGATGGGTCGTTGACGCCGGGGTTGAGCGAGCATGCGGTCACGCCTGCGAGGAGCAGAGTGAGTGCGCTCGCTATGAGCGTGTGGGGTGCCACGGGACACTGGTGTTCGTCCCTCCTGGAGGAGCGCTTGCGGCGATGTGTGAGGCGTCTGAGTACGGCTGGCCAACCGCAAGGTAACCCGTGCTACAGTACGATGGCAACATAGGTAGTGGAGGTTGCAGCTTGGTCACATCCCTGGCTGAACGCCTGGAGGCACACCGCTCGCGCCTGAGCCCGGCCGCCCTGCGCGTGGTCGAGTTCCTGGTTCAGCACCCCGCCGTGGCCGCGACCGCTGCCGCCGCCGAGATCGCGCAACAAGTCGGCACCAGCGACGCAACGGTCGTCCGATCAGTGCAGATCCTCGGCTACACCGGGCTTCCCGAGTTGCGGCGCAGCCTCGGCGAGGAATGGGCGATCAAGCAGAACCCGCGCGAGACCCTGAGGCGACGCGTCGCCCTTGTCAAGGGCGACCCGGGCTCCGTCCTCGACGCGGTGCTCGCCGATGGCATCGACATGCTGGCAGAGATGCGTGCGATCGCCGACCACGCGGTCTTCCTCGACGCGGTTGCGTCACTAGCCCAGGCGCGCCGTGTGATCGTGCTGGGCTTCGGCCCGCCGGGGGCGCTGGCGGAGTACATGGCGCTTAACCTGAGCCGGATCGGTAAACCTGCACGGGCCGAGACGCAATCCGGGTTCCGGCTGGCCGATGGTCTAGCAGGACTCACCGGCCACGACGCCCTGCTGGTGCTCGCACCGCTGCGGCACCTCCGCGAGATCGACGTCGCCCTCGACCGGGCAAGGGCGGTCGGTGCTAGGACCGTGCTGGTCTCGGAGCTGCTGGCCGAGAAGCTCCGCGGCCATGTCGACCAGGCCATCGTCACGGCGAACTCACGCGGCCGGGTCGCGAACGAGTCACTGGCGCTGATGGTGATACTCGATGCGATGTTGCTTGGCGTGTCCGCGAGCCAACCCGACGAGAGCCTATCGTCGTGGGAAAGGATCAACGAACTGCGTGCGGCGCTCACGGGCCAGGATATTGATCTGCCGCCGGTTTGGCGTGGCGAGACTCCGACCGACGCCTCGCCGCGCGACAAGTAGGCATCAGTCCTTCGGGTCGGTCAGCCTGCGCCCTGCTGCACCACGAGGCGCCGGTCGCGGTGCTCGACCGGACCCCCACCGAGGACCAGCAGGACCCGCGGCAGTCGCTGATGCGGCAGATCGAGAACTGCCGCAGGCCGCTGCCCGAGTCGTGGGTGATCGTCGCCCACTTCACCGATGTCGAGTCCGGGCGCAAGGAACTGGCCGACCGCGGGCGCGGCGCCAATGTCCACCACCGCTGACACGAGCGCCTGAGCACCGCTCGCGGACGGTCCGACCGTAGGTCTCGGCACACATTCGGCACGCAGTACGCCGACGGTGTGCAGGTAACTCGACCCGGCCCGGCCTCGTCAGCTCTTCCTCCCCGGATCGGCACCGACAACCGGGGCAGCCTGGAGCGACAGCGGGAAGCGCCGAGACGAGCGTGGTCTGAAGCACCGCGCCCGTGAGGCGATCCGTGTCGTGCCGTCTCAGCCACCCCTGACCGCGCTGCTGCGGGACCACCTGAGCGAGTTCGGCACCAACGAGCGCGGACGCCTGTTCGGCGCCATGCGCGCCGGTAGCGGCGACCTCTCCGACAGCGTCTACGGCCGGCGTCGCCGTGCTGCTGCGGGTCTACGCCAAATGTCTCGCCAGCCAGGAGGAGGCCGCTCGTCAGCGCGTCGCCCTCGCGCGGGGACTCCCCAGCAGTGATCCCTAACCTGGGCACGCACTCGGCACAGCCACCCGCAGACCACCGGACAGACCCGGATGCCACCGGACACGACGAGGGCGGCCCCTGACAGCGTCTCCGCTGGTCAGGGGCCGCTTCTGCGGGGTGTGGCAGGTGAAGGATTCGAACCTTCGTAGGCTAAGCCGACGGATTTACAGGACAATGCCGCTCTGAGCCGGGACACGGCCTTGACCAGCGGTGGAGCACCACAGCATGACGGCCCGGTCTGCTCCTCGGACACGTATTTGCCGTAGGGAGCTTCGCCGCACACCGCCGAGACCTCCACCGGGTTCGCGACCACGGCTCGACGCTCTGTCGCAGCCTGACGGGCAGGCGGGGGCGCGACAGCCGGGCGACCAGCCGGACCCGACGGCCGGGGGCTAATCGGCCACCCGGGGTCACCGACGCACGAGTGGCCCTCAAGGCTGATCCTCCGAGGGCCACTCGTCGAGGTGAAGGGTCTGATCCCCGAACCGTCGGACTACGCGTCGCTGTGGCCGACTGTTACCCAGCGTCCTTCGGGGATCGTATACTCGCCGAATTCAAGGACGCTCTGCTCGTTAGTGTCCTCATACCACCAGTTTTGGCCAGCTAGGACAGGGTCCCCGGGTGTCACGCCAAGGTGGCGAGCCTCGTCCACCGTCGCCCGCCGGGCACACTCGCGATAGCGGTCCCGCAACACTGTCCGACCGGTGACTTCGGCAATGCGGCCGATAGTCCCGCCCGGCAGTCGTTCGAGGGTTGTTAATTCCGGCACCGGCTCGACGAGGTTACCCGGGAGCCAGCTGACGCTGTAGGTGACTGCGATGTCCTCATGGAAGTTGACGCGGGCACGGCGGATGACCTGCGCCCCCTGCTCCGTACCCATCGCGTGAGCGACGTGCTCCGGAGATTCAACGAGGTCGGCTGCGACAATGCGTGACAGCTCACTAACCGGGTAGAGGCGGCCAGTTGTCCGGGCGGCCCGCAAGCGGTCGCGAGGACTGTAAGTGCTGGTCTCGTGCCAGCTAACGAAGGCCCCCTGGTTCGATGTGCTGACGAGGCCTTCGCTCTGTAGTTGGCGCAAGGCCTTCGCCACCGTCGTATAGGCGACGTCCCACTCCTCCGCCATGGTGCGTGTCGCAGGCAGGCGGTCGCCGCTCGCCAGGCTTCCGGACAAGATCGCATCCCTGTAGTGCTTGACCAGCTGACGGTACGGAGGGTCTGGCCTCTCCAACCTCGGGTGCATCAGTGGATCTCCCGTCGGATGTCGTGTGCGCCTGTGCGCGCTGTATCCAGCGTAGTCCACCTGCCCGGATCCCTCCACGTCGGTCGTGTGCGGGGGTTGTGTGCGCGATGTAGAGCGCGTAGCATCCCTGTTGTGTTCGCATCGCGAACACGACGCACACGACGGAGAAACGGAGACATGTGATGGGTTGGCTCAGGGATCCGGCGCCCGGGGCGGGGGCCGTGGCCGGCGCCCGGGTCGGGGCCCGTCCGGGCACGGATTTTCGGTATCGGGCGGCGTGCCGGTCGGTGGACCCGGAGGTGTTCTTCCCGACCGCGGTCCGCGGTGCGGTGTTCGCGGTGCAGGTGGCGGCGGCGAAGGCGGTGTGCGCGGGCTGCCCGGTCCAGGCGGAGTGTCTGACG
>JBBSQN010000197.1:0-8365 GCA_038257875.1 Mycobacteriales bacterium
CCCGGGCACTACGACTCCTGCTCGACGAGCTCAACACCACCCCACCCCACATCCCCGGCGACCACCGCCCCATCACCTACACCATCACCACAACCTGACCGACCTCAACTACAACCCACACCCAACTTCCGGAGGTCTGAGGCTCCACGCGGTCCGCCAAGTTGCGACGTTGTGGCCGGGGCGCTTGGCGTGCCTTGAGGAAAGCGTCGCGGTAGTGCTCATGCTTGCCGCGTCACGCCTCCAGGTGACGCGGTGCCACGGTGTGGCAGCCGACCCGGTACGTCTACACGCATGGGTGCAGACCACCGACGGCCAAACCGTCGCCGAGCCACCCTCGACCCTCCGGTACACGACGCTGTTGACCATCCCGTCAGGCTGAGGAGATGACACCCATGAAAACCACGGCAACGATCTGGCTCCAGGGCGAGATCTGCGGCCTCGGCCCACTGCGCCGCGACCTCGCCGAGCTGTACTGGCAGTGGGAGAACGAACTTCGCATCATGGTCGGCAACGGCCGCCAGACCCCCGAGTCCCTCGACCAGCGCGCCGAGGGGCTTGACCACCAGATGAAGCGTACCGACTCACAAGCCCGCTTCACGATCTATGACCTCACGGGGCCGGAGCCCACTCCCGTGGGCACCTGCGAGCTGGTGATCCAGCACCGCTGGCGCAACGCCGAGTTTTTCATCCTCCTTGGCAGCGGCCACCGAGCCAAAGGCATCGGCACCGCGGCGACCCGGCTCACCCTCGACTACGCCTTCCACATCACCAACCTGCGCAACGTCTATCTCACAGTGCTTGCCCCTAACATCGCAGGAATTCAGGCTTATCAGAAGGCCGGGTTCCGCGTCATCGGAACCCGCCGCCAGTCCGGCTACTGGCTCGGTGAGGTCTGCGACGAGATTCTCATGGACGCCATCAAAGAGGACTTCCCAGGGCCATCGATTGTGCGCAGAACAGCCGAGCAGAGCTGACTGTCCCTCGTGGACAGACCACAACCCCTCGCATGCTTGCCGGTCACGCAACCGCAGGTTTCGAACCCGCTCCACATTGGCGCGAGTGGGTCGACGTCGGGTCGATGCGGCCTCAGAATGCGTCTCGACCCTGACGACATCGGGGGCGGCGAGGTACGGCGGCCAGGCCGGTGCTCAGCTCACGCCGAGGAGGTCGACTACGAAGATCAGCGTCTCGCCCGGCTTGATCGCTGCGCCCGCGCCGCGGTCGCCGTAGCCCAGGTGCGGCGGGACGACGAGCCGACGCCGCCCGCCGACCTTCATCCCGGCCACGCCCCGGTCCCAGCCGTCGATGACCCGTCCGGCGCCGAGCGGGAACCGGAACGGGGTGCTGCGGTTCCAGGAGGCGTCGAACTCCTCGCCGGTGGAGTGCGCGATCCCGACGTAGTGCACCGCGACGGTTTGCCCGGACACGGCCTCGGCGCCGTCACCGGTCTGGATGTCCTCGATCATGAGATCGGCCGGGGGCGGGCCGGTGGGCGGGTCGACGTCGGGTCGTTGCAGTGCCACGTGTCCTCCAGGGTGTACGGGGTGAGTCCGCCAGCCTGCCAGAGGTCCACCGGTCCGCGGTGTTCAGGCCAGCGCCGCGGTCCCGGGGCGACATCGGCGAGTTCCGCAACGTCCCGCGTCCAGCGTCATCGAGATGCGCATTATGGTTGCAGGGTCGACGGTTGGCGACCATAACGCGCATCTCGACGTGCTGCGGGATGGTGGGTGCTGCCTCCATCGCAGGCGTGATCTTCGAGGCGAGGATCGGCGTCAGTGGGTGATGGCGTCGATGAGTGCTCGGGCGCCTTGGCGGAGCAGGTCGGAGCCGACGAAGAACCCCAGGGCCTGCGGGTCCTCGGCGACTCCCCAGTGGTGGGAGTCCAGCCACCGGGAGCCGTCGGGGGAGAACACCTTGCCGTGCAGGGACAGCCTGCCGGTGGCGTCGGTGGTGGCGTAGCCGGCGATCGGGGAGTTGCAGTGACCCTGCAGGGCGTGCAGCATCGCCCGCTCGGCGTCGGCCTGCCGATTAGTGTCCGGGTCGTTGAGCTGCGTGCCGAGCGCGATCAGGGCGGTGTCATCGGCGCGGCACTGCAGCGCGATGATGCCGGCGCCGATCGGCGGGCACATCGTCTCCAGCGAGAGAACCTCGGTGATCCGGTCGGCCTGGTCGACGCGGTGCAGCCCGGACACCGCGGCGATGAGCACGTCGAAGTGACCCTCGTCCAGCCGCAGCAGCCGGGTGTTGACGTTGCCGCGCAACGGTTCGACGCGCAGGTGCGGATGGTGCACGCGCAACTGGGCGGCCCGGCGCACGGAACTGGTGCCGACCACCGACCCTTCGGGCAGCTCCGCCAGCCGGGCGCCCGAGCGGGAGATCACCGCGTCGTGGACGTCCTCGCGCGGCAGGTACCCGGCGAAGGCCAGCCCGCTGGGAATCGGGACGTCGCCGGGGATGTCCTTGAGGCAGTGCACCGCGAGGTCGGCCTGGTCGTCGAACAGCGCACGGTCGATCTCCTTGATGAAGGCGCCCTTGCCGCCCAGCTTCGCGAGATCACCCATCCACCGGTCGCCAGCCGTGGTCACCTTCACCAGTTCGGTGCTGACGGCCGGGTCACGGGCTTCCAGGGCGGTGGCGACCTGCTCGGCCTGGTGCAGTGCCATCGGGCTGGAACGTGTGGCGATCCGGATCGTGCGCGGCATGGTAGTGAACCTTACGACTCAAGTGCGGGAGACGAGGACCAGCCCACCAGTGTGAGCTGGAGTCCGGGAGCTGAGTCGGCACGGGTGTCCGCGGCGACGCCGCCGCTCCGGTGACAGCGGCCGACGTCGACCCTACTGCGGTCGTCGGTCTGCTCACGGAAAGATGACCGGTATGACATCTCTTCAGACGCTCGAACGTCGGATTCTCGCGCTCGAGGCGCGCCTGGCCGATGTCGAGGCTGAGGCTGGGTGCGGAGACACCCTCTACGAGCTGTATCGGGCGAGTGCCAGAGCTGACCTGAGAGCGGCGAAGATCCTGCAACGTCTTGAGATTCAGGACATTTCGGAGGAGGAGATCGACGCCGCGTTGGACGAAGAGTGGAACCTCGGCAACCTTGCATCGCGTTCATACCGCGCCGTCCTCGTCCAATGCGGTGGCCAACCGGTAGGCGGCGTCGGTCATGATCAAGTCTGCGCCCGCGCGCTTGAGTGATCGGGCGTACTCCAGGTACACCGCGTCCGGGGCGTGACGCAGAAGCTGGTTCTCGCCGGACACCGAGAAGCTGGTAATTGGCACGTTCACCTGCTCGCGCAACCGGGTGAGCACGTCGACCGAGACCATCGCGGGTTGGACCAGCAGCGAGTCCGCGCCCTCGGCCAGCCACCGCGCGGCTTTGCCGAAGACCTGTCCGGCATGGCAGGCATCCACCCGAGCGCCCCGCCGGTGGCCACGGCCGGTGTCGGTGTTCATCGCATCCGTGTAGGTGGTGATCAGCGCCGAGTCGAAGATCACCGATGGGGTGATGCTGACATCCCCGAATCCGGCCTCGTCCAGCTCACTGCGGATCGCTCGCACGGAACCGTCCACGACGGTGGCCAGGCCGATGACGTCGGCGCCAGCGCGTGCGTGCAGGACCGCCATCTGGCTCGTCAGCTCGTGGAAACCGGGCAGCACGCACTCGCCTGTGTCGGTCCAGGCGCAGCCGCACACCTCGGTGGAGATCACCATATCGTCCACGGCGGATCGGACCGTCTGCACCGCCATGACCAGCAGGTTGTCGGGGTCCAGGGCCTCGCGTGCGTCCGGGGTCCTGTTCTCCACGTAGGCGGACAGCTTCACTGCCCGCACCCCGACATCCCGTAGTTCGCGGACGTCGTCGGCCAGCTCAGACAATGTGACGGCGCCGGGAAGGTGCCGGTAGTCCTTCGCGGGTCGGTGGTCGGGCTGCACCAGCACCGGGGCCACCAGGTCGGCCGGGGTGAGCAGTTCCCGCCGCAGCAGGCCGCGTACGCGGTCGCGGGTCCGTTCCGACCGCTCGACACGACTGTGGCTGGTCGGGATAGCGGTAACGGTCATCGCTGATCGAGTTCCCCTCTACGTGCACGGCTGGTGATCGTCGTGCTCTACCGTGCCCGTCGCGGGGGTGAGTGCGCACCGCCAGTACGGGGAAGATCGGCATCCCGCTACAGGTGGGGCACGACCAGCGCGTTCACCCCTCAGCAGGGCGGTAGTTCCCAACGGGGATTCGGCAGACTTCCCGGCCGGCCGTCAGCGGCCTGCGGGGGATTCGGCGCGGAACGCGATGATCTGCTCGCGCAGGGCGGCGGCATCGGGATTGCCGCGCCATCGGGTGGCGCCCAGCATCCGGTCGGCGCGGTGCAGTCGTTGGGCGAAGGTGTCCAGTCGCTGCTCGGGCGGCAGCGCGACAACCTGGTGGATTCGTTGCAGCGCGCTGTTGAGGTCGCCGGCCAGCACGCAGGCGACGGTGGCGTTGATCCGGGCCATCGTGATCGAGTTGTAGGAGCGCTCCTCGACCGGGGTCGCGGCGAACGCGGCCTCGGCGGCGTCCGCCGACATCAGCGCCGTCTCGGTGTCACCGAGAGTCAGATGGGTGCCTGCGGCGAAGCAGTGCTGGCCGATCACGGTGCAGCCGAAGAGCCCACCCGGGCCCGCACCCGCGGCCTGGCGGGCCTCCGCGGCGCTGCGCCGCGCGACGGCGGCCTCTCCGGCAACGCCGACACGGGCCTGGGCGCGTGCTTCCATGCTGGCCAACAGCACCGCGTTGGTGCCGGTGGCATACCGCAGCCCGTCGTGCGCGAACTCGGCTGAGGTCTCGAAATTGCCCGCCCAGTAGGCGGTCTTGGCCTGGGTGGTGCGCACCCACGCGCGCACCGGATCGTGACCGGCCTGCTCGGCGAACACCCACGCTGCGTCGGCCTGCGACAGGGCTGCGGCGTGCTGGGCGAAGTCGCCGGACATCCAGGCCAGCAGCGCGCACACACTGCCCGCCACCGCGTACAGCCCCTTGGTCTGGTTCGGGTGCTGGCGGCCTTCCAGCAGCTCCAGCACCTGGTTGCGCACACCCAGCGTGCGGCGGAACAACGGCAGAGGGGCACCGCGCTCGTAGGCGTGGGCGATGTCGTCGACGGTGCGCTCCAGCATCGGCACCGTGGACGAGCCCACGTTGGTCGCCTCAGCTCGGGTCGCGGCCTCCATCGACTGGTCAGCGGCCTCGGTCACGAAGTCCTCCGGGAAAGACGACGATGTGGTGCTGGTCTCCAGCGGCAGGCTGCGGCGCCGGGGCCGGCTGGCTGAAGCGCCGTCGCCGCCGGAGTCGGTCACCACGATCGTCGGCGGCCGGTCAACGAGGTCGACGGTGGCGACGCCGCGACCGATCAGGACCGCGCGTTCGGCCGGGGACAACGCGGCCAGGTCGGCCGCGTCCAGCAGATTGGCCACCACCGTGCGGTACAGCTCGGCCAACGTCAACAGTACGTAGACACCCGGCTTGCGCGAGGTGGTCGGCCACCGCTCGAACTCGCTGACCCGACTCGGGGTCATGCTGTCCCGCCCGGTGTGCTCGCAACCCCTGGACTGCACCAGCGTGTTGTAACGCTGCGCGGCCTCCCTCTGCTCCCAGCCGCGGGCAAGCCGGTAGGACTGCCGCGGCCGGTAGCCGAACTGCCTGCCGATCTCGACGGCGATCACGTCAGCGGATGCATCCAGCAGCTCCAGGCGCAGTCGCAGATCATCTACCTCGGCACGTGAGCCGGGTTTGCCTCGTCGCACAGGTAATCATCCCTCCAGCCCCCGAGAAACTCACCACGATCTTGTTGGTGGGTTCCCGCTTCCAGACGTCGTCCCCGCCGCGGCGCGCTACCAGTACGTGGCCACGAAGAACGAGCAGCGGGAAGTAGTTCGGCCTCGTACCCAAGTGGACCAACTGTACCGATCCGTGATCAGCCGGGTTGCACTGCTCCACGTCCACGACTTGTTCGAGGCCGCCCCGGCGCTCGCGTCCGTCAGCGGTCGTGGCGCGGCAACGAGACACCCATCACATGCGTGTTATAATCCC
Source organism: Mycobacteriales bacterium (assembly GCA_038257875.1). Taxonomy (GTDB): domain Bacteria; phylum Actinomycetota; class Actinomycetes; order Mycobacteriales; family Pseudonocardiaceae; genus Pseudonocardia. The sequence goes on from JBBSQN010000197.1 coordinate 6,059, forward strand.
TCTGTGTGGACCGTCGTCTACCTACCGGAGGCAGAACAGGAACGGTCTGCGCTGCCAGCCCGGGAGCGTGCTGCATTGATCAACGCCGATCTCAAGCTGGCGGCCTTCGAGTCACAGCTGGGCTACCCGCACTCCAGTGCTGTCCAGAGCGTTACGGGTCTGCGCGAGCTGCGTCCGCGCGGTGGGCGCAGCTCGTGGCGGGCGCTCTATCGACAAGTGGGCGATGTGTTCGTCGTTGCCGCCGTCTGTCCGGAGGCGCAGGTTGATCCGCGGAGGTTCCAGCGAGCGTGTGAGAAGGCAGTGGACAGGCTGACCGATGTAAAGGAGGACTGACGATGTTAAGGATCTCCGAACTGGCCACGGCGGGGCAGGTCGCTGCGGCGGAGCGCCGTGATCCTGACGTGCGGCGGGAGCTGGACCGCACGGCGCTGGCGCATGCCGTCGCAATGCGCGTCATCCGCTACCGCACCGAGCACAGTCTTTCGCAGACTGCGCTGGCTCGTCGGCTCGGCATGCAGCAGCCCGCGATCGCGCGCCTGGAGGCCGGGGACCACGAACCGTCTCTCGCAACCCTCGCCCGGTTGGCCCGCGGTCTCAGCATCGACCTCAGCGTCGAGATCACCCCGGCCGGGTTCGGCCTGCGTGACTCGGCGTAACCGGCCCGGCCGCGAGACCGCTGAGCCGCCACCACTGGCTGCGCGCGCCACGTCGTCGAGCGGCTCCTGCCTCGGACTGGGGCTGGCTGGGTGGATACTGGGTCCATGACCGCGGCGACGACGAGGATCGAGCGTTCCGGGCCGGCGATCCGCGCAGCGCTGGCTGCGGTGTCCCCGCAGGAGTGCGTGCAGTTCGAGGCGGATTTCGCTCAGGCAATCGCTCGTGCCGGCGCCGAGTTCGACCTGGCCCCGGCCGAGCAGGTGCTCGACCGGTGGTGGGGGATTGCGGTGATCCGTACGAACCCGCTGTCGGAAGAGGAGCAGGCGCAGGTCGCCCGGGCGAAAGCCGGTGACTTCACTGGTCTGTTCGTTCGTGACGAGCGCGGGAACCGAGTCCGGTTGTAGATGCCATCCGGACTTGCCGATCAGATTGTAGAACGGTGATGTCAGATGAGGCAGAGGTCAGGAGAGAAGCAGGATGGAGTCCCATCGGGCGGGGACCGGGGGAGCTGGTAGTTGACCGTGGTCGGCGAGAGCGAGGGCGACACCGGCTGATCCGGTGAGCAGGCCTGGATCGTCGGTCGCAGAGCCGTTGTCGAGGTGCTGGAAGGCGAAGGCCAGCCGGGGGTTGAACGCCTCGGTGACTGCGGCTTGAGCGCTCGCCCATTGACGATCCACCAGCCGTCGACCGGGGTGCTCCAGCGCGCCCGCACCAGCCCCCGGGCAGGTCGGCGTAGCGGTCATCGGTGCGCACCTCGCGCGGCGACCCGTCCGCGGCGAGCAGCACCTCCGCGGCCACGGTCTGTCCGGCGTCGGTGAACGAGACCCGGAAGGCGTCGGCGTCCGCGCCGTCGCTCCAGGTGGTCGCCGGGCCGAGAAGCATCGACGGGGCCATCAGCAGCGCATCGTCGAGCCAGGTCACCAGTTCGCTCGTGTCGAAACGGGGGCCGGAGCCGCGGGCGACCGGGATCAGGCCCAGCAGCGACCCGCGCATGCGCCCGTGACCGTGCCGGTAGGTGTCCCAGCCGGTCATCGGCACCGCACCGCCGAGCATCAACCGCATCCGGAACAGCCGAGCCACCGGATCGGCTGTGTTGTACTGCCAGGCCGCGCACCGCATCCATGCCCCGCCGGGACGGAGCCGGAACCTTCCGATCATCCGTGCGCGAAACGACCGGTCCCGGGGCCGTCCGAGCACGCCCATGAACCGCAGGTAGCGCCGCGCCGCGACGGGCAGTGGGTCGAGATCTGCAGAGGTCACGACCGCGGCTGCGGCCGGAGGGAACGGTAGCCCGGCGGCTCGCACCCCTTCCAGGAACGCGCCTGGGTACCCGCGCGGTGCGCCTGTGGACCGCTCGCGGCTGTGCAGCAACATGGCGTGCCTTTCTGGCCTCGGTAGCAGGTCACCCAGACGCCCGCCGCGGTGCTGCAGGATGGCTACGCTGCCATCCGTCCGCACCGGTGGTCACGCCCAGCTAACCGGGTGCGGGCCGGCTCGCCAAGGGACTCCGGTACTACATTCGGAGATATTGGGGTAGGGGGTCTCCTCGGGTGCGGTAGTGGCTGATGAGGGCTCTGGTCTGGTGGAGTCTGCGGAACCGTGACCAGCGTAGGACGTGGTCGATGCCGGAGGCGGCGGCCAGGACGGTGC
>JBBSQN010000198.1:0-8274 GCA_038257875.1 Mycobacteriales bacterium
CACGATAGGTGATCACGTGGGGTCCTGCCCGTGGCCGGGTTCTTGGTCGAAACCGACCCTTTCGGGTCAGGACCCCACGCCCGGCCTCCGACACGCCGCGACCTCACGAGTCACACGCGTCACTCCCGTGAGAAAACCTCATTGCCCCGGGACACGCCCGGAATGGGCGGCCTCACGGGCTCGCTACCAGTGGCGAGAATCACGACGTCCGGCGCGACTTCGGCTACCAGCTCCGGCGTAACCTCGCTGTTCAGATGGATCACACCACCGGCTTTCTCGACCTGTACCACGAGGTAGTGGATCAGCTTGCCCAGCTCGTGCTTGCGCGGTGCGATGGCGGCTAGATTAAACTGTCCACCGACTTTCGGCTCCCGTTCGTAGAGATGAACCTCGTGTCCCCGAAGTGCGGCGACCCGTGCTGCCTCCAATCCGCCCGGTCCGCCACCCACCACCATTACTCTCTTCGGCTCGGCAACCGCTTCTATCGCCATCTCCGCTTCTTTGCCCACTGCGGGATTGACCAGGCAGGTCATGGGAGTGTGAGGCTTGCGGCCGATACAGCCCTGACCGCAGCCGATGCACGGTGCGATGTCCTCGAATCGACCCTCCCGGGCCTTGTTGGGCAGCTCGGGATCCGTGATGAGCGCTCGCCCCATCACCACCATGTCGGCCTCCCCGTTTCGCAACACGTCTTCGGCGAAACGGGCGTCGTTGATCCGTCCGACGACCATCACGGGCACATCCACGACCTTTTTGATCCCCGCGGACAGCGCGACATTGCTTCCCAGCGGGCTACCGGTCGGCGGCATCACGCGCCACGAGGTGTGGGGATAGACGCCGGCAGAGACGTGGAAAGCAGTCACCCCGGCATCAGCCAGAATGGGCACGATGAACTGGGTTTCGCGCAGCGTGCGCCCACCCGGCATGTATTCATCACCGGAGATCCGCATGACGATGGGAAAGTCCTCTCCGGCGCGCTGTCGAATGCTCGCGATCACCTCCAGAGCGAGCTGCGATCGCGCTTCGATGGAGCCGCCATAACGGTCCGAGCGGCGATTGCGCAGACCGGAGAGGAACGAGCCCACCAGCATGTAGCTGTGAGCTGCATGCAGCTCCACCCCGTCGAAGCCGGCCTCGCGCGCCCTCCGTGCGGCCTCTCCGAACTCCACCACGACCGCTTGGATGTCCTCGATGCTCATCTCCTGACACATCTTCTTGGTGGTATGACACATCACTGGGGACGGACCCTTGGTATCGGTTCCGTAGAAGTAGGGGGCCAGGGATTCCGGGCCGGGGTGAGCCATCTGAGGAATGATCTTGGCGCCGTGTTCGTGTACCGCCTGGGTGAAGTCCTTCAGGCTGGGGAGGAACTTGTCGTGGGAAAGCCCGATGGTCCGAGGCATATAGGGCTCGAGTTCGGAGACCGTGCACATCTCGAGGGTGATCAAACCGACGCCGCCCCTGGCCCGCGCGACGTGGTAATCGCGCAGTCGATCCGACACCGTGCCGTCCTGGCTGCCGTAGTCGGTGTGCATCGGCGACATGACAATGCGGTTCTTCACCTCCATGGAGCCGATCTGGATCGGACTGAACAATCTCGATAGCTCGGTCATGGGATTTCCTCCGCTGTCGGGAGCTGCATCTCGGCACTCCTGATGGATAGGGTATCGCGCTGCCTGCCAGGGGCCGTAGAGGCTCCGGGGTGAGGGGCGGCTGTAGGCGGTCGCGCAGCGCACCATCCTTGTTGTGAGCATCGTGTCGATGCTTGCTGTTGGGACTCGGCGGGAGCCGAGGTGACGGCTTGGTCCGGTCGCCCTGCGAGGGCCTGCGCCCAGCAGGTGCGCACGATCTACCACGCCGTCACGACGGAGGGCGGCAAGGCGCTGGCCGAGGGGCTGGTCGACTCCCTGCCCAGCTGCCCGATCAGTGAGGTCGCCCGGCTCGGCCGCACACTGCGCTCCTGGCGGGGCGAGCGGCTGGCCTACTTCGACACCGGCGGCGCCTCGAACGGACCCACCGAGGCCCTGAACCTGATCATCGCAGCCACCGTCCGCGCATCGCTGCGTAGAGGCGGTATACCGGGCGCAAGTAGCGGCGATCTTCGAGCAGCCAACGAAGCAGCCAAGCGAAGGAGGCGGCAAGACGGCGAAGCCCTGCAGCGAAAGGCATGCACAGGGATCGCCCCACGACTGGCGCACCGTGACTTGCTCGTAATGCGTAGGTCGTGGCTTCGACTCTCAGCGACGGAAGTTCAGGTTGTGCAGGACCCTTGCCTTTGACGTGGCGCCCGAGCTCATCGGCGAGGAACTCACGGACTCGGCGACCTCGAGCCGGCGGCGGACGCAGCCGAGCCGAGCGACCCGAGTGCGGCAAGCTCATCCCAGCGCAGGCCGCAGTAGGCGAGGGCGAGGATGACCAGCCCGCTGGTCGCCGGCGGCCTCCGCCATGGCAGCGACCTGCTGGTGTGTGAGGTAGCGCTTTGGCGACGTGGCTGCCTTGGGGGAGTCCGCCGCCGAGCGCGGGGTTGCGGGGGATGCGGGGGATCTCGCACAGCCAGGTCGAGCATCAAGACAACACACGGTAGGCGTAGGCGACGGACGACGGACCGAGACCCTTGCCCGGACAACGCGGACACCCATGCGGCGATGTCGACGTGGCGGATCCTGGCGAGTGGGTAGCCCCCCGCCTTCGGCAGCACCTTACTTGTTCAGCACGTTCGTGCATGGCGTCCCTCGGCGACAAGACCGTGTCAGGCGAACGGCAGAAGGGAGCCAAGATCGGCGCTCTTGCGTTGCAGAGGGCATCTCCAGGAGCGGTGCCTAGCCTGGGCTGTCGATGGTGCCGCGCACTTGTCTCACGCGTCACCCCTTGACGATCAGGTTTCCGGCCATGTCCGGGTGGTAGCTGCACCCGAACGGGTAGGTACCGGGCTTCGAGGGAGCGGTGAACGTGCCCGTACCGCCGCCGGCCTGCAGGTTCCCGGTGTCGAAAACGTGCGTCTTCTTGTCGGTCAGGGTGTGCGCCACCGAGTCCTCGTTCGTCACGGTCACCCTCTGACCCGGCTTGACCGTCAAGCCGCCGGAGTAGCCAAAGTCCTTGATGACGACGCCGTCGGAAGTTGGCAGCGACGGGGACGTCGATGCAGTCGTCGAGGAGGACTGAGCGTTCGACCCACCCGAGCCGGAGGCCGAGGATCCCGCCCCGCATCCGCCGAGCACCAGAATCAGCGCCCCAGCGGCGAACACGAATGTGGGGTGCCTCGCACTCCGAGGGCGCAATCGACCCGAGGCGTGTGCCTCTGTGGGCGCGTGGGTGACGATGGGATGGGTCATTTCTGCCTCGCAGGTTCTCCGATGATGGGACCGACGGTACGGGTGATCCTCGATCGGGGGGATCGGCGACGGCCACCCAGTTTTCCCCGTGCGTCGCCTACCTTTCTGCCGCGGGAAGGGGCCGGTCGGTGAGCTCTACGACCGGCGTGCCGCGTTCGAGCAGGGACGCGACACTTGACTCGCGGGCAAGACTGGGGGTGTGCACCTGCTCGAGCGGGATCATGCCCTTGCGGCGCTGATGGACTACGCCGGAGACGCGTGTGCCGGAGTGGGCCGCGTCGTGCTGGTGTCGGGTGAAGCGGGGGTCGGGAAGACCTCGCTGGTCGAGCAGTTTCGGCTTGGCACCGCTCATGCGCGGTGGGCCAGCGGCGCCTGCGACGGACTGTTCACACCGCGGCCCCTTGGCCCGCTGTTCGAGATCGCCGAGCAGCTCGGTGGGGATCTGCTGGAAGCTTGCCGCCGCGACGCGTCGCGCGACGAGCTGTTCGCGGTGCTGCTTCGACAGATTGCTGCGCAGAGTGAGTTGACTCTGCTGTGCATCGAGGACGTCCACTGGGCCGACGAGTCCACGCTGGATCTGTTGCGCTTCCTCGGCCGGCGCATTCGGACCGCCCCAGCGCTGCTCGTGGTCACCTACCGGGACGAGGCGTTGGCGGCGGATGCCCCGCTGCGCGTCGTCCTAGGTGCACTCGCCACCGAGCGAGCGGTACGCCGGGTCGGCGTCGCACCGCTGTCGGAGGATGCGGTCGCCGTGCTCGCCGCGGACAGCGGGATCCGTGCCCCGGAGCTGCATCGGCTCACGGGGGGGAACCCGTTTTTCGTCACCGAGGTGGTGCAGACCGGGACGACCGCGATACCCGCCTCGGCACGCGACGCTGTGCTGTCCCGGGTCGCCCGCCTATCGGCCACCGCCCGCCGCGCAGTGGAGGTGGCGGCCTTGGGAGGAGCGCGGGTCGACCCGCGCCTGCTGGAGTCGGCCGGTGGGGTGTCCGCACGTGATCTGGACGAACTGGTCGCGGCCGGGGTGCTGGTCAGTGACGCGGCTTCCCTGCGGTTCCGCCACGAGATCACCCGGCTGGCCGTCGAACAGCAAGTGCCCGCGCACCGCCGGGCGTCGATCTCCGCCGGCCTGCTGACTGCGCTGCGACAGACGGGGAGCGGGGACGACGCGCGGCTCGCGTTCCACGCCGAGATCGCCGGTGACCGCGACGCGGTTCTGCTGTTCGCCCCCCTTGCGGGTCAGCGGGCGGCGGCACTCGGCTCGCACCGGGAGGCCGTCGTGCAGTACGAGCGTGCCGTGCGCTTCGCGGTCGACGGCGTCGACCCGGTCGTCACCGCTGACCTCAACGATCGGCTCGCCGCGGAGGCGTCGCTGATCGACAGTTGGGAGCTGGCGGCCGTCGCCGGACAGCGGGCATGGACGGCGTGGCGCGCGGTCGGCAACCCGGTGCGGGTGGGCGAGACGGTTCGAACGCTGTCCCGCACGATGTGGCGGCTGTGCCGTGGACGCGAGTCCATCGCCTACGCCGAGGAGGCCGTCGCCACCCTGGAGCCGCTCGGTGTCACCGCGGAGCTGGCGTGGGCGTACGCGCATCTCGGCGCCATCCACATGCACCGAGGCGAGTCCGAGCCCGGCCTCGTCGCCGCGGACAAGGCCGTTTCCCTCGCGGAGACCTTCGCGCTGGCAGGAATCATCAGCGACGGGCTGGCCACCGAGCCGTGCTTCGCCCGGACGCGCACCGACTGGCAGCACAGCATGCGCCGCTCGTTGCGGGCCGCGCTGGACGGCGGCGTGCACCAGCAAGCGGCCCGCGTGTACGCGAACCTGGGCCTGATGCTGTGCGCAGCCAAGCAGTTTGCCGCGGCCGAGGGGTACGTCATCGAGGGGACCGCATTCTGCGAGGAGCACGACATCGCCACCTTCGGCCTGCGCCTGCAGGCAACGCACGGCGAGCTGCTGCTCGACACCGGCCGCTGGGACGAGGCTCTCCGCGTGTGCCAGAGGGTGCTCGCCACGGGTGCCTCGCCACGCAACCGGATCACTCCGGCGCTCGTGGTCGGCCGCGTCCTCGCCCGCCGAGGGGACGAGGCCGCGTGGCCGCACCTGAACGGAGCGGTCGCCAGCGCGGACGGCGCCGACGAACCCGATGTGCTCGCCGAAACGCGCCTGTCTCGCGCGGAGGCACAGTGGGTCACCGGCAACCGCGAGGCCGCTGCCCGCGACCTCGCGGTCGGCGCCGGCGGTGCGGCGTACATCGACGATTGGACCCGAGGCCTGCTCGCGTCGTGGCAGCGACGACTCGGTGCCACGATCACCGTCGCGATCGACGACGTGGCCGACCCGTACGCGCGGTCGCTGACCGGCGACTCGTGGGGTGCTGCTGCTGCTTGGGACGAGATCGGCTGTCCCTACGACGCCGCGCTGGCGCTGTTCGACTCGGGGTCCGAAGCCGGGCTGCGCGAAGCACTGCGCCGCTTCGACGCACTGGGCGCGGTCGCCTCGGCGCAGGCGACCCGGCGCGAGATGCGCCGCCTAGGCCTGCGGGCGGTCCCGTCCGGCCCGCACCCGGGCACCCGCGAGCATCCGGCCGGGCTGACCCGTCGCGAACGCGAGGTGCTCCGCCTGGTCTGCGCCGGAAACACAAACGGCGAGATCTCCGAACAGCTCGTCATCTCCCGGCGAACCGTCGACCACCACGTCTCCTCGGTCCTGGCAAAGCTCGGGGTGTCCTCGCGCCGGGCCGCGGTCGAAGAGGCGAGGCGGGCCGGCCTCGTCGATCCGAGTGAAGCTCCAGGGAGAGCGGCCGCCGAAAAGTAGGCAGTCGCACGGGCGATCCGGGTAGTCGACACCGATTTCCCGTCGCTGCGCCGCACCTACGTTGCCGGGACAAGCCCGCAAACGAAGGAGAGAGCATGCCGTTGTACATGGACGTCCACAGCATCGACGGTGGCGTCACCGTCGATGCGGTGGCCCAAGCCCACCAGGCCGATCTGCGGACCCAAGGCAAGTACGACGTCCGCTACCTGCGGTACTGGGTCGACGAACAGCGGGGAACGGTGTTCTGCCTGGTCGAGGCCCCGTCAGCGGATGCGGCATCGACCGTGCACCGCGAGGCGCACGGACTCGTCGCCGGCGACGTCTTCCAGGTTCAGGAGGGAGTGTGAACGGCGTGAAGGCAGTGAGCATGGCGTCCGCGGCGCTCGCCGGTGTCGCGGTCCTGGCGGCCGGCCCGGCTGTCGTCGCCTCGCCGGATGCCGGTCCAGCCGGGACAGTGGCCCAGAAGATCACCGCGGCGCCGCGGCTTCACAGGCTGGCCCAGATGCGCGCTGCCACGGCCCGCTTCCACGGCATCGCGACGGCGGAGGCGGCGGGCTACGTCCCGTTCACCGACGTCAACGGCATCTCCTGCATTGCCCAGCCGGGCGTGGGCGGCATGGGCGTGCACTACGTGAACCCCAAGCTCATCGCCGACCCGGCGATCAACCCCAGGAAGCCGGAGGCGCTGGTCTACGCGCCGTCGCCGGACGGGACTCTGCACCTTGCCGCACTCGAGTACATCGTCGACGAAGCCGCGTGGAACGCCGAACATCGCCGCGCGCCGCGGCTGTTCCGCCACCGTTCCTTCGATCGCACCGCCGCGCCGAACCGGTTCGGGCTCGACGCCTTCTACTCCCAGCACGTGTGGGTGTGGAAGCGCAACCCGGCCGGTCTGCTCGAGATGTGGAACCCCAAGGTCCACTGCGGTCCCGGCGCGTAGCTGCCTCGGAAGCGGTCGACGGGCGAGCCGACCGTTCATATGAAGAACGCCTCGAGTCCCATCGTGAGCAAGGAGCTTCAGCATGCCATTTCCATCGATCACCCACGTGGCCGTGACCGTCACCGATCTCGAGCGGAGCATCCGCTGGTACCGCCAGCTGCTCGGCGCCGAGCCCGTCCTCGACGAGGACGTGCAGCTCGGAAACTTCCACCATACGGTCTTCGCGCTGCAGGGTGGGCAGCTGTTCGGGTTGCACACCCATCCCAACGCCGCGAATGACCGGTTCGACGAGCACCGCACGGGTCTTGACCACGTGTCCTTCGCGTGCCGTGATCGGGGCGAACTGCAGACATGGGCCGCGCGTCTGGATGAGCTTGGGATTGTGCACGGCGAGATCGTGGACGCCCACTACGGTTCCGGCCTATCCTTCCGCGACCCGGACGGGATCGCGCTCGAGTTCTTCGCGCCGCCGGCATGATCGCCTAGTTGTCATCGTCGCCCTCGTCGCGGCGTTGCGCGCCGTCATCCGGCCCGTCGCCGCCGACGCCTACGGGCGCACGCCGCCGCCCAGGTCCCACCCGGCCTGGTCGGCTCGTGGCGCCGGCGTGGAACTATCCCGCCGGACCTGTGGCCCTTCCTGGTCAGGGTTCCTACCGCCGCGAGCAGCTCACGAGAGACTATGCCAAAGGGCGAACGGGCCGCGGCCACGGTGCACCGGTGGTCCCTCCTGGGTTGGCTGCTCTCGCTTGTCCTGGCAAGCCGCAAGGCCCCGCGAAGGGTTTCCACGAGGGTCGCAGCGGGTTCGGCTTCCCGGCGTCGAGCAGAACCCCAACCGAAATCTCGATGGCGGGACGAGGACCACATCCAGCGCGGTCAGGGCAGCGCCGAGCCCGGCCCGTCCGCGTACCGTGACTCCGTCCCGTGTGGCCGGTGAACCACACCGGACGCGGTCAAGCCACACACGAGGAGGACCGGCGCCGTGATGACTCACCTGGACGCCGGCAGTGAGCGGCCACGCCTCGCCGGGCTCGACGAGCGTGACATCGGAAGATGTCAAGCCGGCTGAGACAAGATCGCGCTAGTTGTTCTGGATGAGGGCCTCCATGCTGGGCTGGTTGATCCACGCTGCGGTGGGCAGTCGCGGCGGCTCGGGCCGGCGGTGACGGAACCGGGCCGGGTTGGCC
>JBBSQN010000199.1:0-8254 GCA_038257875.1 Mycobacteriales bacterium
AGCAGGCCGAACACGACGTTGGTGGTGAGCCCGGCCAGGGTGGCCTGGCGGTAGGTGGCGTAGCGCCGGTATCCCGCGCGCACCAGCTGGGGGTAGGGCGCGAGCACGCCTGGCCACGTTACGGCGCGGCGCAACCGGTTTTCGCGGCTCGCGCACTCACGCGCCCAACCTCTTGCTCACCGGGTTCGGTTACGTTGGGGCCCTCAGCGCGACTCGTTGGCTGTCGGGGTGGACGGGGGTGGTATCGGCGGGTGTCAGTCACCTCGGCCTCGCAGTGCTTCGGTCGCCCAGCACCTACCCGGTAGCCGTACCCGGTTCTGTCGCCCTCCTGAGGCCCGGTGGCGAAGTATCGGTTGGCAGTCCCACATGACGTTCATGAACATGATCGAGTCTTCCTGTATCTACGTGCTGGCTTTGTCCGCTTGAGGTTGGTTGGTGGGTGCTCAGTGAGGGTTATTCAGGAGAGTTGTGTGGATCTTGTAAGACCGCGGTTGAGCTGCGGAGATACGCCTCCGATCAAGATCGCTGAATAAGCCTCAGTGTGTGGACCTGGGCGTGTGCTTCGTTCTCCAGCTGGAGGAGCATGCTGGTGCGCAGCAGCGGGTGGGGTGAGAGGTGATTTGTGGTCGGCATGATCACGTGTTGTGCTTCCGAACGTTGGAGTTCCTCGATCAGTTCGGCGAAGGCGCTCCGGTCGCTCCCGTCGTGTGAGAGGTCCTCGTAGAATGTCGTGGCGAAGCAGTAGCCCTTGGTTTCCGCGTAGTACCTGAGGGCAATCTCCAGCTGGCGGATGTCGTTGTCCGGTGCCTCTGGGTCCAGCCGCATGTAGCCGTAGATCAGCGGCTTCAGCCCGCCTCCGTGCCTCGGGCTGGGGTGACCAGACCGACAGCGGGTGTCGAAGTCCAGCACCACTGGTCCGGTCACTGTCCAGTGCTGACGGGTGGATCGGCTGGGGTCGATGGCCCGGACGTCCAGGTCGAACTCGTCGGTGGTGGGGATCACGGTGTCAGTACTCATCGGGCTCCTTCCAGAGCTGTTCCGCGGACGTGTCCGGCTCACGGCGCAGCCGGCGTGCCGCCGTGGCGGTGTTACCCGGGACGCGGGCACATGCCGATCCTGGGAGTCTCGTAGTGGCTGGTCAGGGCTCGGGGGACGCGCCGCGTTCGGGGCCGCGACGCGTCCCCCGGTCAGGAGGCCCCCAGCACCGTGACGGCTGGCCGTTCGGGGGCAGCCGGACGCCGACCGGGTCCGGCCAGGGGAGGACCGTCGGCGGCGATCAGATGCTGGTGGGCGGTGGTCCACACGGAACAGGGATAGCGGCGGGGCTGGCGCCATCCGGAACACTGCGGGCACCGGCCGTGCTCGTTCGGCTGGTGGGCGGCCAGCAGGTCCCGCCACGCCGCGGTCAGCCGGGAGATCTCCGTGTCCGCCAGCGCGGCGCGCGACCGCAGATCGGAGTCGGCGACCAGCCGGTCCAGGTAGTCCAGGTGACCGTAGACCGCGTCGCGCAGGGTAGAAGCTAAAACCTTAGTCATCGTGCTGGTCCTAGTCGAACCGGGTGTTCGAGCGCCGGGCGGACGGTCTGAGCCGGGGGTGGGGATGGTGCCGGGGCGTTGGTTCGTGGCTGTGCCTGCGGCTTATTCAGAGCGGTTACGAGGCTGGTGATGTAGATCGACACGAGGGCATCCTGTTCCTGGAGTGCACGACCGATGAGCTGATGTCATGTGAGCATGACCGTCTATGCTCACGGAACGGGGCAAGTCTGCGACAACGTGTGGTTGCCGGTGTTGCCCCCTCCGCGACACACGCAGCGCTGGGAGCCCGCGATTACCAACAACACGGTCGGCGGTGACGACGTCGAGCCCGCGGTGGCACGCCTCGCCGAGGAGATTCGGCGATGTCGTCACGCCGCTGATCTCAGTCATGCCCAGCTCGCCGCGCAGATCGGCTACTCCCGGCAGTACGTGTCGCTGGCCGAGCGTCCCCGCAAGGGCCTGCCGTCCGCCGACCTGGTCCGTGCTCTCGATCAAGCATTGAGCACCGATGGCGCTCTGCTCGCCCTGCGTGGGAAAGCCGAAGCTGCTCGGCAAACACGTCGCCGCTCCCGCACCAGCGCTCTCGTAGCAGGGATGTCGATCCCGGTCCCCAAACCGACGGCCGGTGTCCCCGGACTCGTCCTGGAAACCAGCCGCGGATCAGACGGTGAGGTCGCCGTGCAGGCACCGTCGGGCAGGTTCTTCACCGGAACCGCGATCTCGGCCAGGGCCTACCCGGCCATCGACGACGGACGCATTCTGGTCGCCGTGCCGCCGGGCTTCGCTGACGACCCGTTCCTGCAGCGCCCCCGACGCGGACTCGTCGTCGGCGTCACCGAGGACGAACACGGTGTCGGCATCTTCGGGCTGGACACCCGGCAGGCTCGCCGCCGCCTGGCTGGCATACCCGACCAGGCGCGGCTGCTGATGTCGCGAGCCTACGCGCTCGATGACCTCACCCTCGGAATCCTATGGGCGGTGGCCAACCTCGACGAGGCACTGCTGGATGATGACGCGACGCTGTCTGCCAGTAGGGGGCAACTACACGTATACGAGCAGTTGCCTCGCTCTACGGTCGGACGGGAGATCGCCGCCGACCTCGCGCCGGTGTCGCGGATGTGGCTGGGCTCGCAGTTCTGCGCCCGCCACATCCTGCGCCACACCGACGCTCTCGCTGGCATCCCCACGTTCTGGACCCGTGAGCAGCGCGGCGAGGAAGCCAGCACCTGGTTGCTGTTCGCACACAAGTACGCCTACCTGCGCGAATCCAGAGGTGCTGGCCCCGGTCTGGACACAGCACCGACCCGCGCGTTCTGTGTCCCACCGTCGACGGTGGTCGACTCCAGCCGCCCGGAGCGGATCTTGCTGCTGCTCGCGGGGGCGCTGATGGAGTCCTTCGGCATCGCTGTCGATGTCTGCGCCGAGCCCGAATACGCCGCTGTCCCCGGCTTCGTCTTTGACGGGCACCGAAACGCAATCGTGGCGAACTGGGTCGGCACCGACGGCGTCTGGCAGGTCGATGTCACCGATACTGCACCGCTGCTGCGCGAGTTCGCTGACGCCACCGGCTACGCTCACGCCCATTCCGTCACCGCTGCCGACGCGCCGGGCGAACGGCTGCGGGCGCTGGCCGGCTATCTTGACCTCGAATGGGCCTGGCTGGTCCGTCGCTGTGGTGAACTCGGCGAGTACGGCAGCAGCGGGATCGCCCAGCCTCGCAGCCGTCTACTCTCTACTGACGGCGTCGACCAAGCCTGCCGCTTCCTCTCCCAGGCCGCTCAGACGGCCAGTTAGGCTGCCTGCCCACCCCCGGCCTCGATGATGGAAGGGCCACCTGTGCACGAACTCCCCACCACGTTGGCACGCCGGGTGGTCGTCTTCGGCCTGGGGGGCACGATCGCCATGACCACCAGCGCAGGCGGCGGTGTGGTACCGGCGTTGTCCGCCGAGCAGCTCGTCGCCGCCGTGCCCGGCCTGGCCGACACCGGCATCACCGTCGAGGTGGAGGACTTCCGCCGGGTCCCTGGCGCGTCCCTGACCTTCGCTGATCTCACCGCGCTGGCCTCCGCGATCGACCGACAGCTCGCCGCCGGCGCGGACGGGGTGGTGATCACCCAGGGCACCGACACCATCGAAGAGACCGCCTACCTGCTCGATCTCACCCACACCCGGCCGGAGCCGGTCGTGGTCACCGGGGCCATGCGCCACCCCGCCCTCGCCGGAGCCGACGGGCCGGGCAACCTGCTGGCCGCCGTCCAGACCGCCGCCGGCTCGGACACGCGGGGTCTGGGTGTGGTGGTGGTGTTCGCCGAGGAGATCCACGCCGCCGGTCGCGTCCGCAAGACCCACTCCACCAGCGGATACACCTTCGCCTCCGCCACCGGAGGACCGCTGGGGTACGTCGTGGAAGGACAGCCCCGCGTGCTCAACCGCCCGAGCAGCCGCACCACCCTTCCCTCGGCGTCCGAGCGTCGCCCGATCGAGGTGGGCGTGGTCACGATGGTGCTCGGCGACACGGGAACCCTTCTGGAGGCCGTCGCCGACCGGCTGGACGGGCTGATCGTGGCCGGTTTCGGCGCTGGCCACGTCCCCAGCCGCGTGGTCGACACCCTCACCCGGCTGGCCGCCCGGATGCCCGTGGTGCTGGCCTCCCGCACCGGAGCCGGCCCGGTGCTCGCCCACACCTACGCCTTCCCCGGCTCCGAGTCCGACCTCCTGGGCCGAGGTCTGATCTCCGCAGGCTTTCTCGATCCGCTCAAGGCCCGCATCCTGCTGCACCGCCTCCTCAGCGGCGACCACGACCAGGCCGGCATCCGGGCCTTCTTCGCCCGAGCCGGCGGCTACCCCACCCCCGACCCGCAGCCCCACCACACCGACGCCATCGGGCAGGGAGCCGCCCGTGCGTAGCCACGAACTCACCCTCGGCCGCAGCTTCGTCGTCGCCTTCGACCACGGCGAGGACTTCTTCACCGCCCTGGCCGAGTTCTGCCGCCACCACGGCGTGCGTCAGGGCTTCATCCCCGGCTTCATCGCCGGCTTCAGCCAGGTCCAGATCGTCGGCACCTGCGACAAGCTCGACAACCCGAACGCCCCCGTGTGGACCACCGTCCACCTGACCAACGCCGAAGCCTTCGGCGGCGGCACCCTGGCCTACGACCCGGTCGACGGCCGGGTCGCACCCCACATCCACGTCGCCGTCGGCCTCAAGGAACACAGCGCCACCGGCCACACCAGCCACCTGCTCGGCGCGACCGTCCAGTTCCTCACCGAGATGCTCGTCATCGAAGTCACCGCCCCGCAGATGCACCGCGCCAGCCAGCCCGACCTCTACGACGTCCCCCTCCTGCGGTTCGGACCGAACGCCGAATAGCGGTCCGTCTCGACGTGAGTCGAGCTGCGAGAACCTCCCGGCCAGCTCGGGATCGTGTCGCGGTCTCCATCCGTCGGCGGATCAGACTTCGATCATGGCCGATTGCGGGCGCTGGGAAACACCGGCTGACCGCTCATCCGACGGCTGTCGCCGCCGTATCCGCCTGTCGGTCGCGTACGGCACGATGAGAGCTGACGTCAGGAGGGCGCCATGAGCAGCGGACTGGACACTCGTCCGGGTGCGATCACGCTCGGTCTGGACGACCTGGTTGACCTGGCTTGGGCAGGCGGCATCCGGGTACCTCACTTCCAGCGTGACTTCAGGTGGACCAGTCAGGACGTCATCCGGCTGTTCGACAGCATCATCCGGCGCTACCCGGTCGGCAGCCTGCTGCTCTGGCGCCGCGCGGCCCCGGCCCAACGGATCACTCTCGGGGCTCTCGAGATCGACGCGCCTGGTTTGAGTGAGGCACTATGGGTCGTCGACGGCCAGCAGCGCCTCACCAGCCTGGCGAACGTGCTGCACCCGGAGGGTCGGCGTGATCCGCGGTTCGCCCTTGGTTACGACCTGCGTGATCGGAGCGTCGTCGGGCTCCCTCCCATCGAGGACCCGTTCGTCATCCCGCTTCCGGTCGTCTTCGACCTGGCCGAGGTACTGGCGTGGTTTGCCGGGCGCCCGGAGGCCGCCGAGCACCAGAGCAAGGCGTTCGAGCTGGCCAAGCACCTGCGTGAGTTCAGCATCCCGGCCTACCAGGTCGTCGAGGATGACGTCGGTGTGCTGCAGGACATCTTCGACCGCATGAACAACTACGGAAAGCGGCTCAGCCGTGCCGAGGTGTTCTCCGCCCTCAACGCAGGACCCGAGTCCGAGGCAGACGACCGTCTGACGATCGATCGGATCGCGGCCCACGTCGACGACCGGTTCGCGTTCGGGAGGATCGACGCCGACACCGTGCTCCGCGCGATTCTTGCCCGCCGCGGCCCGGACGTGCAGCGTGAGATCCGGTTGGAGTTCGACAACGCCAACCGGCGCGGGGTAGTGGAGTTCAGCGACGAGGACGAGGACACGGCGTTCTCCGCAGGAGAGGAGGCGCTGGCCCGTGCTGTCGCGTTCCTTCAGGAGATCGGCGTCCCGCACTTCACGTTGCTGCCCTACCGCTATCTGCTGATCGTCCTGACCCGGACCTTCGCTCATCACCCGGACCCGGACCCGGTCAACCGCAGGTTGCTCGCCCGTTGGTTCTGGCGCGCGGCGGTCCTCGGACCGGGAATCTTCAAAGGCAGCACCACCGGCGCCATGCGCACGCTGTGCGGGAAGGTGCGCTCAGGCGATCTCACCGGTTCGGTACGCGAGCTGCTCGACGCACTGGAGATCGCGGAACCGACGCTGCCGGAGTTGCGCCGGTTTCGTACCAATGAGGCGGACACAACGATTACGGTGTGTTCCTGGTGGGATCTACGACCGCGTGATCCAACTACCGGGCTGCCCTACGAGCAAGCGCAGTTGGCGGAAGCCTTGATCGAGCGATCCACGGTCGCGGATGCCGTCCGGTACCTCATCGCCCGTCGCTCCGTTCCCGCGCGATACCGGCTCTGGGCGGCTAACCGCGTGCTCGTACCGGACCTGGTCGAGCCGACCGACCTCGTCGGTGGGTTACTCCAGCAACCACCGCTCGACCTCGATGAGCAGCAGTGGCGGGACGTACTGCGGTCACACGTCATCACTGACGAGATCATGGACCTGCTCGTGGACGATGACGTCGAGCGGCTCTTGACCGCCCGGCAGGCCGAGCTCGCTCGGGTACTCGAGTCGTTCCTCAAACGCAAGTGCGAATGGGGCTTCGAACACACCCCACCCCTGGCCGAGATGGTGATCGAGGACCTCCCGGACGAGGAGGGCGATGACGCCGCCTGAGCACTGCCACGCGGTCTGGCTGCACGGTCGGTGGGTCGGCACGTTGCACCAGCGCGGCGACTACAGCCGGTTCGTCTTTGCTCCCGACTACCTCACCGACCCCGAGCGTCCGGTTCTTGGCCTGATCTTCGAACAGGACCTCACCGCGCGCCACGCCGCAGCACTGCGCCTACCGTGCTGGTTCTCCAACCTGCTGCCCGAGGGCCGGCTGCGGGACTGGATCGCCGCCGATCGTGGGGTGTCGCCGCAACGAGAGATGGAGCTGCTCGCCCACGTCGGGCACGACCTGCCGGGGGCTGTGCGCGTCACTGAGGTTGAGGAGGGCGAGGCCGAGCCAGACTGGGCCATCGCCGCTCCACCCGAGCCGCCACCGGAGGGCCGCTGGCGCTTCTCGCTCGCCGGGGTGACCCTGAAGTTCTCCATGCTCGCCAAGGGGGACCGCCTGACGATGCCGGCGTTCGGGGCAGGCGGCGACTGGATCGTCAAGCTCCCCGACGCGACGTACCCCGATGTACCGCGCAACGAGTTCACGATGATGTCGCTCGCCGGTGCGGTCGGCATCGACGTACCCGACGTCCGCCTCGTCCACCGCGACGAGATCGACGGCCTGCCGTCCGGCGTGTGGCCGAACCGGGAGGAGTGGGCCTACGCGGTGCGCCGGTTCGACCGCGGGGCCGACCGCGCCGCCGTGCACATTGAGGACCTTGCCCAGGTCCGCAACGTCTACCCCGACTACAAGTACCACGGAAACTACGAGACCGTGGCAGGCCTGATCTACCGAGGGCGCGATCTCGACGGTCTCCGCGAGTTCACGCGCCGTCTGACGTTGACCGTCCTGATCTCCAACGGTGACGCACACCTGAAGAACTGGTCGCTGATCTACACCGACCCCCGAGCGCCGGCTCTCGCTCCCGCCTACGACCTGGTGTCCACGCGGCCCTACCTGGGCGATGGCGAGGAGCTCGGGATGAAGTTTGCGGGGTCGCGACGGTTCGAGACCGTCTGGCTCGGCACCTTCGACCGGCTGGAGCGACGGTTGGGGGTCGAGGCCGGGCTCGCCGATGAGGCCGCCACGGTCGTCGCGCGAGCAGTCGAGCAGTGGCCGCGGTTCGCCGACACACTCGACGGCAACCCCGAGCTACAGACCGCCATAGCGTCGTCGATCATCGAACGCAGCCGGTCGTTGCGGTGGAAAGCTGGGCAGTGAGTGAGCGCGCTTATCAGGCTCCGACACGCTGGCGCGCCCAGACGTCGATCCTCGATGTGGCCGACCGAGGCGCCCACGGTCTGACACCAAGGAGGGTTATTCAGCCAGCCTTGTGACTATTTACACCCGAAAGTGTATGTCCCCGCTCGGCGTGTCGCCACGGGCGGCGGCCCGTTTGCTGCAAGAATCCGGCTTGCCATAACCAACCTCACGTAAACGGGCCGCCAA
>JBBSQN010000200.1:0-8234 GCA_038257875.1 Mycobacteriales bacterium
ACTGCGCTACAATAGTAGACGTCTCCACTCGGGACTCGACTACAAGACCCCCAATGAGGTCTACAGCGAGTACCGGAACCGGCAGCGCACAGCGTAGATCAACCCACTAACCTGCTGTCCGGGAAGATCGGGGCCGCTCAGTTGGTCCGGCGACACGTGATCCCGGCACCGCCGGACCCACCCTCCCCACCGCCCTCCACCACACCTACGGGCAGCAACTCGCCGCCATGCTGGAACTGGTGCGTTCGGGTAAGGCGTTCTCCGAACCAGCTACCGCAGAACGTCTCTCGGTCCGGCTCGTGGGCGTCCTCACGCGACTCCACGAGGGGCACCCAGTAGACGACCACGGCCGCTGTGCGATCTGCTGCCCACGCCCCCGTAGATGGTGGCGGCCTTGGCCCCGCCGCGCGGCCTGCACCGTCCACGCAGCGTTCACCTTCCACCTGCCCCACGCTGAGACTCCCAGCCGTTGGGAAACGTCATGACCACGACATACGCACCGAACCCAGCCTATGCCACAGCGTCATCACCGTGTCCTCGGCCTCTCGGGCTGGTCCTGGTCGCTACAGAATCGGCTGTCACTATCTTCGGCCTTGCCACCCGGTACACCGCGCGTTCATGGTTGCCACAGGCGGAAAGTGCCGCCGAACAGGTAGCGGTAGAGCTCGTTTCTCGCGCGGTGAAAACCACGGGACTCCCCAACTCGCCCCCGCGCTGGACCGAACTCGACAACGAGGACATACCACTTATCAAGGTCCGGCTGCAACTGGAATACCCCAACCTGTTCATCGACATATGGGACCGCGACTCCACGCCACCAAATGACCCTAACCTTGATCACTACTTGATGAAGGTGGACGAAATCAGCCAGCAATGGGGCTATTATCAACCTCGCGGCGGCGGGAAAGTCATTTGGGCGGCACTCGGCACGCCCCACGACGCCACGCCGGAAAGCCTCATGTCCGACGGTGGCTGGCATGCCCACGGTCTCGCGACGTCCCACCCCGACCACACTCCACCCCGGCCGTGGACCGCGACTGGTCGCTGCTGGGCCGGCGTCCACCACCCGGTCGTGGACGCCACCCCGCACCCCACCCCCAGGTCTGTCGCCTGGGAGCCCCGATGAACATGATCTGGGGTCCGCTCCCGCCGACGGCCGACACGATCGACACCGGCCCTTCGCGCCGGCCGGTGTCGCGCGAGGCCGGCGGCGTTCCCCCCGCCGCCGGCCTCGCTTCCCCTGCCGACCAGCAGCCCGAGGTCGCCTCCGGGCACTTCCCGTCGTGGTTGGTCCGGATGACCTGCATTCACGACGGCGCCGACCACGCCGTCACCGACACCGAGCTCGCCACCGGCCGCCACCACGACACCGGTGTCTATCGTGCCGTGTGTGGGCGCACCGTCACACCCCAGGCCATGGTCTCCCCACCCGGCCGATCATGCACCGCCTGCTGCGCGACACTGAGCGAGATCCGGCCTCCCGCACCTCCACGGGCTCGCTGGTTCGTGTGGCTGCGCAGAGTGCTGGGGCGAAGTTGACCCCTGCGACGGATCACGGTGGCACCATCCTCGTTCGTGAGACGACGGGGATGGGCCGCCCGTAAGGACTTCCCTACCGCTATCGGACGACGAGTCATGAGGTGTAGACGGCGAGAACTTTCCGGACGGAGGGCGTCGGCCAGTCGTCGATGACAGTGGGTAGATCAGCGAGCTGGCTGGCGTCGGCGACCAGGTTCGTTACCCGCAGCACCCGCTACCACGCCTGAGGTCCTGAGAAAGCACGTCAGGGCTGGCGCCCGCCTGCGATCCACTGGCGGAACGTGGCGATGCGCTCCGGGGGCCAGGGGCCGTCGCAGGGCATGGTGCCGTCGTCGAGCCTGGTCAGGATGGCGGTGGCGTTGTCGCGCACGTCCTCGTAACGGTGCAGGTCGAACCGGAAGAGCATCGAGGAACGGTCGGGGGTCTCGCGGAACAGGCCCCTGATGTCGGCCTCGAAGCTCAGCGGTGTGGGTGGCGGATCGAACGGCTCCGGTTCCGGATCCCGCTCGTGCCTGACGCCGACCTGCCCGGGTGGGGAGTCGTCGGGGGTGCCCTCGGTGATCCACTGGCGGATGAACCCGATCCGGCTGTCCGGGACCGGCGGGCGGAACCGCGGCATCCGGTTCCCGGATGCCGTGCCCTCCAGCCGCTGGATGAGCGGTGCGGCGTCCGGATCGGGGTTGACGCTACCGTCCGGGTTGAGGTTCACGGGTGGCTGTCCGACGGGGCGGGTGGCAAGGAACTGGTCGCGGGTCGTCCCGGCCCAGAAGTTGCTGTGCGGGGCGCCGACGGTGAACCCGCGCACCGCTTCCTCAAGGATCCCGACCACCTTCTCGAAGCCGGTCGGCAAGCTGTCCGGCGGGATGCCGGCGCCCTGGGCAAGGGACTGCATCACGACCTGGGCGTCGGCATCGAGCCTCAGGAGATCGTCCAGAAAGCCGTCGCGGTCGGTGGCGTCGTCGGGCTGGAGCTGCTCACGGATGAGTCGGGTGGCAGCGCGAGAGGCGTCGAGGTGCATCCTCCAGCGCTGCGGTTCGCCGTCGGGCAGGTTCAGGGTGTAGGGGAGCTCGAAGGGCGGGCCGGCGTTGACGCTGCCCGGCGGGTCGTCCTTGGGCAGCTGCACCAGCTTGCCGGCGATCTTCCTCAGCCGCCGCATCTCGTCGAAGGTCCCGATCAGCAGCAGGCCGCGATCGGTGCGGTCGCCGCGCCGGGGACCGGACTCGGCGGAGTACACGTCGTTGTCCAGCCGCAGGAAGTGCGCGAGCTGTCCCAGCAGCATGCGGTAGCGGAGGTTGAACAGGTGTGCCCAGGCCCTGGTCCGGGGGAGGGTGATGCGTCCGGTGCTGGCGAGTGCCTCCTGCGCCGCCTCCACTGTCCCGTTCGACTCGCCGGCAGACGGTGTCGGCGCCGAGGTCGTGTTGGGGTTCGTCGTTACCGGCCACGTGATCACTGCCCCTGTCGACGACAGGTCCGACACCTGCTTGTAGATGGTGAAGAACCGCTCGAAGTGCGACTCGGACTCCGTCGGGCCGGGTTCGGGAAGGTCGTAGCCCTCCCCCTGGGCACCGATCCTCCGCACGGCGTCGACGGCTGCTGCCCGGACGGCGGCGACGTCCGGGCCCGCGAACGACTCGATGATCAGCGGGTCCCCGTCCCCCGCGTTGCGCGGCTCGTAGCCCCAGTCCGCGAACGTCGCCTGCAGGGCAACGGTGTCCAGGCGGAAGTCGTCGTCGGCCAGGCCGTCCACGGCGTCGGAGAACAGGTGCGCCAATCGCTCGAAGATCGGCCCGACGTGCTGGACTGGCTGCCCGCCGTTGGCGCGGGTGGCGTCGACGCGGATCTGGTCGAGCAGCACCCGGTCCTGCTCCGGCAGCGTCGGCGGCAGCATGGCCGGACTCTCGGCGATCACGTACTTGGCGAGTGAGTCCAGCGTCAGGGGCTCGAGGGTGAACCGGAACGGATAGATGGCGCTGGCGAAGGGGGAGTGCTCCCGGTTGAGGTTCAGCGGCCCGCCGGCCAGGTGCAGCAGGTTCTGCACGGTGACCAGATGCCCCATCTCCTCGCGCGCGATCTGGGTGAGGAGGTTCTGCACCGCCGCGAGCTGCTCGCGGTTCGGGTCCGCGACGCGGACCGAGTAGGCGGCGTAGAGGTACTGCACCATCAGGGCGTGCTCGATCTCGGCCGCCGCCGTCAGCAGGAAGACGACCTCGTCGTGCGGCTCCAGCGGCGGATCGTGCAGGGAGCCCTGAGCCGTCGCCGCAGCGGCGACCCGCGCCTCGTCGTCGGCGAGATCCCAGAACGGCATCTGGGTGATCGAGCCCGGAGCGAAGAAACGTCCTTCCACGGTGTGCTCCTCGGTGTCGTCGAGCAATCTGGTTCGGTGGATCGGGTTATGCGGCCGGTCAGCGAGTGATATGCACGATCTGGCTCTCCGAACGGTCGTCCACCGTCACCCGGAGCAGGAAGTCGCCGCCGGCCATCGACCGGCCGGTCTCGTCGGTGGCGTCCCAGTCGACGGTGTGCGGTCCCATCGCGGGTTGCGGCTCATCGAGGACCCGGCGGACGTGCTCACCGAAGCGGTCCCAGACGTCCACCGTCAGGAGCTCGGCGCTGTCGGGAACGGTGACGGTGAGCTGTAGCGGTGCGGCGCTGCGGCTCGGGGCGTTGTCGGCAAGGAAACGGAGACCGTCCGGCGGTGCGACGACGCGGGGCTCGACCACAGGCTCCGCGGAGTACCGGTAGACCGTGCGTCCCGAGGAGTAGCCGACGGTGACCGGATCGCCCACGAAGCGGAAGCGGTTGATGAACCGGCCGATCTCGTTGGCGTCCTGCCAGGTCGTGCCGCCGTCGACGGTCGAGCTGCTGAAACCGTCCTGGAAGGAGGCCGACCCCCACCCTCCGACCCAGCCCGTGCTCTCGTCGATGAACCCGACGCCCTCGAGGTTGGCGTTGCCTTGCGGGTCGTTGATGTCGATGCGGGTCCAGCTGTCGCCACCGTCGGTGGTCTTGAGGATCGCGCCGCGCACGAAGCTCTCCAGCGCGACGTAGCCGACCCGGTCGTCGAGGAACTGGATCTTCCATCCCCACTCACCGAGCGGGAGCTCGGCGCTGAGCGGGGCGAGCCGGTCGACCCAGGTCCGCCCGCCGTCCTCGGTGCGCAGCACCACGGCGCGGACGTCATCGCGCGTGGGGTTGGCCACGCTCGCCTGTCCGCCCACGACCCAGCCGTGGTCGGCGTCGGTGAAGTAGGTGTCCACCAGCAGGGCGGCGTGTGCCGACATGTCCCAGGCCTGCCACGTCGCCCCGCCGTCGACGGTCCGCATCATCCGCGCGGGCCGGTTCGGGTAGTTGGTGCCCGAGGCGTAGACGACGGACCGGTCGACGACGGAGAGGCCGCAGACCGCCGACGGGGCGAGCGGGGGGAGGTCGGCGACCGCCGTCCAGGTCGCCCCGCCGTCTGCGGTCTCGAACAGGCGCTTGCCCGCCGTCAGCGTCCCGACCCAGCCCCGTGACTCGGACGCGAAGCCGACGCAGCGGAGGTAGACCTCGGGGTCGTGGAACTGCTCCTCCCAGGTGGTGAAGCCGTCCTCGGTGCGCAGGATCTGGCCGTTGCTGTTGACCGCCCACCCACGCTGCGGATCGGTGAACCAGATGTCGTCGGTCCGCGAGCTCGCCACGGGTGCGTTGGTGGCGCGCCAGGTCAGCGGAACCGGCGTCGGGGCGTCGTCGGGGCATCCGTCGTCGATCCACTGCTCGATGACAGCGATCGACTCCGCTGGCACCGGGTCGCGTCCGGACGGCATGCGGTTGACGGCCGCGCCGGGGGGCGGCTCGGCCAGGTCGACGCCGAAGGGCGCCTGCCCCTTCAGCGCCAACACCAGGTTCGAGGCGGCTCCGTCGCCCACCGCAACGAGATCCTTGCCGAAGATCTTGATGGTGACGAACTGTGCCCTCGTGGTGCCCCGCCAGACGGCCCCGTGGAATCCCACGGGCGCGTCACGTCCGCCGACGGCCTCGTCGAGGATCTCGAGTACACGCTGGAAACGTCCCATGTTCCCCCGATTCGCTGTCGGACACCGGAGCGTCGCACTGAACTCCCCGGAAGTATGATTTTGCTGCTCCGAGATCGCTCCGTAGTGCAGCGTCCTCTCGGGGACGGGACGCGGCAAGCGTTTCGGCGGTAGCTCACCCGAAGGCGAACTCGATCCCGAATCCCACGATCCTTCCGGTGTCGTGGAGAGCGTGTGGGGTTCCGTGCCGGGCTGGCGTGTGGCGTGGCAGGTGGGATGGGCGGTGCCTGATCGCCTCTGGCCGTGTCCCTGCTGCGGTGACGGTGAGTGGCAATCTCGGGGCGGTGGGGCAGCGCTCGGGGTAAACCGGTGACAATGTGTGATCGCCAGAGGATCTGGAGGCACTAGGTCGGGAGGGTGAGCATCCACCGTTGGTCACATGTTGGTCGCGACAAGCTCGGCTGATCCCGAGCCACCTCGTTCGTTTACATCGGTGTCCAAGGCCAGGGACGCTCGCCGTGCTCTCCGCGCAGGCACTCGACGCGGAACCTCGCCTCGTCCCGCGCGGCCGGATGGTCGTTGGCGAGTTCGGCGATGTAGCAGGTCATGCGGAGTTCGCGGATACTGCGGAACATCTCGTAGTGCGGCCAATTCTTGACGTCTTCGCCGTATTCGTCGACGAGCTCGGCATAGTCTGCATCGGTGCACAATGTGACGGAGTCGTTTTCGACGGCAATGGATACCAGGTCCCACTCGGGCGGACCGATGGCTACGCGCTCGAAGTCCAGCAGTACCACCTCACCGTCGGTGGTGGCGACGATGTTCCCGCCGTGAGCGTCTCCGTGCAGGACACGAGCCCGCTCTCGGCTGCCCTTGACCTGGTCGTAGCTCTCGCGCGCGGTGGCCAGCTGGTGGATCAGCCAGGACCGTTCGCTCTCCTCGAGAGTGACGGCTGCGTTGAGGCGTTCTCGTAGACCGACGAACGGGTCGAGCACGGGCAGCGCGACGTCGTCGGGCGGTGGGAGGCTGTGAACTCGGCGTAGCGCGGTGGCGACCTGCGGATTAGTGGTGCGGGGGAAGCTCCTGCCAGAACGTGACATAGCGATCGTTGACCTGGATGGGCTGGTCGAGCTCGTCCAGCACGCGCGCCGCCGGGACGTCGAGTCGTGCCAACCACCGGGCCACGGCGACTTCCTTGAACGCCGCCGTGCGTCCCGGGCGCGAGACACGCGCAACGATCTGGTGCGGAAGCCGGTAGAACGCGTTGTCCCCGATCTTGATGATCTCCGCGCCCTCCGTGTCCACTCCCGCTGGTGCCGCGGCGGCGTGGAGCGCAGCGGCGTGGTCCAGGCCGGGTGTCACTGGACACCGTGGCTCACGTGCCGATTCCTAAGCGACGACGTTAAGACTATCGACCATCTCGCGGACGTCGGTGCGCTGCGTAAAGGGCCGGGCGACCTTCTTGAGGTCCATAGCGTAACCCTCCACCCGGACCGAGCGAATCCCGTTCGTTCGGATACCGAGGGGCTCTCCCTTGCTGACCGCGACAGCTGCATCCGGGTCCCGAGCACGCAGGTAGACCCCGGCAGCCGCGAGAATGCACAGTGCCCGGCTCCGGACGAAATCGGCCCTGTAGCTCTCTGCCGCCAGGGAAAGCCTCGACCCCGCTTCCCGAACGGCTCGCTGCCCCTGAGCTCCGTGGTCTGGGTGATGCCAGGCCAGCAAGTGCCACGCCCCTCCTGTAGCACCGTACAGTTCGGCTTCGTCGAAGTAGGACATCCAGGGCTCCCGCTCGCGGTCATCGGGAACGATCTGGGCGTATTCCTGCTCGACGAGGCCGATCTCGCGTTCCATCCCGCGCAGGTCGCCCATGCGACCGTAGGCGCGGGCCTTCAGCGCATGCATGATCGCCCGGGTGATCGGCGTAGCGTCGTCGGCGAGCTCCAGCCCGTGGCGTGCCAGCTCGAGCCCTGTCTGGGGCCGGCCGATGTGAACAGCCTGTTTGGCCATCCACGATAGCGCGAGAGCCTGGATGGCCCGATCGTCGGCCTCGGCACCGAGCCGGTAGCCGAGCGCCATGAGCCCTCGTCCCTGCTGTTCATGGCCGCAGTCGTGGCTGTTGAAACCGACGACGCCGGCAAGGTGGGCTGAGGCGCTCTGCCACTGCCTGCGCAGCTCTGACGACGCGGGGACGCCGACGTCGAGCTGATGGACCGCCCACCCGAGCTGGCCGATCATCGCGTGCCGGGACAGGCCACCACCCACCTTGTGGCCCCACGCCTGAAAGATCTCCGTCGATGCCTGGAGGGTGACGACATCCTCAGCAGTGATGCGACTCAGCGTGTCCGGGTTCTGGTCCTTGACCGCCGCGATGGTCTGCAGCACCGAGTCCGGTAGCGCGGTGGTTCCGGCTGCCAACGCAGCAAGCCAGGCCATGAACCGGCGTCGTCTGGTCATATCGTCCTCCGCTGCCTTGTAGTGCGGGAGGTCGTTGACGCGGGTCACCACGGGATGATCGGAGACCAGGTGCGCAACGGCGCCGAACACCTCGTTCACCGACAACCCGAACACACCCGCGATCACCAGCTGATGGCGGGCGTCGGGGGCACCCACGTCACCGTGCTCCCACCTCTTCACATACTCCGCCATCCGCTCTCCGTCGAGCTCGCCCAACCGCAGACGGGA
>JBBSQN010000201.1:0-8160 GCA_038257875.1 Mycobacteriales bacterium
CCCCCAGCACACCGCCCCCGCACGCACCGGGTGTCACAACACGCCGGTCTTCCGATCTGAACACCCCACCGACCACCCGGCCGGTTTGCCCGGTGAGGACGTAGAGGGTCTCACCGGTTGCGGCATCCCACACCCGCGCGGTCCCGTCCAAGCTGGTGGTGAGAATACGGGCGGCATCCGGGCTGAACACCCCACCGACCACCCAGCCGGTGTGCCCTCTGACGACCACGAGGCTCACCGCCCGACACACTACGCACACACGCGCGGTCCCGGCGCAGCTGGTGGTGAGACTGCGGGCGGCATCCGGGCTGAACACCCCACCACCCACCCGGCCGGTATGCCCGCTGAGGACGTAGAGGGCCTCACCGATGGCCGCATCCCACACCCGCGCGGTCCCGTCGTCGCCGGTGGTGAGAATACGGGCGGCATCCGGGCTGAACACCCCACCGACCACCGGGCCGGTGTGCCCGGTGAGGACGTAGAGGGTCTCACCGGTAGCGGCATCCCACACCCGCGCGGTCCCGTCCCTGCTGGTGGTGAGAATGCGGGCGGCATCCGGGCTGAACACCCCACCGACCACCGGGCCGGTGTGCCCGGTGAACGAGATCAAGCGGGCGGCGCAGGCTGGTGGTTGCCCGGTCGGGGCGATCAGCCAGCCGTCCAGGTTGGGCATGGCTGCGGGGTCGCAGTGCAGCGCCTGTGCGCGGTGGGCGGTGGAGCCGTCCCAGCGCGCGTCGTGCAGCGAGCAGGACCGCAGGATGGTGCCGATGAGCAGGGCGTGGCGCAGGTCGGCGGCGCGCAGGTCGCTGTGGTGCAGCTCGGCCCGGGTCAGGTCGACGTGGACCAGGTTCACCTCCTGCAGGTCGACCGCACGCAGCACGGCCCCGGTCAGGTCGGCTCGGGCGAATGAGCTACCGCGCAGGTTCAACCGGCCACCCTCAGGTGCCTCGATCCGCCACCCGCGCAGGTCGGCGCCGTCCAGCCGGGAGGCAGTCAGCGGGTGGTGGGGGTAGCCGCCGGTGGTGGCGACCAGGCCGTAGGCGAAGGCCAGCACGGCGGCGGCCGACCCGGGCACCGAACCGGCCAGGGCGGTGAGCGCGGTCCGCCACGGAGGGTCGTGGCGGTTGTCCAGGCCGGCCAGCAGCTGGCCGAGGAAGGCCAACGTCTCGCGGCTGGGTACCGGCATCGACCAGGCTTCCTGCGCCGGCTCCCAGCTGTCGGCCCCGGACTGCAGGCCGCGTAACAGGTAGCAGGCGAGGAAGTACTCGCGCAGCGACGTGTGGGCGAAGGCGAAGGTGTCGTCGTCGCGGCGGACCAGGAACGTCGCCGTACGTAGGTCCTCCTTCCACACCGCCGGTGTCCGCGCGGGGTAGTGGAGTTCGAGGTCAGGACGGGAGGCCATGAACTCCAGCAGCCATTGCTCGACGTCGTGCACGGTCCAGCCGGTCGCGCCCGAGCGCCACAGCTGCCCGGCCAGGTGCTCCATCAACAACTGCTTGTGCTCGGGAAGCAGCGAGTGCTTACCGTTGTCCCGGTCCAGCCATTGCGCCACGAATGAGGAGTACAGATCCACCGCCCGCACCGAGCGGCCGTCGAACTTCGCCCGCTCGATCATCTCCAGCTGTTCGGTGACCATGCGCAGCGTCAGCGGTCGCTCAGCGATCTCGCGCAGGTTGTGCACGCTGTCGATCAGTGCCAGACAGGTGTCGACATCGCTGTCGGGCAGGTTGTCCCGCAGGTAGGCCCGGATCTGATCCTCATCGAACGGGAGCAACAGCAAGGCCAGGTAGTCCCGGGCGGCGGGACCGTCGCGGTGCTGGCCGGTGAAGTGGTTGGCCTCGTCACGGATCGAGCGGAAGTAGTGGGTACGGCAGGACAGCAGCAGCCTGCTGGGACGGCGCCGTTGCGGGAGGGCGCGGCCGGATCGGGTGGGCAGCCAGGTGTCCTCGGTGGCCCGCCACAGCGTTCGGGTGAAGACCTGCGCCGGGTGCGGCTCGAGGTGCACGAGCACCTCGTCCAGACCGTCGAAGATCAGAACGCAGTTTCCGCGGGCGACCACGTCCAGAACATCGTCGGCCGACGGTCGGTGCTGCGGGGCCTCAGCGGTGTCCAGCAGCGCCTTGATGATCCGGCGCGGGTTCGAGCCGTCCCGCAGGACCGTGAGCGGAAGGTCCCGCAGGTCGAACAGGATCGGCAACGGAACCGTCGGGTCGGTGGCGTGCCGTTCGAGGAGCTGCTCGGTGAACAGCTTGGTGGTCGTGGTCTTGCCCATACCGACATCGCCGAGCAGTGCACACAGGTGCTGGGCGGCGTCGGCGTCATCGGTGGCCCAGCGCAGCAGCCGCTCCACCGCAGGTACCCTCCGCCCCAGGTTGCGGGTCCTATCGACAAGCTCGGACGGATGCTGCGCAAGGTCGATCTCTTGCGCATCCACCACGACCAGATGTTCCTGTGGTCGGTTCCGCTCCGCCTGGCGGCGTGCCAACCGGTCGAGTTCAAACCCGCCGTCGAGGTCGTCGGTGCACTCGTCCCACGTGTCGTGCGAGACGTCGGCGCGAACGGGTTCGGCGAGTCGGTCGGTGATATGCACCAGGCATTCGTCGACGAACGCGATCCTCTCCTCGCGCATCCTGCGTTCACTGAACGGACGCCACCTCTGATGCAGCTCAGACAGTGATAGCCCCTGGGTGTCCAGGGGGCCGTGGGGCAGCCGCTCCAGAGCCTCCAGCACCGGTCGCCGCCGCGCCGAGGTGACGATCGTCGGCACGTCACCGCCGGAATTGCTCAGGTACGCTGGCGAGACCAGAACCAGGACGACGTCGGCGCGCACGCACATCCGACGGCGCTCGGCCGCGATATCACGTCCGAGATCGATGTCGAGCGGGCTGATGACCCGGTACTCGCGATCTCGGCGGAGGGTGAGCCGCTCCTGCAGCAGCGCCACCATCTCATCCTCGCGCTGGCGCACCGGACTGCTCGGTTCACCACCGGCAATGCTGACAAAGACCGTGGCCGGCGGCGCCGCGAAGACCTCGGCCACGGTCGGCTCTACCAGCGCATCCCCGGCCATCAGTCGGGCCTCCCGGGCCGACATCTCAGCCAGCTCCGGAGCCGTCGTGTCCTCCCCCTCGAACCAGCAGAACCTGCCCGCAGGCGCCGACTTGCGACCATCGGTGATCAGTTCCACGTTGACACCGGCCGCGGCCGACGCGTCCTTCACCGCGCTGCGGAACTGCCGGAACGCCGCCTGCGTGGTCTTCGCGTCACCGCCGGGTGTGGCCACCGCCAAGGCCTGGTCCAGCGGGATCCGGCCCTCGTCGTCGATCAGCTCTGCCAACGCACGCAACCGACTCAGCTGCCGCGGGGTGAGGTCGTCAGCCAGCCGATCCAGGTGGCGCACCACCGCGCGTCGGGGCAACCGAGAGCCGTTCATGAGTCGCCGAGCACCCGATCCCGGATCGCCGTCGCCAGATCCTGCGCGAACCGCTCCCGAGCTGGACCCCGGGTCTCGGTGAAGAAGTGCTTCCGGGGCGCCAGCGTGAAGACCTGGTGCCGGTCGACCCCGCACAGCGTCCGGGTCCCATCGAGTGGCACCCGTTTGAGACCGACCGGAAGTGCACCCTTCTCCGCGAGCTCCCCGACGAAGCGAGGAAGCTCGTGCCCGGTGATGAAGTCGCTGGCGAAGAAGCCAGGGCTGAGCAGCAACAAGCCGTAGTCACAGTCGGCCAGCCGGGCCAGGATCTGACGCCGCCAGTCCTCGCCGATCCTGATCAGCGAGTCCTCCCACCAGACCAGCTCCACCCCATGCAAGATCTGCAGATTGGCCCTGAGGAGCGTGACCAGGGAGCTCTTGGCCTGCTCGTCGATGCTGCACCAGCTCAGGAACAGGCGCTTCGAGATCTTTTGCATTTCACCTCGCCCTTCACGTAGCTCACGATGCCGTCACGATACCAGACCTCCTGCGCGCGGGTGACCTTTGATCAACTCGGGTCGAGATGCTCGCGGAAGAACGCCACGATCCGCCGGTGCGCGTCCTCGGCGCTGGCCTCGT
Organism: Mycobacteriales bacterium; assembly: GCA_038257875.1. Taxonomy (GTDB): domain Bacteria; phylum Actinomycetota; class Actinomycetes; order Mycobacteriales; family Pseudonocardiaceae; genus Pseudonocardia. The sequence continues at coordinate 4,052 of JBBSQN010000201.1, forward strand.
GGTACTCCACGTGCAGCGGGAGGAGGGCCAGCAGGACACCCGTAGTCCGGGAGTGCGGGTGAAGAACGAGTGGCCTGCCTGCCTGCGGGTAGGTGACGACGTCGTGCGGTACGCCGAGCGCGTCGAGATCGGCCACGAGCTTCTCCGGGTAGCCGCGGGTGGACGCGGCCCGCGCACCGAAGCTGGCCACGACCGGACAGGAACGGGTCAGCTCGATGCTGCCGCTGTAGAACGGGGCAGTGACCCGATACAGCCCGTGCGGGCCAGCAGCAGGGCGAAGCTGCCGCCGAGGCAGAAGCCGATCACACCGATGCGCCCGGCGTCTACCTCGGGGCGGTCGGCGAGCCAGCGGCGCGCGGCCTCCAGGTCGTCGATCTCACATCCCTGCCCGCGTTGGGTCGTGCGGAGCGCGCGCCACGCACAGCGAGGTCAATCGACCGCGGGCGAACAGGTCCGGGATGAGCACGACATAGCTCTCGGCGGCGAGGTCACGGGCGACGCGACGCACCTCACCGGCCATCCCGAAGGCCTCGTAGATCATCACCAGCGCGGGGCCGGGCCCGGCGCCCGGCGGCACCGTCAGGGACGGTGAGCACGCCGGGCATCCGTACTCCGTCGCTCGCAGGAAAAGTGATCTCCGTCTAGTCCTCGATCAGCAGCGACCTTCTCAGGTCGCAGAACTGCTCGCCAGCATGGCCGCGTTGGGAGCGACCAGCTTGAACTGGGCACCGGTCGGGTCGGCAGCTGCCGCAAGGCGACCGTAGGGGGTGTCCTCGGCAGGCATCAGGACCGAGCCGCCGAGATCGACGATCTTCGCCAGCGCGGCATCGGTGTCGTCGACTCCGAAGTAGACCGACCAGTGGGCAGGGACACCCTCGGGTAGGGAGCCCGCAGCGTCCATGATCCCGGCCAGCCAGCTCTCGTCCTGCTTGAGAGTGGTGTAACGGAACTCCGGGGTGTCGCTGATGACGTGGGTGTTCCATCCGAACACCTCGCGGTAGAAGCCGACGGCGGCCTGGTAGTCGCGGGTGTGCAGCTCGAACCAGCTCGGGGTGCCAGACTCACCGAAGACCCCAAAACCCCGGTGGAGGCCGGGCTGCCAGAGGCCGATCACGGCACTGTCGGGACCGCTGACGACGGCCATGGTGCCGAGGTCACCGACGTCCATGGCTGGGACGAGGACCTGGCCTCCGTTGGCGGCAGCGGCGTCGAGGGTCTTCCTGGCGTCATCGGTGCCCAGGTAGACCGACCAGAGGTCTGGCATCTCCGAGCCGGGCTGGCTTGCCATGCATCCGGCGACCCGGACGCCGTCTTTGGTGAAGTTGAAGTAACCGCCGAACTCCTCGGCGGGTTCCTGCGCGGTCCAGCCGAACAGCTGGCAGTAGAACTCGCGGCTGCGTTCGGTGTCGGCGGTCATCAGATCGACCCAGCAGGGCGCTCCGAGGGGGACGGCGTCTCGGCTGAGCATGACAACTCCTTCGCGATGTTCGGGAAAATCCTGTCACCATCGTCGACCGCGCAGCGGTCCTGAACTCATCGGTCCTCCGACCGACAGCCGTTACCGATAGACGGCCCTTCCAGCCCGGTCGCGGCTCACGTCCGGGGCAGCCGGACCAGCCCCTCCTGCACCGTGGTGGCCACGAGCCTGCCGTCCTCGGTCGTGAACCGGCCGGTCGCGAGCCCCCGCGACCCCGATGCCGTGGGCGAGTAGCAGGTGTAGAGCAGCCACTCGTCGGCCCGGAAGGGCCGGTGGAACCACATGGCGTGATCCAGGCTCGCCATCTGCACCGTGGTGGAACGCATGTCGTGACGCGCGAGCACCGAGCCGAGCAGGGTGAGGTCGCTGGCGTAGGTCAGCAGGCACACGTGTAGGAGCCGGTCGTCGGGCAGGCTGCCGTCGGCACGCATCCACACCCGCACCGGACCGTCCGACGGGACGCGGTCGGCCGACCACGCCGGCTCGTCGACGAACCGGATGTCGAGCGGACGCGGGATATCCGACATCCAGCCGCAGCCTCGACCGTCGACGATCCACTGGCCGAGGTCGGGCAGCGACTCCGGGGCCGCAACGTCGACCGGCGGCGGCTCCGTGTGCTCCAGACCGTACTGCGGCTGCTGGAACGACGCCGACAGCGAGAAGATCGCCTCACCGTGCTGGATCGCGAGGACCCGACGGGTGGTGAACGAGCGGCCGTCGCGCACCCGTTCGGCCTCGTAGACGATCGGCGCGCGCGGATCACCCGAGCGGATGAAGTAGGCGTGCAACGAATGCACCTCACGGTCCTCGGGCACCGTGCGCCCGGCCGCCACCAGCGCCTGCCCGGCGACCTGGCCACCGAACACCCGCGGCGGACTCCGCGGCGGGCTCACCCCCCGGAACAGGTTCGCCTCCAACCGCTCCAGATCGAGCAACCCCACCAACCCGTCCAGCACCGCCTGACCGCGCGGGACACCGTCAGCGGCGAGCTCGGGGACCGTCCGGGGAGGGTGACTCACTGGGGCAGTCTGTCAGGCGCCGTTCGCCACGCAAGTCGGATCCTGAATGTTCAGGACCTTGCCAGCTGCCGCGTCGCCATTCCGCTACCCGGCGGCGTCCGCGTCCGGACGATGAGTTTCCGCGTTCCGAAGATACGTGTCGATGGCCGAACGCACCGTGTCCAATGACGCTGTGTCCGCCGATTGACAGTCCGCTGCGAGTGCGCGGTTCAGTGCCTCCAGCAACGACGAGATGACAACAGCCACAGCACCCAGTGGCAGATCGAACCAGTAGCGCAGACCGAACTCCTCGACCGTCATCCGAACACGATCCGGTGCGTCGGCGTCAGAAACGACCAGTGTGGCGCGCTCATCCCCAGCAGACACCGGCTCGTCCTGAGATCCAGCCTCACCGCCATCCGCGTCCGGGCCGCTCTCGGGCGTGAGCTCATGGTCCATCCGTCCGTCCTCCTGTCCGGTGTGACGTGAGTGTCCAGACACGCCGTGAACGCGTGCACCCGTTCACCGCCCGGTCCAAGACCCCTCGTCGGCGGCAGCCGAAGCGGCGGTCGATGCGACGATGCTCGGTGGTGGTCCTGTGGTCGGCCAGGGTGGTGTGAAATCTCGTCCCGGGTCGGTGGCGCGGTCGTGCAGGACGGCGAGGATCGCGTGGCGTAACGCCGCGGTGTGCTCGGCCCGGACACGGTGGTGGGCTTCTGCGGCGCGGCCGATGGTCAGGGTGTCGTCGTCGCCGCGCCAGACGGTGATGTTTCCAGGCAGCTTCGGCAGGTCGCGTGAGCCGTCCCAATGGCCGGGTGCACCCGTGTGCTGGTGGAAGCCGCAGCCGGTGAGGGCGTCGGTGAGGGCGCGGCGCAGGCTACCGGTGTGGTCGCGGGGGATGCGCCAGAAGATGTCGTAGGGGTGTCCGACGCTCAGGTCGCCGTGTCCGCGTTCGGTGAAGAGCACACAGACCGGCATCGTCGGGTCGTCTGCGGTCATGACGCGGACGGGTCGTCGGTATCGAGTGCGGCGTCCGAGCCCGTGCTGGCGGCCTGGCGTGCGGACTGGAGAGCCAACCGGCGCAGACGGAGGAGGTCAGGGTGCAGGTCGGTGATCTCGTGGAGAAGGGCGAGGGCGTCGTCGCCGCGGAGTGTTCCCCGTGTCATGGTGTCAGTGACGGCGAGCAGAAGCGTGGTCGCGAGGCGGGTGGCGTCGGCCCGGCTGAAGTCGACTCGGCCCACGCACTCGACGACGATGCGTTGGAAGTCGATGTAATCGGCGAGTTCCGTCTCGCCGGGCAGGGCGCTGCGGGCGGCGAGCCGTTCGCTGAACACGGGTGTGGTCGTCACGACGACCTGCCCGCGCGGCTGGTCGTCGTCGAGCGTCGAGGCCGTGATGGTGACGCGGTAGGCAGGCTCGGGCGCGGAGGGCGGATTGTCGGCCGGCATCGTGCAGTCGCCTTTCGGTGGTGTGGAAAAGGTTCCTGATTCATCCTGGAGGGTTATTCAGCCAGCCTTGTGACTATTTACACCCGAAAGTGTATGTCCCCGCTCGGCGTGTCGCCACGGGCGGCGGCCCGTTTGCTGCAAGAATCCGGCTTGCCATAACCAACCTCACGTAAACGGGCCGCCAAG
>JBBSQN010000202.1:0-7993 GCA_038257875.1 Mycobacteriales bacterium
CAGGCACTCGAAGCCGACATCCGCAACTGGATCAAGATCTGGAACGAGAACCCCCGCCCGTTCGTCTGGACCAAGACCGCCGACGAGATCCTCGACTCCCTCAGCCGATATTGCCTACGAACTTCAGGCGCGGGACACTAGCTGCACCAGCAGGTCTACCCAGGCGCGGTAAAGGTCTGGTTTAGGATGCGAGGCGGCTGGGATCATCGAGCAGGTGCGCGTTGGCGGTCACCGACCCGCGGAGCGGGTGGACATGCACGATGCCGTCGGTGATGTCGACGACGAGCGCGACCCCCCGGGCGGCGCCAGACCCTACGAGCAGGTGGCGTCCGGGCCGGATACGTGCCGGGTCGGGGGCCTCGTCGAGGAAGGCCCATGGCAAGCCGGTGTCGTCCATGGTGTTCAGGTCGACGATCAGGTCGACCTCCGGTGCAGTCACGAGCTCACCTCTCCGGTTCGTCGTCAGACTCATGGTACGGGTTCACACGTACCGCGTGAGCTGTGCGGACCAGGGCCGTGAGGCGTTCGTCGAGGTTGCCGTTGAACGCGATCGTGACGTGTGGAGTCCGGAAGGTCGGCCAGATCTCGAAGCCGGCCGCCTGGAGATCCCCGACCCGGTAGCAGCCAAGCCGGGGAAACCGCTCGAGCTGGTCGGCACTCAGGTCGTCGACCTCGGCCTCGCTGCGGGCGTAGAACGCCGAGAGGCCCCATCGACCCCAGTCGGGAACCGACGGCGAAACGCCTCGGCTTGATGGTGTGAGGTCGCTGGGTCGAGGTTGTCACCCCGAATGACGAGGACGGCATCATCGGGTAACCGCGCTCTGCGGATGCGAGGAATCCTCGGTTCGGCCATGGCTAGATCATGCCGCCCTGCTCCTGCCTTGTACGCGGCGATCCCCAGCATGGAGTGCACGTCGTATCCGAGCGGGGAAGGGCCACGGCCCAAGAGGTTCACCCCGGCCGGTGTGGCGTGCCGCCGCCAGCGTTGCCACAGCCAACGCCGCGATTCCGGTGGCCGGGATCGTCACCGACGTCGATCGCCCTGTGGTGTCCAGCTCGTCAGAAGCTGCTATCGGCGGCCGGCTGGGGGTGCGGTGAGGATCTGGGCGACGTCCATCGGGCCGGGTGCGCCGCCGCGGTCGGCGGGGCAGGGGCGGGGGGTTGCGGTCGAGCGGCCGATGTGGTGGGCGAGGCCGGTGAGGCGCATGGTGATGTGTTCGGCGATCTGGCCGCCGAAGCGGATCGGCTGGCCGAGGATGGTGATGTCGCCGACGGCGTAGTCGTGGCCGGTCACCTCGTAGACCGCGCGGACGGTCGTGCCCTCGGCCCCGCGGGTGACCCGCCAGAAGTCGTGCGGGTCGGCGCCGTCGGGGGTCTCCCAGCCGGCGGTGGACAGGGCGTCGAGGTAGAGCCCGACCGGGTCCTGCAGCGTCACGTCGGCCTTGGCCCGGGCCAGGGCGTTCACCTCGCCGCCGATATGCGGGTCGCTGTGCCGGCTCGGTTCGCCGAAGCCGCTGCAGGTGATCAGCTCCTGCTCGGTGGTGATCACCTGGCCGTCCCGCTCGCGCACGACGGTGGCCGCAGCGGCGAGCTCGATCTCGGCGAGCAGGGTGTTGTTGGGCTGGATCAGGTGCATCGCGCCGGTGGTGGTGCTGTTGTTCCACCGGTTGCGCTCGATGTAGCGCCCGCCGGGGCCGAACAGGTCGCTGTTCGTCACGGTGGGGCTGACGTGCTGGCGGTAGAGCGCGAGAGCGACGTCGGGGCTGGTGTTGGCCAGGAACCCCCAGTACTCCGGGCCCTCGCAGGTGAACGTCACCCGCTTGACCACGCCCCGGGCGTCGCGCTCCACGCTCCACTCGCAGTACTCGTCCTGGACGTCGCGGCTGCGGTCGGCCGCGCGCCACCGGGCCGGGCCGGCCGGGAAGCGCAGCGCGATCTGCTTCGGGAACGCGCTCCAGGTCACGTCCTTCTCGGCGGCGTCGGCGTCCAGCTCGACGCCGATCGGGTTGAAGAACTGCTCGCGCTTGCCCCCATCCACGTCGGTCATCCGATCGTCGAACGCGCCGCCGATGAAACGGTTCCACGCGGCGCGCTGCTCGGCGCTGAAGTCGTCCAGGTTGCCGGGCGGGCTGAACTCGGTGAGAGCCATCGGAAACTCCTCCGATCGAAGGTCGAATGGTCAGGACACGCTGGCGTCGGGGCCGACCCGCAGCGCGCGGGCCGCGTCGTCCACCGGGCTGCGGGGCACGGTCAGGGCGAACTCCGCGAGCTGGCTGTCGCGGAACCGGCGGCGGCGACCCTGGGCGAGGCGGAGCAGGTCCACGGCGCCGTCGGGGCCGTCCAGGCGCCGTTGCCAGGCGTCGAGGAACTCGGTCAGCCGGGCCTGCACGCGCAGCGCGAAGCCGGGCTCCTCGCTGCCGGTCCACCACTGGACGAACTCGGCCTCCGGCCCGTCCGGTGTGGTGGCGGCGGCCTCGATGGCGGTGCCGAGGAGCTCGTCGAGGGCGGCGCCGTCGTTGCCGGCCGCCACGGTCGCGGGGACGTGGGCCAGCAACGCGGCCCGTCGGTCCGACCACACCGGGTTGGCCAGATCGACCAGCAGCAGGCAGGTCGCCAGGCGCACGGAGAGCACCTCACGGGTGATCAGCTCGTCGAGCACCATCTGGTCCTCGAGGGCGCGTTCGGGCACGAGGAACGCGAAGAAGGTCTCGCCGGGGCGGCGGAAGCCGGCGCCGTCGTCGAGGTGCAGTTCCAGCTGGGTGCGCGCCGCGTCGTAGGCCGGGCCCGCGACCGTCGGCGCGGCGGGTGGTGTCATGCCGAGCGGGCCGGCGAAGGCGTCGACGTCGAGGAAGAACGTCATCGGCAGCTCGAGGCGGTCCAGGCGGGCCACGGTGGTGCTCTCCGCCACCGAGCTGACCAGGTTCACGGTGGTGGTCGTGAGGACCTGGCGCAGGAGCTCGGGTAGTGCGGTGACGGTGCCGTCCGCGCCGATGACCTGGTCGAACCGGGAGCGGGTCCAGCGGAAGACACCGGGCTGGGCGACGGCCACCTCGAAGTTCTCCGCGCCCGTGCGTTCGGTCCAGATCGGCTCGGTGCGGATGGGGTCGTCGGGGGCGAGGACGGCGGGGGTGATCGACGCGCTCTGGCTGTGCCAGTGCGACCACGGGAGCTTCAGCTCCTTCATCACCAGCGCGCCGTTGACGTGGCTGTCGAACGGGCCGCGCCCGCGGCTGGGTTCGCGCAGCGCGTCCCACGAGGTGCCCGCGACGATCCAGGTGCCGTCGCGGCGCTCGTAGTAGCGGAACACCCCCGCCGCCGCGTCCCAGCCGAGGACCTGCAGGAACGCCGTGGGCGCGTCGAGGGCGGTGCTGGTGGACATCAGCAGGTCGGGCTGGGCACCGAGGGTGGCGCGGCGGCTCACGACCACTCGCAGCTGGCGGGCCACCCCTGCGGTCTCCGGGGTCCACGGGATCTGGCCGCCGTCCCCGACCACGTAGGACTCCTGCACCGGCAGCCCCTGCGCACCCAACGCGTCCAGCGCCGCGAGCAGCTCGCGGGCCGTCTGCGGGAACACGCCGCGGCGCAGCAGGGCGGTGGCGACGGGGTCGTTGAGCGCGTCGAGCTCGTCGGCGGTGAGCGGGCGGGGCACCGGGTCGACGCCGAGGACGAAGCGGTGCACCGTGCCCGGGGTGAGCGCGACGGCCGCGGCCGGGTCCGGTCCGGCCGTGGGGTCCGGGGCCCGGTAGGGGTACTGGCGGGTGGGGAACGCTGGATCGGCCATCGGATCAGTCCTCCATGTCCACGTCGAGTTGTGACTCCCGCATCCGCACCCCGTCCGTGGCGTACACCCGCACCCGCAGCCGGTTGGAGCGGAACTGGTTGCGGTCCAGCTCCACCCACGGCTCCGCGCGGTTGACCGCCACGGTCTGCCAGCTCGCCCCGTCGTCGTCGCTGACCTGGACGTTGTAGTGGGTGCCGGGCTCGTGTTCGGGCCAGCTCAGGGTGCGCCGGTGGCCCGACGCCGACGGCCCCGCCGCCGCGTCCGCCGCGGGTCGGGGCTCCAGCTGTGGCGTCATCTCCCGTGGCGTGACCCGGGGGATCTCGTAGCGGCACTTCTGCTCGCCGCCCCACCACAGCTCGAGGGCGCTGAGCTGCGGTGACACTGCGACGACGGCGTCCACCAGGCCGGTCAGCGCGACGCCCTCCTCCCCGGCGCTGGAGTCCACCCGCACGGCCACGTCCTGGTCCACGCTTGCGCCGTCCGCGTTTACCAGACGCAGCGTGACTCGGCGCGACTCGGGATCCTCCGGGGGTTCGGGCAGCGCCGCGGGCAGTGGGTTGACCAACTGGATCTCGGCCGTTCCCGCGGTGAGGTCGACCCGGCCGAGGACGTTGAGCAGCGGCTGGCCGGGGTCGGCGGGGTTCGGGGCGCCGGCGGCGCGGGGGTCACCGGCGCTCGCGCCGCCGGCTGCGGGGACGTCGGCTGGGCCGTGCTCGTCGGCGGTGATGGCGTCCTCCTCGGCCAGGCGGATGCGGATGCCCTCGTAGGTGTGGAAGCAGATCCACTGGTCGGAGCAGTAGGTCATGACGTCGTGCCAGCGCTGCCCGGGCAACGCCCGGGACGGGAGGTTCAGCGACGGGTCGCCGACGTCGAACCCGACGAAGGTGTCGCCGTCGGAGATCTGACCGTCGGGGTAGGGGAACGCGGGATCGTCCCGGGCCTGGCCGCCGCCGAAGCCGGGGTGCAGGCGGCCGAAGGTGTGGCTCAGCTCGTGGGCGCCGTACCAGTCGGCGTAGGAGCCGTCGGAGTCCCAGCTGAAGCCGTCGCGGGGCACTCCGGCCGGGGCGGACGCCACCACGCGGGTGTCGGCGACGGCAGGCAGCCCCGAGGAGCACCCCTTCATGAACACCCGGCCCTCGGCGTCGTAGACCAGGCCGAGGTAGTGGGTGCGCGGGTCGGTTCCGGTGGCGACGTCGAGGTTGCGGGTCGCGGCGAGCACCGCGTTGACCTGCCCGCAGGAGAACGGCGGCTGCAGCGCCAGCTCGGTGACGATCTGAGTGTGCTCCACGCGCGGCACCGGGTAGGCCCGCTGCAGCCACGAGACCAGCAGCGCGAAGTCGAGCGCGCGCGGCGAGACGGTGCCGGTGGCCGACGGGTAGCGCAGCCCCACGATCCGCAGCCGCAGCGGCGGCGACTCCACGAATCGGACGGTCCGCGTGGCGGGCACGTCCGGGCTGTCCATCAACTGCATGCGCCTGCCGACCATCGCGTCGATCAGGCGCCCGACCCGGATCGTGAGCTGCCCGGCCGCGACATCGGCCTCGGCGAGCGGGAAGTTGAGGCTGAGCTCGAGGTCACCTCGGCGGGCCGCCAGGTCCGGGGTGGTCGTCGGGTCGAGGCGCACGGTGTCCAGCGCCGGCAGGTAGCGGGCCGGGCCGGGCGGCGTGCCGTCGTCGCCGCCGCGTTGCAGCTCGAGCTCGCCGCCGACGGTCACGGCCCGGTCGCCACCGGCCTCCGCAGCCAGGTACAGGCGCACCACGGTCTGCTTGCCGGCGATCAGCGGCACGGAGTGGGCGAGGTCCTGGACGGCCTGGGTCACCTCGATGCCGTCCAGCCGTACCGCGATCGGCGCCTCGTCCTCGGCCTCCGCGGGTGCACCCTCGGTGAGCGGTGCGGCCGTGCTGTGCAGATCGGCTCCCACGCCCTCAGCCCCCTGACCTGGCGGCGGCCCCGCCCGCCAACCACTCCTGGTCTGCCAGCCACTCCCGGTAGGCCCGCCACACCGGCGCGTCCCGGTACCGGCAGCTGTGCAGCGCTGTAGCGAGAAAGCGCAGGTGACGGGCGCGCCCATCCACGATACGCCCGACGATGTCGTAGCCTTCGGCCAGCAGGCGTGCGTCCGAGATCCCGATCGAAGTGCCCTGCGAGGCCAGCGCGTCGCGGGCGAGTGCGGCGTCACCGATCGGGACCACCCGCGGGTTGTCCGCCGCGACCGGTACCGAGAGGCTCGCCACGCGGCGTGCCGTGGCGACGCCGTCGAGGGCCGTCCCCTCGGTGAGCCATCCGGTGCCGAGCCCCTCGATCCGGTTCCGCAGCGCGTGGCCGTCCCGCGGTGGGGGACCGGGTCCCACATGCCCCACCGTGAGCCAGCGTGCCGAACCGAGCCGGTAGCCGTAGCCGGTGGGTCCGGCGGCCAGCCGCATCGTCGGGTCCGCGTCCCCGCGGGCGACGGTGGCTGACGCCGCGATCCAGGGCCGCGGCGGGCGCAGATGCCCCGCCGCGGTGACCGCCCGCCGGCCGGTGGCGTCCACCAGCCGGATGGCGTCGCCGCTGTCGTCGCGCGCCGACGGCGCCACGACCTGGATCGCCGGGCAACCTCGGACACGGCGCCACAGGGCCCCGAGCAGCGCCGAACGCTCGAGCTGTGCACACGCCGGGCTGTCGCGCCCCTCTGGCTCGTCGTGCTCCCAGGCGACGAGCCGACGGCGGCTCAGCTCCTGCACGTCCAGCTCGGCCGGCACCACCCCCAGTTCCAGCAGCAGGGTGAGCAGCACGGCCGGGACGCTCTCCACCGCGGGCTGCACCGCGAGGGGCCGGGCGGCCAGCAGCACCGTCCCGGATCGCGCGGCGAACAGCGCGCAGGCCAGCGCGACGGGGCCGCTGCCCAGCACTGTGATCCCGGTCGACGCCGGGGTCGTCCTGTCCGCGAGCTTGATCGTCATGTCGCAGTCAGCGTGGTGCCGGTGACGCCCATGAGGCTGGAGCGCAACTCGCGTCGTCTCATCGGGTCTTCACCATCTTTCCGCCGAGTCCGGTCCACCGTAGTCAGGCGGGAGGGAGGAGATGCGGTGCAGCTCCTGGTGCTTCGAGCGGCGGCTGCACAGAGTGCTCGGGGTGTGCAGCCGCCGGGTGAGAGGTGTCGGGTTCAGGGCCCGTTGATGAGGTGTGCGAGGGGTTTCCGCCGGGGGATCCGGTCGGGGTCGATCCAGCACGGTGGGAGGAACTCCGGTAGCCCGTCGTGGATCTGGACGCACCATCCGGGGTGGTGTAGCAGTCGGTGGTGGGTGGTGCAGAGCATGACGCTGTTGGTCAGTGCGGTTGCGCCGCCGTCTTGCCAGGGGCGGATGTGGTGGACCTCGCACCAGGACGCGGTCCGTCCGCATCCGGGAAGGCGCAGCCGCGGTCGCGGGCGGCGACCGCGCGGGGGGAACCCATCGGGGATGGTGCGCTTGCTCCGCATCCGCATCCGCATCCGCATCCGCATCCGCATCCCCCGGACCCACGGCTGCGGACAGCTCAACCAACGCCGCCGCCGTGGCGGTGTGCGCGGAGGTCAGCGGGCTGTCGGTCACACCAGGATCATCCCCGCCACCATCGACAGTTTCGGCCCCGTCAGCCGCAGCTCCGAAACATTTTTTCAAGATTTTCTTGAGCCTTCCGGATAGTGCACGAAGCTGCCCAGTGCGCTGGGTGGCCAGACCGGTCGCCACATGTGGTGTGCTCTATCGTGGCTCATACGGCCTAGGTAAGTGAGGTGGAGCTCCGCCATGGCCAGCCGTCGAGTGCACTGCACCCTTCGACCCATTCTGCCACAGCCTGCTCAGGTGGATGCGTGGGCGCGCCGAGCCGCTTCGACGAGCGCCTCCGCCGCGCGGCCGGCCCGTCTGAACTCATCCACCGTTGCCGATGTGTGGCTGTAGCCGGATTTCGTCTTGAGGTTGAGCAGCGTGCTCAGGTGCTTCGCCACCTCTTTGTCTGCCGTCTTCAGTAGGTCGACTGCCTCGTTGTGTTTTTCGCCCTGCGCGTGCTTGCCCAGGCGAGCGCAGCAGATGACATCTGAGGCCGCGATGCGAGCAATACTTGAAACCTGTGGATGAGGATGATCGAGAAGGGGTCGTACCCTCCCGATCATCTCGGAAGCTCCTCAAGTAAAGACCGGCGGTGCAACGCCGGTCGGGAAGGTACGACCCATGCTCAACGTAGTGCCCGAGC
>JBBSQN010000203.1:0-7579 GCA_038257875.1 Mycobacteriales bacterium
GCAGAGCCGACCACAAGAACGCCTCGGTCAACGCGCCGGTGGCCAGCATGCTCGGGCCGTGCCCGGCCCGGTCCCATCCGTCGGTCCAGCGTTGCAGCGGGCTCTGCCCGGTCTCGGAGTGGACCTGGTGGTGGTAGACGCCCGTTCGCAGCATCCTCATCTGTCGCGAGTCGGTTGCCGGTCCTTCGAGGGACCGAATGAGCTCGCCGACGGTGGAGCGGGTGACGCAGCGGGAGCTTGTCGTGGACGTCGTACTTGTTGGGCCGACCGATCCGCGTCCTGGTGAAATAGCCGGCTTCGACGAGGTCGTTGACGATCGTGACCGCCGCGCGCTCGGTGATGCCGACGGACGCGGCGATGTCGCGAAGCCGCAGATGGGATCGCCGGCGATGCGCTCCAGGACGTGTGCGTGGTTGGTGAGGAACCGCCACGAGTGGTCTCCAACACCGGGAGGTCGATAGTGTCGGCGGGTCATCGGTGGGTTCGTTGATGTCGCGCATGCCGATGCAGAGGGGCGAGGTCGGGTTCAGGCGACGCTCGCCACCACGTCGAGGAAAGAGGCGCCCCCTGGCTCTCTTCTCCCGCCGGCCATCGCGGCCGCTGTTGTCTTCGGCGACACCCACCGCTCCGGCCGCGGACCAGGCCGCCGCCCCTGAGCCTCGCCTCGCACCTCGAGGGCATCTCGGGTGGATCGTGACCGCCTCGTTGGCGATCGGGCTCGTCGCCGCGCTGCTCCTGGTCGCCGCACCGTTCATTCCCGTCACCGAGAGTGCGATCACCGGCGCGGTGCTGTGCGGGTTCGCCGTGGGCTGGGCGGCGCTGTTCCTGCTCTCGCGCCGTTTCACCGATCAACCCCAACGATGGGCCGCGCTTCCCGCGCTGTTCACGGGGCTGGTCGGGCTCCTGCTGCTCGCGTTCGGCTCGCCGATGCGTGAGGTGCTCAGCTGGGTGTGGCCGCCGGTGCTGCTGGCCCTGGTGGTCTGGATGGTGATGCGGGTGCGGCGCGACATGCGCAGCAGCGGCGGACGGGTCCAGCTCTACATCGTGTTCACCATCCTTGCCCTGTGCGCGGTCGGCGGCGGCTGGCAAACGGTGCGCGAAGCCTCGGAGACTAACCCCTATCTGACCTCCGGTCGTTTGGTCGGCGTCGGCGGACACCAGATGCATTTGGACTGTGTCGGCTCTGGAAGCCCGACTGTCGTCCTCGAACCTGGCGCCGGTGGGACGTCGGCCAGCATGGGGTGGGTCGCCCCCGCCGTGGCCAGCCAGACCCGGGTCTGCGTCTACGACCGGGCCGGTCGAGGCGGGAGCCAGCCCGCCGACGGCACTCAGGACGGCGCACGGGTCGCCACCGACCTGCACACGTTGCTTCACCGGGCGGGTGTCCCCGGGCCCTACGTGTTGGCGGGGCACTCCTTCGGCGGGCTGTACGTGCGCATCTTCGCCGCGCACTACCCCGACGAGGTCGCTGGGCTGATCCTCATCGACTCCACCGCGTCGGAAGAGCCGGCCAAGTCCGTCATTCCCGCGCCGCCTCCGATGGGAGCCGAGAGCTCCTACGACGGCGTGGGCCGGTTCGCAACCCTGGTGTCGCTCTCCGCCCGCGTCGGCTTGGCGCGCTTGTACGGCGACCTCGTGGGGGGCACCCTCCCGGCCCGTTCCGAAGAGATGCTACGAGCCAACACCGCGCAGGCGAGCACCGTGCGCAGCGTCGTCGATGAGTACCTGCGAGGCGGTGACGCGTCTCGGAAAGCTGCATCACTGCGCGACCTCGGGGACAAGCCCTTGGTCGTGCTCACCGCCGGGGAGCACCCCGCGTCGTGGATGACGGTACAGAAGAAGTCGACGACGCTGTCGACCAACAGCGTGCACCGGGTGGTCGACGGCGCCACCCACCAGGGGCTGGAGGACGAGAAGCAGTACGCCGCCCACATCACCCGAGCCGTCCTCGACGTCGTCACCTCGATCCGAAACAACCAGCCACTGAGCAAGTGAGCAGTCGGTGAGGCCAAGGCAGGCTCCGCTGCGATGCCGCTCCTTCGCCGCAACCGGCGCCGACGACACCCCGGTCTGTCGACGCCCGGAGATACGGACGCCCGCGACCGAGGCGTTGCCGCGACCCCGACCCCTCTGGTCGGCTCTGCGGTGACAAGCTTCGGGCTCCCCACCCGAGCGCCGTTGATTCATGGCCTGACGTGCTGATCCGCCGACAGAACCGATTGGAGTCCCGATGACCGACCACGCTTGGCCGTCCCAGGTCAACGAGTTCCCCGACCTTGCTGGTCGGGTTGTCCTCGTGACCGGTGGCACGTCCGGCATCGGAAAGGCCAGTGCGGCAGCGTTCCTGCGTTCCGGTGCGGTCGTAGCCATCACAGGTCGTAACCCGGAGAAGGGCTCGGCAGCCCTCGACGAGCTCGCGTCGTTGGGACTGAAACGCGAGGCGGTGATGTTCGCGCCGGCTGACGTCACTCGTGAGGCGGATGTAGCTGCTCTCGTCGCAGCCGTGCTGGATCGCTTCGGCGGTCTGCACATCGCCGTGAACAGTGCTGCCAACACCGAAGTGGCCGCCGGCAGCGGGTCAAGGTTCACGGACATGAGCCTCGAGGTCTTCGACGGTGTGGTGCGCACGTGCCTGACCAGCGTGTGGCTGTGCATGAAGTACGAGCTCACGGCAATCCTCGGCAGTGGGGGTGGATCGATCATCAACATCTCCTCTGTCGATGCGCTGCTCGCGGCACCTGGCACCGGGTCGTACGCGGCAGCCAAGGCCGGGGTCAACGCACTGAGCCGGGCGACGGCGGCGGAGTATGCGTCGCAGGGTGTCCGGGTCAACGTTGTCAGCCCGGGCGCGATCGAGACCCCGATGCTCGCCGCGAATCTTGCGGCCGGTTCGGCCGAGGAGCGCGATGCCATCATGGAGCGCTACCTTTCGATGATCGACTCTCGTCGTCTGGGTGGGTCTGAGGAACTCGCCGCAGCCGTGGTCTGGCTAGGATCGGATCAGGCGTCCTACGTGGTGGGGCACAACCTCGTCGTCGATGGTGGAATCCGGGGCGACTGATCGCCCGCGATTGTCGGTGGATGCCTCGCCCGCGCCTCCCCGATGGCCGATCAACTGATCAGGTCGGCCAGAGCTGAGCGGGCGGCGTCCCAACCCTCGCTGTGTCGATCCGGACCGACCGGATCGGCAGGGACGCGAGCAGGTCTTCCTCCAAGCGTTGACGGTCCTGAAGCGCTTGGACGGTGCCGTCGATGCCGTGCAATCGATGTTGTCCGCCCGTACGCCTGGTCGGTGTGGTAGCTGACGAAGTGGTTCCACCACGTGGTGGAGCGCTGCGGCACGACGCGATCAAGAATGGCCCGGATGTGGCCCGGGTTTAGATGCACCACGATCGGGTCCAGGTCAGCGACGGCGCCAGAGACCGCTCGGGATGTGCTCGCGGACGACGAGGTCATCGACGTTGTGTTTCACCGCAGAGCGTGGTGACCGGGTTCTCCAGCAGACAGCAGTCGAAGACCCACACGTCAGATGCGGCGGCTGCCGTTCGACCGAACTCCTGCCATCGCCGCAGTGCCAGTCCAGTCGTCGAAGTCGTCTGCGGGCAGCTCGTAGATGTCGTGTGCCGCCAGCTCGCGGAGTGTGGCTTCGCCCGCCGAACCCGCGGCTTGCAGTTTCCGTAGGGGATCAGGATCCCGCCCTCCTGCGGCACGGGGACGCCGGCCATCGTGACGGCGTCGGCGGGATGACGGCCACACACCGCCGCGAACCCGGACTCCGACATCCATGCCATGGACTCGAGGTCCGTCGGGTGGTCGAGATCGCCCTCGAGAACCACGCGGTGGGAGATACCGCGAACGGCGAGCAGGTCACCGAGGTGTCTGGTCAACGTCGACCTCCCCGACCCGGCGACGCCCTCGATGACGATGAGACGCGACTGGATTATTGCTCGTCCTCTGTCCTGGTTTTCCGTTTGGCACGACGTGCCGTCGGGCGGGTACCCGGGCTCGGGTTGGGTGCGGCTGCCGGTCAGCGGGCGCTCATCGGTTCGCGAGCAGCTGAGCGAGGGCGACGAGGGCCGCGAGGCTGATCATGTGCGGCGCGTCGGTGATGACGTGGAACGTCGCTCCGGGGATAGCGCGGGCGATGAGTGCCATCGCGGCCGGTGGGGTGGAGGGGTCGTGTTCGCCAGGATGAAGGCTCGCGTCCCGAACGGGCTTCGCACCAGGGTCACGGGGCTTCCGTGTCGACTGCGGCCTTGGCCGGCCCGGCCGCCGCAGGCCTGCTCATCGGGGCCCTGCGGTCGCTCCGCAACGTCGGTCGCAACGTTGGGCGCACGGGCAGCGGCCTCAGCCTCGGGTGTCAGGGCCGGGAGTCTCGGCGAGGCCGTTGTCGATGGCGAACAGACTCGCCTCAATCCTGTTGCGCACGCCGAGCTTGGCGTAGACGTGCTCCACGTGGTTGCGCACCGTCATGTCGCTGATGACCAGCGACCCGGCGATCTCCCGGTTCGACCGGCCCTGGGCGACCATCCGAAGGATCTCTACCTCGCGTCCGGTCAGCCCGGCCGGCCAGGGCCGCCGGCGGGTCCTACGTGTCCGACCGCCGCGAGGACCGCGTCGACCGCGTCCGCGTCGAGGCGCCCCGACCGTGCCTCGGCCATGACCGTCTCCCGCGCTTCGGCGGGCTCCAAGGCAACCCGATGCGGCCGCGACCCGAGCAGCGCGTGGTAGACGTCGGCGGCTGCCAGGATGCGTTGCGGCGTCGAAAATCGAACTGCCGCTGAGCCCGTTCGGATAGCCCCGACCCGTCCGGCCGCTCGTGGTGTGCGCTCGCCACCTCGGCAAGCGCTGCATGCTGGGGATCTGCTGCAGGATCCGACCAGTCGGGTACGGATGCAGCCGGACCCGCTCGTGCTCGGCGGGTGTCAGCGGGCCCGACTGCTTCTCCCACACCAGGTTCGACACGCCCATCCGACCGAGGTCGTGGACATGCCCGGCCTGGCGCAACAGCCTCACGTCGGCGTCGGGCAAGCCGACCGCCGGCCCCGGGCCGGCAGCGAGATCAGCAACACCTCGGGAATGGGCCAGCGTGAACGGGCACTTCAGGTCGACGAAGTCACCCATGGCCGCGAGCAGGTCGTCGGTGTCCGCGGCGTCGAACCCCGGGTCGTCCGCCGGGGCTTGCGCCAGGGCTGCGGCCCACACTCGGACGGCAACGCGTTGAGGATGCCGTGGTCGCCCAGCAGCGCGTCCACCATCGCCGGGGCGAACATCGCTCCCCGCCGGCTGTCCCAGGAGCTCGACGTCACCCTGAAGGGGCTCAGCGTCGACCCGCGCCTGGTCCGGTCATACCGACGCGCGAACCGGCGCGAGGTCGCGGCACTACGGCTCGTGGGTTGGTCCCGGCGTCGTGGCTCCAAGCCGAACCTTCGTTCCGCATGTGGCCCCGATGAACACCGAGGGACCGCCCGTAGCGTGGCCGGCGGCCGAGGTGGGCTTCGGCTGTGTGGAACGCGGGGCAGGCGCGTCGGCCACCAACGTGGCGCAGGACGCCCACGCGGCCGCGGCCAGCGAGTATCCGGGGGAGGCGGTGCAGGTCTTCGAGCACTACCCGGCGGCGGCGGGGGCCGACTACCCGGAGCACTTCGACGAGATCACAGTCGTGCGTGGTCGGCCGCGGTTGCGCCGGTGCACCGTCGAGGAGACGGTCGGATTCCTCGGCGAACAGGTCCTCGACGACATGCCTGAGCTGCCCGCCGACCCGGTGCCCAAATTTCGACGATGAGCCGCCAGTCCCGCTGCCACCCGCGCTCGGGGCTGGTCTCGCCGACGACGTGACAGTCCGCGGCGACCCGCATCGGCTGGTGATCGTCGTCGGAGATGACAGGCAGTGTTGGGGCTGCTGCCGCACCACGCGATCGAACGGTCACCCCCTTGACAGCAGCGCCGCCCGGTAGCAGTGCACCCATCGTCGCCGGGTCGACAACCCGAACGACTCGAAGCGCGGACGCGGACGCGGACGCGGAGCGAGCATGGATCACAAGTCGTGCGCGCCGGAGACCGGACAGGCCTCAGATCGAGTCAAGCCTCAGAGCGGGTCAGGGATGGGCAGGAAGGAGTGGCGTCAGTTCAGCGGAGGCTGAAGGGCGGGTAGCGGTCGGTGAGGAGCAGGGTTGCGTAGGCCTGGACCCGCAGTCCCCAGCGGCCGACGCCGACCACGTAGTCGAACAGCGCACGCGGGTAGCGGCCGGTGAACAGGATCGCGAACCACGCGATGATGACCGCCCCGATCGCGCCGAGCGCCAGGAAGAACAGCACGATGTAGTGCGGGATGGCGAGGAACCACTTGACGAGGGGCAGCCAGCGGTTGAGGTCGCGGCTGGCGTCGGGGTATTCCAGGCCGAGGTGCACGGACTGCTCGTCCTCGGTCGATGGGTAGCGGTCGGTGAGCAGGGCCACGTATGCCGCTACCCGAGCGCCGAAGCGGTTGAGCTGCAGCGCGAAGTCGAACCACCAGCGCGGGTATCGCCGGCGGAAGAGGATCATCAGCAGGGTCGCGACGAACAAGCCGCCGGCGATGCCGCCGCCGGTGTTGGTCGTCGTGGTCACCACCTCGCCCGACCCCCGGACCGTCGTCACGGTGGAGGTCGCGGATGCCGTGAGCAGTGACAGGACGATGGCGATGGGGATCACCCACAGCAGCCGGAAGAACGTGGTGACCCGGTCCAGACGTTCGGGGTAGTCCACGTCGAGTCGGGCCGGGTAGGTCTCGGTCTGCGGCGCCATCGGATCTCCTCGCGTCACTGCACAACGCCTACTCCGGCTCGCCGACAGCCTCCAGAGCCGTAAGGGGTCCGGGGGTCGGCCGGGGTGCGCGAGGCGCTGCTGTGCACCCTTGTGATGATCATATGCTCGCGTCTTCCCTGAGCGCCAATTCTTGTGCACGACGTACAAATCTTGTACGTTGTCCAAGGTCATGGGAGGTCAGGTGCGTGCCGCGGCCGTGCACCGTCGCCGCGGTCCGCGGCGGTCGCTGAGCGAGGACGAGATCCTCGACGCTGCGTTCGCCCTGTTGGATGGGGGTGGGGCGGGCGCGGCCTCGGTGCGGGGCATCGCCGCCCGGGTGGGGGTGGCCCCGAACGCGGTGTACACCTACTTCCCGGACAAGGCCGCTGTGGTCGCGGCGCTGGTCGAGCGGCTGATCGGGGAGGTGAGCCATGACGTCTTCGCCGACCGGTCCCAGCCGTGGCGGCTGCGGGTGCAGGCCGTGGCCCTGGAGCTGCGGCAACGGCTGACGGCCCACCCGGGTGCGGTTCCGCTGATGATCGGTGGGCGGCTGAACGGTCCACAGGCGCTGGCCCTGCACGAGCGGCTCCTTGAGCTCCTGGCCGAGGCCGGTCTGGATCCCGCTGACGCGGCTCGCACGTCCTACCTGCTGGTCGTCTACGTGATCGGGTCGGTCGCCCTGGCGGTCACCGATGCGGACGAACCCGGCCCCTTGCCGCCGGAGGCGGAACGGATCGAGGCCCGACATCGCGCCTTCGCCGGTACGCCCGCTGACGACTTCCCCAGATCCGCC
>JBBSQN010000204.1:0-7325 GCA_038257875.1 Mycobacteriales bacterium
AGCCAGCCCGGCAGCGCGGGAGCGTCGTAGCTTTCCCACCAGCCCTTCTTTCGGGAGTCCTTGGCGGCCTGGAGGTAGCGCGGCCAGCGGTCGGCGGGCACGTTGTACAGCGGGAGCAGGACCTCATCGAGGTCACGCACCACGACGGGCCGTTGCGCGGTCTCGTAATAGGACACCTTGCCGTCTGTGCACCGCAGCGCCTTGGCGACCTCCTTCTGGGTGAGCCCTGCCTCCTCCCTGAGACGGGCCAGCTCGAACGCCAACCAGCGCCGCCACACCGTCGGACTCGACACCTCGGCCATCCCGACCTCCTCTGGCACCTCAGGAACCGCCGCATCCTCGCGCCCCGCAGGGCCACACGACAAGCATCACCCGTTCGGAGGATGACGATTTGTGGAATCCACATTTAATATCTACATCATGTTGAGCAGACTCGCTGCCGCTGCCGACGAGCAGGTGGCAGCCACCCGACCACGGCAACAGGCACCCGGCGATCAAACCTCACACGACGTCCGCTCCCCGGTCGTAGACATGGTGGTCTGCCCGTCCGCCCGCCGCCGACCAGGCTCTCCATGGTGCGAAAGCAGATCACAGCGACGGTGCCCGTGCGCGTCGGGGGCGCAGCCGCAATGAGCACCTACCATCTCAAGGCCCGCATCATGGTGGGCCCGCCCGCGGCACTCGAACGCGACGAGGTGCGACTCCACGAGACCGACAGCTGGGACGACGCCCAGACCTGGTTCCGCCAGCAGCTCGCCGACGGCTTCACCGTCTGGATCTACGACCACGGCCACGTCCCCCTCGTCCACGGAGCCAGCGACTACCGCGCGATCGCCCACGAACGACCAGCCACCAAACCCCATCCCCACCAGACCCCGTCACCACGGCCCCGCCGATCCCCGGGCGCTCACCCGACCCCGACACGACAGGCCTCCTGATCTCCGGCGGGTCCAGCGCAGGAGTCTCCCCCCGACCCCGCTGGGCCCGCCGGTCCCACCCCATCCGAGCCCCAGGCCGCGCCGAGACTCCCCAGCCTGCTCGACGCGGCCGTCAGGTGTCGCGGCGCTGGTCTGGCGCTGGTGTCGGCCGGCCGGTGGTGAGGGGGATCAGGTCGCTGCGGCCTTGGAGCAGGCCGGTAAGGACCCAGCCGGTGTGCGGGTTGAGCGGATCGCTATTGACAGGCAACCAAACAGTTGCCTAAACTCTCGACGTGGCCACGGACATGAACGCGGTGTTCAAGGCGCTGGCCGACCCGAGCAGGCGGCTGATCCTGGATCGGCTGTTCGAGCAGAACGGACAGACGCTGCGCCAGCTCTGCGAGCGCCTGGACATGACCCGCCAGGCCGTGTCCAAGCACATCGCGGTGCTCGAACACGCCGCGCTGGTAACCACGATCCGCCGGGGGCGGGAGAAACTGCACCACCTCAACCCGGTGCCGATCCAGGAGATCCATGACCGGTGGATCCGCAAGTACGAGCACACCCGACTCCGCGCTCTCACCGAGCTGCGCACCGCACTGGAGGAACCCGATGACTAAGCCGACATACGTCTACACCACCCACATCGCCACCACCCCCGAGAAGCTGTGGCGCGCCCTGACCAGCAGCGCCTTCACCGAACAGTACTGGGGCGGCTCCGCGCTGGAGTCCGACTGGCAGGTCGGGTGCTCGGTCGTCGAACGGAACCCGAACCAGGAGGGCTTCTACGGCGAGGTACTGCGGGCGGACCCGCCACGCGTGCTGTCCTACACCTTCCAGACCACCGACAACGAGGCGGCGGGCGCCAAGCCTACCCGAGTGGTCTTCGAGCTCCGCCCGTTCGGCACGGTCGTCACCCTGACGGTCACCCACGACGAGCTGCTCCCGGACGAGCCCGGCGTCCGGTTCCTCCGCGACATCACGCAAGGCTGGTCGGCGATCCTGTCCAGCCTCAAGACGCTGCTGGAGACGGGCGAACCACTGGACTTCCCGCCGCCGTTCGCCCCGAAGCGACCCGTCCGCACCTGACCGACGCGCAGCCCAGCCTGGTGCATCGTGATGCGTCAGCCGTATTCTCTGATGCGTGAGGACCACGATCAGCATCGACGACCGCCTGCTCGACGAGGTCCGGCGGCGTGCGGTCGAGTTGCGGCAGACCGTCAGCCGGCTCATTGAGGACAGCGTGCGGGAGACTCTCCTCCGGGACCGCGACCCGGATCGTGCGCCCTTTCGCGTTCGACCCTTCCACGGGGGCGGTTACCAGACAGGCGTCGATCTCGACGATAACGCGGCGCTGCTCGATCTGATGGACGGGAACCGGTATTCTCCTGTGACGTCAATGTTCTGATCTGCGCACTGAGGATCGGGGCGAGTTTGACTCCGCCCACGAGCAGGCGTTGGACGCGGCGCGGGAGAGCATGGCGCTGGTGCGGCGTGCTGCGGAGCGGCTCACCGGTCCCCGAGGACGAGCCACTCGCGGCGACCAGGGCGCGGGCCGGGCTATAGGTGTACCGGGTCGAGACCGACGAGCAGGCACACCACCAGATCGAGGCACTACCTACGGCTGCGCTGGCTGGCTATGCCAAGTTGCGGCTTTGCTGGAGATCGGCCCGTGGAGTGGGAACCCGGCCAGGGAGGTGGGTCTGGACATAGCGTCTCACGGCCTGTCGGGTACCCATTTCACGCACTCGGGGCGTCGGGCGGTCGTCAGGAACTCTCGCAGTGCCGCCGCCACCTCGGCGATCGGCAAACCGGTGCCGGCGGCGAACTCGGACTCGCCCTGAACGTACTTCGGTGACGCCGGGTCGCCTTCCAAGATCCAGGTTCCATCATCGTCGTCGGTCCACATGTGCATGTAGCCCCAGCCGCCGCGCGCGGCCACGATCAGTTCGTGATCGTGGACCAGCGTCCCGTCCTGGACGATGGGATCGGGGACCAGCAATCGCTGCTCGTGGACGATGAACGCCGCCTCGGCCAACGGCTCGGACGAGATCGTCGCCAGCAGCGTGTCGACGTCGGTCTCCGAGGACACCTCGCGTCGCTGTGTGCGGAACTCCTCGGGGGTCGGCGACGCCCAGTGCGCGATCATCGTGCTCATGGCTGACCCTTTCCACGGTAGGTGACCACCGTGCCATCATGCTCGACCACTGTCAGCTCCGAGCCTGGTGGCAGGAACCACGCCAGATGCCGATCGCAGGTCACCCGCTGGTGCTGGCCGGCATCGTGACGTCCGCATATCTGTCGATCAATGACCACGGTATCGCGGGTACGCCCGTCCGTGCGCATCCTCATCGCGAGCTTCACCTCCATGTGGGTAGCCAGCCGGCTCAACCGCGCAAACCGCGGGTCCGCGGCGTCGACGAACGCTCTCGCCCGGTCGTACCACTCGTCACCGGTACCCGAACGGATCACGGTGGTGTCCTCGTCGGGGCCGAGCCACCGGCCTTCGGCTTGTGCGCCCCGTACCCCGCGGGGTAGTTCCTGTCTGGCTCGCTCGATCCGCTCGGCCCTCGTCGGCCACCGCGGTGCCGAGGCGCTGGCCGCCGCTCCTCGACTCTGAGCGCTCCCCCGACGGGCGGTGACATGATCCGCGCTGCGACGTCCAGCAGGCGCACCTGCGCGGTCTCACACACCCGCAACAGGTCCAGGGTCATCGAGTGCGCCCGACTCATCCGGGCGATGGCCTCGACCATCTCCGGGTTCGAGCTGCCCTCCCCCGCCTGTGAGAGCAGCGTCGTCGCGTGTTCCAACCTGTCCGCCGCGCTCGTCAGCGCGGCGACCGGCAGTGCCTGAGCCACCGCCCGCACAGCGGCGGCTACTGCCGTCAGATCACCGTTCATCGGCCAAACTCGAACTCGTTGGACTCGCCGGTTGCACTCGTCCGAACGCCGAGCGGCGCCGAGGGTTCCTGGACTGTCGCCGCGGACGCGTCAGGTGCCTCGGCGTTGTTCCGGTGGTGTCGGCCAGCCGGTGGTGAGGGGGATCAGGTCGGCTCGGCCTTGGAGCAGGCAGGTGAGGACCCAGCCGGTGTGGGGGTTGAGCGGGCCGGTGTGGTCGATGCCCAGGGCCGTGGCCAGGTCGGTGGTGTGTAGGCGGGCGGCGGCCTCGATGAGCAGGGCGTAGGTGTCGGTGGCGGTGCGGGCGCGTCGCCAGGCGGTGGCGCCGATGGCTGCGGCGAGGAGCAGGCCGGGCCACCAGAGGGCGCCGACGGCCAGGTAGAGCAGTGCCCATCCGGCGAGGGTGGTGGCGCGGGTGAGGGACTCCCGGGCGGTGGTGATCTCGGTGCGGGTGGTGTCGGGCATGGTCAGCCACAGGTGCGGCCAGATGGTGGCCAGGTCAAGCTGGTAGTCGCGGTGCAGGCGGGTGACGACGGCGTGGACGCGGTCGCCGATCCAGGTGGGGCGGGTGGGGTGTTCCTGCGCGATCCGGGTCACCGCGCGACGTGCCGCGCCCAGGTCCCCCGGGGCGTTCTCGGGGTCCGAGCCGTCGCGTGCGAGGTGTGCGCTGGTGGTGTCGATCTGGTGTTGGTAGGTGTCGGTCGCGGTCGTCCAGCGTCGCGTGCGGCTGGTGATGCGGGCCTGGGCGAGGCTGCGTAGCGGCGGCGGCCAGGACTGCCAGCGCTCGGCGAGCCATACCCGTTCGGTGAGCGACCCCAGTCCCTGGGCGAGCACCCCGGCTATGGCTGCGGTGAGGAGGGTGGCGAGCAGGATCAGCACCAGCCCGCCAGTGGTGGGTGCGGTGGTCCAGGCGTCGAGCCGGCGGGCGAGCTGGTCAACGCCGAAGGGGTGGCGGTGGCCGAGGACGTACGCGACGGTCAGTGCCCCGAGGTAGAGCAGGCCGGGGACGACCAGCAGCGCCAGCCAGCGTTCGGCGAGTTTCTTGCCGAGCTCGTCGAGGAACCCGCCCACGGCTAGGGCAGCCTTGTCCAGCGCAGCGGCTCGCCGTCATGCATCCGGCAGGTCGGCGGTGCCGACGACGGTGTGCTCGGGTCGGGGCGCCAGGTGCGTGAACAGGTGCCGTGCGGGCACAGGAACACCACCTCCACCGGACACGGATCCCCCATCCCGACCGGCACCGCGCTGCGGTAGCCGCCGCGGCGGGTGGGTTCGTACACGCCGAGCGCGTCCCCGCACCGCTGCAGCGCGGCGTGCAGCTCATCGAGCCGCTCGGTCACCGGGTCGCCGTCGCGTACCGCGGTGATGAGCCGGTCCAGCGGGGTGGTGTCGCCGGCGCGGTCCAGCCGCGCCCGGATGTGCGGCTCCTGGGCGCACACCCGCGCCACTGCGTTCGCAACTTCGCTGGGCTCCGCACCCATCGTCCGCTTCCTCCTGCGTGCCGCTTCGACTGCTGGCTGGTCCGACTCGGCAAACCCTCTTCTCCAACGCTGTAGCGTATAGCGTGGCACGATCGAAGTGCTCTGCGGCGTTCCTGCAAGGACCTGAGCAGCGCGGCGACACTGGACGGGCAGGGGATGGGATGCGCGATCAGCTTCTCGCTGCGGTCACAGCACGGCTGGAGCGCGTCACGGCAACGCAGGATCCCATGGCGTTGGAGCCGGAAGCCCTCGACGACGCCCAGCGCCTCGCGGGAGTCCTGCCCGAGGACGGCGGTGACATCGAGGCCCTCTACGTACTCGGCTGGTTCTACTGGTACCGATATCTGACGTTACCTGAGGGCCAGAACCGCGAGGCTTGGGAAGAAGCGGTTCAAGCTCTGACGCCGTGCTTCGTTGCCAGCATCGACCGACTGCCTGAGCCCTTGCTTCCCGTGCTAGCCGAGAACGCGCTCGACACGGCTGTCACGTGGTTTGAACAGGCGATGAGCACCGGTGATCCTGCCCTGATCACGGCCACAGTTTCGTTGTGGCAAAGGGTCTTGAGTGCTACACCGGTCGACCATCCCAACCGGGCCGTATGTCTGTCCAACCTGGGTTTCGCCCTGCAAGCCCGGTTTGGGCGGGTGGGGTTGCAGGCCGACTTGGATGAGGCGATCATCGTCGGTTGGGAGGCGGTGCAGGCCATCCCAGTTGATCACCCCAATTTGGCCATGTGCCTGTCCGGCCTCGGTTTCGCCTTGCGGGTTCGGTTCGAGCGTTCGGGGGTGCAGGTCGACCTGGATGAGGCGATCACTGTCGGTTGGCAGGCCGTGGAGGCCACCCCGGCCGACCACCCCAACCGGGCCGGGTACCTGTCCAATCTGGCTATCGCCCTGCAAGCCCGGTTCAACCTGGTGGGGGCGCAGGCTGATCTCGATGAGGCGATCATCCTGGGGCGCGACGCGGTGCGGACCACCCCGGCTAATCACCCCGACCGGGCCATGTATCTGTCCAACCTGGGTTTCGCCCTGCATGCCCGGTCCAGGCGGTCAGGGACACAAGAGGACCTGGATGACACGATCACTGTCGGACGTGATGCAGTGCAGGCCACCCCAGTTGACCATCACTTCCGGGCCATGCACCTGTCCAACCTAGTTCTCGCCCTGCAAGTCCGGTTCGAACGGCTGGGGGTGCAGGCCGATCTCGACGAGGCGGTCATCCTGGGGCGTGATGTTATGCAGGCCACCTCGGCTGACCATCCCGCTCGAGCCGGGTATCTGTCTAACCTGAGTACTGCTCTGCAGGCCCGGTTTAGACGGGTGGGGGCGCAGGCTGACCTGGATGAGGCGATCATCCTGGGGCGTGATGTGGTACAGGCCACCTCGGCTGACCATCCCGCTCGAGCCGGGTATCTGTCTAACCTGAGTATTGCTCTGCAGGCCCGGTTTAGACGGGTGGGGGCGCAGGCTGACCTGGATGAGGCGATCATCCTGGGGCGTGATGTGGTGCAGGCCACCCTGACTGACCACTTCAACTGCAGCCTGTACCTGTCCAACCTGAGTGCCGCTCTGCAGACCCGGTTCGAGCGGATGGGGACTCAGGCCGACCTGGATGAGGCGATCACCCTCGGTGAGGATGCGGTGCGGGCCACTTGGTCTGACCACCCCAACCGGGCCATGTGCCTGTCCAACCTGGGTCTCGCCCTTCGGAGCCGGTTCGAGCTGGTGGGGGCGCAGGCCGACCTGGATGAGGCGATCACCCTCGGGCGGGAGGCGGTGCAGACCACCCCGGTTGATCACCCCAACCGGACCATGTGGCTATCCAACCTGGCTAATACCCTGCGGGTCCGGTTCGAGCGGTTGGGGGTGCAGGCTGATGTCGATGAGGCGGTCACCGTGGGGTGGGAGGCGGTGCGGGCCACCCCGGTTGATCACCCCAACCGGACCATGTGCCTATCCAACCTGGCTAATACCCTGCGGGTCCGGTTCGAGCGGTTGGGGATGCAGGCTGATGTCGATGAGGCGGTCACCGTG
>JBBSQN010000205.1:0-7280 GCA_038257875.1 Mycobacteriales bacterium
CGAACGGGCCAACGCGCTGCTCAAACGCAGCTGGAAAGCGCTCGAACGCGTCACCCTCGACCCGTGGAGAATCGGCGCCATCACCGCCGCCGCTCTCGTCCTACTCCACCTTCAGCGGCCAGTCCGGTGAGAAAACCTCACAGGTCCCATGCAAGCGCGGAGGACGGGCCGGGAAAACCGCGTTCATCGCCGGGCGGTGTGTCCACGTCGGCCAGCGTGGTCGGCGGCGGCTAATGATCGTCTTGGCTGTCCACAAGCGGAGCGTTTCCCGCGCCGGGGACTCGTTCATCCGCGCGTGCGTGCTACGCGGGGTCAAGACCTCACGGATCCAAGGCGACCGCAACGTGGAGCGGCGGTGCCGGCTCGACGGCGCTGGATGGCTGCGGCAGCTGGGGCTGGCGCCGGCGTGACTAGCGGCGCGACCGGACCTCCAGGCCGAACTTGACCGCGGCCTCGAGCAGGCGCGTGTCGTACGCGACGAGGACAACCGCGTCGAGTCGGATTGCTGTGGCGAGATGGAGCGCGTCGAGGCTGCGCAGGGTTCGTCCCGGCAGCAGCCCCGCCTCCCAGAACTGCGACTGCCCTGGCTCGATGAGCGCCACCCCGGCCAGTGCGTCGGACACCGTGTGCTGCGGCACTTCGGCGCGGTCCGCGAGCCGACGCAGCTCGGTCTCGAGCAGTGCGCTGGAGCAGGGAGAGCCCTCCACCATTCCGTCCAGAAAGTCCGCGACGGTCTCGGATCCGTCCCTATTGAGCAGTAGCTCGGCCGCTGCGGAGGTGTCGAGGCCGACGCTCACCCTTCGTCGCGCAGGTCGTCGAGCAGCTCCTGCACCGACTCCTTCGCCCGCGCCCGCGGCAGCCCGGCGAAGCCGCCGCGGAGACGAGCCGGACGGATCCGGAGGTCGACGGTGCGGTCCGGCGGTGACAGGACGGCGACCACGACACCGTGGTTGGTGATCTCGTACGTCGCTCCCGCGGCCACCTGCCGGAGCACCTCGGAGCTCCGGTTCCGCAGTTCTCGGTGGGCCAACCGTTCGGCCATGCGAGCCTCCCGGGGGGTGTGGCAACCGTAGCGCGGACGGGGATCGCGCCCGGGTCGATGGTTGAAGCGGCAGGTGCCATCGCACGAGTGCACCCGTGGCCGCCGGGCCGGTAGGAGCAGGAGAGCTGGAGCGGCGCCTCACGACGTCGCGGACTCGGCGTCGACCACCCACCCGTACCCCACCCGCTCCTGCTCCAGCCGCACGCTCGGCCCCAGCACCTCCTCGCCGAGGTCGCGGTAGAGCGCCGCC
Source organism: Mycobacteriales bacterium (assembly GCA_038257875.1). GTDB lineage: Bacteria > Actinomycetota > Actinomycetes > Mycobacteriales > Pseudonocardiaceae > Pseudonocardia. The sequence continues at coordinate 1,293 of JBBSQN010000205.1, forward strand.
TAAGTGCGCCGAGCTGTGGTCGGCGGCTCCCGGGCGTAGGCGAGATGCGCAACGGCCTACCTGTCGCGGGTGCCGCTCTCAGCCGATCAGCCGCGTCTCCCGTCTCGTGACGACGAAGTCGTTGAGCACGACTGGGGGGCCGTATTCGCGCAGGTAGCTGAACCGCTGCTCCGGCGGCTCCACCACGCGGTAGCCGCGTGGGCCGAGGTCGATCCCGGACTGCACCCAAGGGACGCTCGCCAGAGTGACCCGAAGCCGGTTGGGCCAGAAGAACACCGGGTGTACGAGCATCGCGACGACGAAGTCGTTACCGTCCTGGCGGCCGGGGAACAGCAGCGGGGCGCCGTTCGTCACCTGCCGCACCTCGGTGTGCGTAACGATGCCGCCGCCTTCGGCGACACCGACCTCGACCTCCACCTCGTGCACGACAACGAAGCCGGCCGCGAAGGTCGCCGTCCGCGGCTGGCCCAAGCTGGTCGGCCAGCGGATGGAGCACCAGGCGACCTCGCCACGGAGGCTGTGCCGGGACAGCGAGTCTCCCGCCCACGTCGTGAGGCTTGACTCGCTGATCGGCCCGGCGGCAAGAGCGTGCAGGCCAGCAAGATCCGACGCCCGGATCGACGGGTCGAAGTCGGCGAAGGGCTGATGCGGTCCCGGCGGCATGGCGCTCACCGGTCCCGGTCGGCGGCCCACGGCCGGCGGCCGAGGCTGCCGCCGGACGTGGCGGCATCTTGCACGAGCTCCTGCTCCGGCAGGACGACGGGGCCCTCGCCGGTCCAGTCGAACTGGTGCTGCGGTGGCACGATGCGCCGCATACCGCCACCCACGCGCGTCCGCGGCCAGCGAACCGGTGTCAGGGACGCGCGCATCACCGTGGCACCTTCCGGTGAGGAGGCGGGGCTGTAGTAGGTCACCCGGTAGTGCGCGTCGTCGTGCGGTCCCTCCCACACCGCCGCGGACCCGAAGTCCCAGGTGACCCAGTGATCGATGTGCCCTTGCTCGTCGACGTAGACGATGTCCAGGTGCACCTCCTGGTGCACCGTGAACGCACGCGCAACCGGGTCGACCTCGGGGAGTCCGAGGTCCCTGCTCCACCGGATCGATCCCCAGATCGAGCCGGCGAAAGCGGCAGCTCGCTCGGCGGAGCTACCCACGTACTCGTGCAATCCGGCGCGGGTGACCGGCGCGTCGAGCCGGTCGAGAAGGTCGGCGAGGGCGCGCAGGCCCGCTGCCGGCGACGATGTGAGAGCGCCCATCGGCATCCTTGTCCTGGTCCGCGCGGAGGATCGTGCGTCGACCCGCATGTTCACGATGCTCCGCCGCGGCCAGAGAGGGAAGTGGTGATGCTGTCAACTGAGCGGGCCGCGGCCTCGTCAGGTTGAGCGTCTATACCTGGCAGTGATCGACAAGCTGTCGAACGACTGCATCCGTCACACGTTCGGCTTGGCTGGCAGCGCGGCGTTCTCCGCGCTGATCTTCGCCTGCTCCACGGCCGACTCCCACGCCTGCTCGGCGCCGGGGAACTCCTTGGTGATCTGCTTCGACTCCGACGAGAACTTCTGCCAGCCAGGAGTGTCCTTGTAGTAGCAGGTCGTGCACCACTGCGACTGCGATACCCCGTCGTAGGCGGCTTGGATGGCGCTGATCGCGCGGTCGACGACGCCGACCAGCCCGCTGTGCACGCCTTCGAGGCCTTCGGGCACGCTGAGGCCGTTGAGCGTGTCGCGAACGGTTGTCCGGTCCTAGCCGGCCTGCTGGAAGAAGGAGTACACCTCCTCGTACGTGACGAAGACGTCCGGGGACTCGACCCGGTCGAGGAAGTCCTGGGCGTCGCCGCGAAGCGTGCTGTAGGTCCGCAGCTGCGCTCGCACTGCGCCCGCGTACTCCGTCAGCGCCTTGCTGTTGCCGTCCCGATCCTTGATCGCGTCAGCGTTGCGGGCGGCCCAGTCGCGCATGGCGTCGCCGGCCTTGGTGACGAGGCCGTCGATGTGGGTCAGGCGCGCGGGTCCCGGCCGCGGCCACGGTGGCCAGCGCCGGCGGGTTCGCCGGCAGGGCGGTCAGCGCGTCGCGCAACCGAGAGCGCTCGGCTACCCATGCGCCGAGGTCGTCGCGCGAGATGCTCGACAGCGTGGCAGTGCCGACGAGCACCTGCTGGACGGCGGTGACTGCCTTCGCCGCGTCGGAGCCCTAGGTCAGCGCCGGCAAAACCACGCCGATGCGGCGCTGCAGCGAGGCGGCGCGGTCGCCGAGCGCGCTGACCTGCGCCGTGCGCTGCACCGTCGAGCCGGTGGTGAGGACGGCGGAGGTGTCGCTGGCGGCGGCGGCCACGGCTGAGTCGTCGAGCACGCCGGACAGGGCGGTGATCGCCCCGCTCGTGTCTGGCTGGCTCGCCGCAGCGTCGGCGTCGACTGCGCCGAGGGCCTTGACCGCGTCCTTCGTGGCGGTTGCCGCTGCGTCGAGTTGGGGCTGCACACTGCCCCAGCGGTAGGCGTCCTTCGCCACGGGGGCGAGCGCCACCAGCTGGGTCAGCGTCTCGGCGTCAGCTTTCAGTACGTCGGCGCCGTCGCCGGCCAGCTCGCCTTCGGCCCGCTCCGCTGCTTGCTGCTGCCGTTGTACGTCGGGCAAGGCGGCGGCCGCGCCGGCGGCGAGGACTCCGATGTCGTCGAGGCTCTTCACCGCGGAAGCGGCGTCGAGTACGCCGACGTACCGAGCGGTTCCCGCCAGAATCGCCTCGTCGACGGGCTGGCTGCTATTGCTCCGGACAAGCCACAGCGCTCCAGCGGTGACGGCCACCAGCGCGGCGACGACGGCGAGCACCAGCCAGCGTTGGTCGCGCATCCGCTCGGCGAGCCGCCCGGTGCGCGGGCCGCGAGCGTCCGGCGTGACTGCCGGGGGCTCGTCAGCGGTCTTGAAGCGCAGACGGAGAACTCCTGCTCCAGCGGACCGGGCTGCCGCGCGATGGTGACAGTCTCCGGTTCACTCGACGGCTCCGCTGCCGGCACGTCAGGGCGTGCGGTCGCACCGTCCAGTGCGTCGAGCCTTGCACCACAGGAAGCGCAGAAGTGGGCGCCGGCCCCGCGGGCAGCTCCGCAGTACGCGCAGAAGTGCGCCGTTTCGTGCTCGTCGATGATGTCGGACATGACGATCCCCGCTGACCTCGTCGCTCGCTTGGCAGCGTAGGGAGATCCGCGCAGGCAAGTAGGGGCAATCGGCTCTTTCGTCCGATGTAGCCGCCGTCTCCGCGGACCGGGCTGCCCTGATCCGTTACGGGTCACGGCGGGCGAGCGCCCGTTGCGTGAGGCACCCCGTCGCCCACCCGAGAACGCTCGAGGCCAGGTAGATGACCGCGGCCCCCGCAAGGCTCCGGCCGCTCAGTCCGCGCCCAGGTACAGATCCCGCATGCTCACCAGCTGCCGGCGCCGCTCGCTGACGAGGTAGCGGGGCGTGCCGACGCGCCCGTCGGACCACGCCTGCGCATCCGCGCCGAGCGCTCGCAGGTAGACCCCGGCGCGCCGACTTGCCTCGCCGACGTCGAACCACTCGCGCAGCGCCTTCGAGGTGATCCCGCCGCTGAGCTGACTGAAGCCGCGGTTCGCCTTCAACGCCAGCCAGAGGATGGCGGCCGCGGCGACGTCGGCCCGAGCCCGCCCGCCGAACACCGAAGGGTCGGCCAGCGCCGCGTCACGCAGCAACCGGCGCGCCGTGGTGCGGTACTCCGCGTCGAGCAGGTCGACGCAGCACGAGTCGATCAGCCGGTCCACCTCTGCCAACCGGCACTGGACGTCGTCGCCAAGGCCAGAAGCGTCGAACGGCTCCGCCGGCAACGGCTCGGCATCCAGATCCGACAGGTGGTCCGCGCCGACGGTGTCGCTCAGCAGCCTCCGTACCCAGTCTTCATGGTTGAACAGGTGCTTCGACTGGGCGGACACGGCCGCCCACATCTCGGGCTCCAACGCGTTGACCGCACTCAGCGTCTGCTCGGTGAGTCCGGGGCGCAGGCCGCGTTCGGCGTCGCTGAACCGGATCACCCTGCGGAGGACGTGCGGGACGCGCTTGAAGTACGTGTCTCCGGCGAGCACGTTCTCGCCGAGCCAGTGCGCGAGCAGGACCTCCACCGAGATGGGGCTCCAGCGCAACGGATCGCCCGGCCCGAACTCGCAGGCGAAGCGGAACAGCGTCTCGGCGACGTCCCGGTCCTCCGGGTCGAGGTCCGTCCCGTGCGCGGAAGCAAGGAGCCGGCCGGCGAGCCGCCAGAGGGCCTCGGCCGGCCAGTCGGGCCGTACGTAGCCGGTATCGCCGTCGGGGAGGTGGCGAAGCACCGACTCGATCAGGGCGCGGGTCATCGGCCAGTTGTCCGACACCAGCGGGGGAAACACGAGGTCGCCCTGCCGGATCGCGTCCGTGATGCGGGCGCGCGCGCTGCCCAGCGAGAGCTCGCGGACGGACGCGTCGGCGTCGCCGCGAGCAGCCTCGTGCAGCAGCTCGAGCGTCGCGTCGGCGGAGGCCGGCAGGACGAACGCGTCCTTGACGACCGTGCCGAGGTTGTGGTCGACGTACACGACGACGGTCAGGTCGCTGCCCGCCGGCGTGCGTACCGAGACCATGAGGTTGTCGCCGTCGGCGTACGGGTGGCTCATCACCGCCGCCCGTTCGGCCCTGAGCGGCTCGAGCCGCTCCAGCCAGGCCGGGAGCCGATGATGCCGGGTGGACAGCTCACGCTCGATGCGCCGGCGAAGTACGTCGTCCGGTGCCAGCGCGGCGAGCGCGGTGAGCAGCCCGGTGGTCTCTCGGCGGCGGACGTCGATGAGTGCGGGAACAAGGTCCGCGAGGCTGGCTTCGGGGTAACCGCCGCCCCACGGCTGCGACGGCCGCGAGACCTGATCGAGCTGGGTTATCGCCAGTACCCCGCTGGCGAGGGTGAGCAGCGACAGCGGGTGGTCGTCGGCCAGCGCCTCCCGGACGTCGATGATCAGGTCCGGCTCTTCCTCCACCGACACCTCTGGCACCGCCCGCGGGGGTGCGGGGCGAACCTGCGGGCGGGACTGCTTGCGGGCTCGCTTGCGCTTCTTCGGCACCGGTCGCCCCAGTGGGTTCCGTCGGGTCAGGGCACCGCCATGCTCCCCGGCCGCGGCCCGCCCGTCACGCAGACTCGCCGCGGCGGCGTGCCTCCGCCTCCAGCCGGGAGATCCGCTGTGGTGACCAGACCGAGATGTCAGTCTGCGCGGAGTCGCTGCCGGTGTAGAGCAGCGGCTCGCCGGTGAGTCGGGCCAGGGCGTAGACGAAGCAGTCGTCGAAGTTCAGCCGTGCCGGGTGGCCACTGCCTTTGCCGAAGTCGCGGTAGGCGGCACGGGCGACCACGACATGCTCCGCTGTCACCGCCACGATCTCGAGGCCGACCTCCGACACAAGGTCGTCGTCACGGTGGCTCTCTACGAGGTCACCGCTGGCATCCATGACGACAGCTGCCTCGAGCCAGTTCGCCGCAGAGACCCGCGGGTGCGACGACTCGGCAAGGGCGGTGGCGAAGGACCGCGCGTCGGGCTCGTTGCGGAGGATGGCGATGAGCGCCGAGGTGTCAACGATCACGCGCGGAGGCCGCGCTCGTCGTAGAGTAGGTCAGCGTGCTCGCCGGCGCGCCCTTCGTGGCGCAGGCGGTGGCGGTACTGCGACCGATCGCCAGGATGCGCTCGACCCTGGCGGGGGCGGTGTCGCGCTGGACGCGTTCCAGGCGTTCCTCGACGGCGCAGCGGATGGCAGCGGTCATGGTCTCTCCGGTCGCTGCGGCGAGCTGCTTGATCAACTCGTGGGCGCGCTTGTCCTTGATGTTGACACTCATGCTGGGGAGGTCAGGGGCTCGGCAAAGTCGGCTGACGAGGGCTTGACCTGCAGGTTTGTGGTGCGACACGCGCTGTGACGTGTGTGACGGGTGTGGTCTGTGGGGCTTGGATGGCGGCGTCTACTCCTCCATCGAGCCTCAGGACCACACCC
>JBBSQN010000206.1:0-7233 GCA_038257875.1 Mycobacteriales bacterium
ACCCCCGCGTCCACCTGCACTTCACCCCGACCGGCTGCTCCTGGCTCAACCTCGTCGAGTGCTTCTTCTCGATCATCACCCGGCAGGCCATCCGGCGCGGCACCTTCACCAGCGTCGCCGACCTCACCGCCGCCATCGAGAGCTACATCGACGGCTGGAACGAACGCGCCACACCGTTCACCTGGACCAAGCCCGCCGACGAACTCCTGCACAAGGTCGAGTCGGCGAAGACTAAGACAAGCGCCCTTACAGACCACTAGGAAGGCGTCCTGTGGAGTGCGTCGTCAATCTTACGCATCATCTCCGATTCGGCCGGAGTCGGGTCGCCGTTGGCGTTGGCTGCGGAGCTGGCGACCATCAGCATCGTGCGGCGGAAGTTCTCTCCCTCGCCGCTCTCAGTGCGGTCCAAGATGCTGATGGACTCCGCGAGTGCGGGCAGGACCGGTTCGGCAGTCTGGGCGACGCTGCCTTTGACGGGAAGCTTGGGAGGTTTCTCGGCCAGGACTTGCCCGGTGAGTCCGGTTGCCGTGGACATTGCTTTCGCGCCGGCGATGGCGGCTCGGGGTGCCGTCAATGTGCCGGGCGCGCTGGACGCCATCAGTGTGACGACACCGTGTGCGGCCAGTTGGATCGTGTACCTGTCTTGGGTGCTGAGCGAGTCAGACATCGTTCTCCTGTTCCTGCTTGGGCGATGCGAGAGCATGGGTAGTGCCAGGGACATCGACCTGTTCTGCGCGCAGGTCCTGCCGGTCGTGCCGAAGGTTGCCGTCCTGGGTGAAGGCCTTCGACGCGACGGACGCTCTTGACGGTGATGCCTCCGCGGGTCAGATCGCGTCCTCCTCCGAGACCGCTGTTCTGGGTAGTGCGAGTGAAAGTACGGCGGCGAGCACGAACAGCGCCGTGATCAGCGGAAGTGCTGCGGTGAAGGAGGCGGTGAAGGGTTGACCATCGTCGAGGCGTGCGAAGAACATGGAGCCGACGACTGCCACTCCCAGCGCGCCGCCGAGTTGTTGGGCGGTGCTGAACTGACCGCTGGCGCCTCCGGCGACCTGTCGGGGGACTGCGGCCAGGACGACGTTGACCAGCGGGATGATCAGCAGGGAGAGCCCGGCGCCGGCCACAACGAGCCCGGGGACGATCGGCCAGGGGTCGGTGCCGTCGCCGACCTGGTCGGCGCCGACGCCCACGGCGGCGACGCCGGTGGCGAGCAGGAGCGCGCCGCCGCTGAGCACCAGTCGTCCGAAGCGCTGCGCGAGGCCGACCGCGACCGGGGCGAGCATGAAGCTGCCGACGCTGAAGGCCACGGTGGTCAGGCCAGCCGCGAGTGGGGAGAAGCCCTGGCCGAGCTGGATCCACAATGCGAAGGTCAGGAAGAAGCCTTGTAGCCCGGCACCGAACGCGAGGGTGACCACCAGGCCGGCGGTGAACGCCGGGATCCGGAGCAGCGGCGCCTGCAGCACCGGGGCGAACCCTGCTTGCTGACGACCGCGCTCGATCAGGGCAAGGGCCACGAGGCCTCCGACGCCGCCACCCAGTAGCAGCCAGGTCCATGTGGGCCAGCCCAGGGATCTTCCCTCGAACAGCGGGTAGGCGACTGCGACCAGCGCGGCGAACAGCAGCGCCGCCCCGAGCACGTCCGGTCGCCCGGCGCTGCGGTCACGGGTCTCCGGGACGAAGCGGACGGTGGCCAGTAACGCCACGGTCGCGATCGGCACATTGACGAAGAAGATCGCCCGCCAGCTGGACCCGAACAGGTCAGCACTCGTCAGCACCCCACCCAGGATGAGCCCGAACGCCGAGGCGAAGCCCAGGATGGCCCCATACATGCCAAAGGCCTTCCCGCGCTCCGGCCCGGTGAAGATCGTGCGGAACGTGGCGAGCAACTGCGGGACCATGGCCGCAGCGCCAGCACCCTGCACCACGCGCGCGGCGATCAACTGGCCGGGCGTCATGGCCAGGCCCGCGGCGAGGCTGGCAGCGCCGAAGCAGCCGATCCCGACCAGGAAGAACCGGCGGCGGCCGAGCAGGTCGCCCAGGCTCCCGGCGATGATCAGCAGCGCAGCGAAGGCGAGCATGTAGGCAGAGACGATCCACTCCAGCTCGGTGCCCGAAGCACCCAGATCGGTCCCTATCGTCGGGAGCGCCACGTTCACGATCGAGATGTCGATCATGTCCATGAGCACAGCGCCGATCATCACCACCGCCGCGACCCAACGCTTGGGATACGTGCGCTCGGCCGTCGCCACTTGCTCCATCACGAGCTCCTCCCGAACGACGATCCATGATTGATACAACGTTCGACATCGAATGACGTTCAGGTTCTAGCAGGTCGAAGCGACCTCGTCAACAGCGTTCGTCGTTGGTACGGTGTTCGAGTGGCGACGGACTCTGCGTCGGCGGCCCCACGGCTGCCGCCCGCGCCGTGGCAGCGGGTGCCGACCCGCTCCGGCGCGCACCGTCGCGACCCGCTCACCGTCAACGCCATCGTCGAGGCCGCGGTCCGCGTGCTGGACACCGCAGGACTCGACGGGTTGAGCATGCGCCGGGTGGCCGAGGAGCTGGACACCGGCGCGGCGTCGCTCTATTGGCACGTCGGCTCCAAGGACGGGCTGCTCGACCTGGTCCTGGACCACGTCATCGGCGAGCTAGCGGTGCCCGAGCCGGACCCGCACCACTGGCGTGAGCAGCTCAAGGACGTCGCACGGACCCAGCGGGCGCTGATCCTTCGCCACCGCGACATCGTGCGGATCTCGATCGGACGCATACCCATGGGCCCGAACGCGCTGCGCTACAGCGAACGCGTGCTGGCGATCCTGCGCGCCGGCGCAGTCCCCGACCTGCAGGCAGTACTGGGCTACCAACTCCTGATCGCGGTCATCAACGGCTTCACCATCGACGAGACCGGCGAACTCGGCGACCTCCCCGCGGACCAACCGTCACCCGATCAGCGTGGGCGCCTGGTCCGCGACTACATCGCCGCCCTACCCGCCGACCAGTTCCCCAACCTCATCGCGCTCGCCGAACCATTCGCCATAGGCGACCCCGAACGACGCTTCGAGATGCTCATCGACATCTTCATCGACGGACTCGCCACCCGCGCCGCGCAACCCGGACATCACCTGACCGAACCACAATCGAGCGCTGGAGAACGGGCGCGCGCAGGCAACGGATAAGCCGACCCCAACGGGAATGCGGCAGGTCAGACGGGCGTCGCGAAAAGAGGCTCTTCGCGGTGGATGTTGAGACGGGGCGTGTCGTAGCCGGCTGAACGAGCGGTGGCCTCCCACGCTGATCGGGTGTCTGAGTCCGATCGGCAGGAGGCCACCGGTGAGTGACGCTACGTCGTCGTTGTACGACCTTCCAGCGTTCCGCGTCGTGTCGGTCGAGCAGACCACGCTCAGCGTGCGAGAGCTCATCCCCCTGCGGAACGCGTGAACTCACGCAGGCCAGTCGGAGTGCGCCGCATAACGGTTGAGACTGGCCGGCCGCAGCTCGCAGGAGCCCGGCGACACTCGGATGCTTGCGTGGCGCGAAGCCGACTACCTTCGCGGGATGGAGCCTCAGCCCTTCGTCCCACTCGACTTCGACGCGCCGACATCGCTGTTCACGGACGATTTCTGCCTCGAGCCGCTCGGCGAGCGGCACAACAAGGCGGACCACGCCGCGTGGACGTCGAGCATCGCGCACATCCGATCGACGCCCGGCTACCCGGACGGCTCTTGGCCGCCATTCGACGGGATGTCGCTGGAGGACAACGCCCGAGACCTGCGCCGCCACGATGCTGACTTCGCTGCATGCAGGGGTTTCACCTTCACTGTCCTGGATCCCGAAGACGGTGATGTCGTCGGTTGCGTCTACCTCTATCCGCCCGAGCGCGCGGGTTACGACGTCACCGTCCAGTCATGGGTACGTGCCGACCGGGGCGACCTCGACGTGCCGCTCGCAGACGCGGTGGCTGCCTGGATCAACACAGACTGGCCGTGGGAGCGTCCCAACCGCTGCGGTAGGTGAACCCCTCGGTCGGGTCTGGCGATGCGGCGCATGACCCAGCGTCACCAGGAAATCGGCTTACGGTCACGATGCTCCGTCGCCGCGGCGTCGTCGGCGGTAGGTCGCGGTTGGCTGAACCTCATGTCGTGGCGGCGATCGTGATCCAGGCGGTCGCCTCAGGCCCGCTCTGCCCTCCGCGCTTCCCGCGCGGTCCGCCGCTCCTCGAACCGGGTCGCCTGCCGGTCGAGCTCGGCCAGGTGCTCGGCGAGCTTTTCGCGGGCCCGCTCGCCGTCGGCGTCGAGCCCCTCCACCTCCCAGACCTTCCACTGCCGCAGCACCGGCTGCAGCACCTCGTCGTGGTGCTGGCGCAGGTCGTAGATGCCGGCCAGCGCGATCTGCGCGGACTTCCGCGCGAAGCCCTCGATCCCGTATCCCGGCATCTGGAACTGCGTCACCACGTCGCTGATCGCGCACATCGCCTGGCTCGGCGCGCGGTCGAGCGCCGCCCCGAGGACGTTGCGGTAGAACAGCATGTGCAGGTTTTCGTCCTGCGCGACGCGGGCGAGCAGCTGCTCGCAGACCGGGTCCTGCGCGGCCCGCCCGGTGTTGCGGTGGGAGATCCGCGTCGCCAGCTCCTGGAACGACACGTACGCCAGCGAGCGCAGCATCTCGTGGTGGGCGTTGGAGAAGCCGGACTCCATGTGGGTCATCCGCATGCGTTCCAGCTCCTGCGGGTCGACGGTGCGCTTGACGGTGAGGTAGTCCCGGATCGCGATCGCGTGCCGGCCCTCCTCGGCTGTCCAGCGGTGAACCCAGGTGCCCCACGCCCCGTCCCGGCCGAACAGCGTGGCGATCTCGTGGTGGTAGCTCGGCAAGTTGTCCTCGGTGAGCAAGTTGACCACGAGCGCGGTACGGGCCACGTCGGGCACCGGGGAGTCGTCAGGCGACCAGGGCTCGCCGCCCAGCAGGCCGTCGTACGTCCGGCCGTCGCTCCACGGCACGTACTCGTGCGGGAACCATTCCTTCGCGACGGCGAGGTGCCGGTCGAGCTCGGCGGCGACGACCGGCTCGAGCTCGAGCAGCAGATCGGTCTCGGTCCAAGTGCGGGTGGCGGTCATGGGCGGCTCCTCACCTGGGTGTCGGATGAGCTCAGGGGCGGATCAGATCAGGCGACCTACGCCACCGTAGGTGCGCACGCCGCCGCGGTCCAGCGGGCGGTCAGTCCCGGGCAAGCGCGGACACGACCTCGAGCAGCCGGTCCACCTCGTGAACGTCGTTGTAGTGCACCAGCCCGGCGCGCACAGCGCCGCCTCGCTCGCGGATGCCCAGCACCCCGGTGACCTCCCAGGCGTAGCTGTGCCCGTGCCAGACGTTGACCCGGGCCGCGGCCAGCGCCTTCGACACCTCCTGCGGGGTGTGCCCGGCGACAGTGAAGTAGGCGGTGGGCGTGCGGCGCGTGGGTGCCCCGTACAGGGTCACGCCCTCGATCGACCGCAGACCGCCGATCAGTCGCTCGAACAGCTCGGACTCGTACGCCTCGACCATGCCCATCGAGCGGACCAGCCGCTCGCGGCGATTGCCGTTGCCCGCCGAGAGGCCGGCCAGGTGCTCGACCGCGGCCGTCGTGCCGGCGAGGTCGGCGAACGCGGCGGTGCCGGTCTCGAAGCGCTCCGGCACCCAGTCGGGGGCGGGGGTCAGCTTGTAGGGGCGGACCTGCTCGAGCAGCGCCGGGTCGGCGACGACGGCGCCCACGTGCGGGCCGGACCACTTGTAGGCGCTCGTGGCGTAGAAGTCGGCACCCAGCGCGTCGACGTCGACCGGCACGTGCGGCGTCGCGTGGACGCCGTCGACATAGATCAGCGCGCCGGCGGCACGTGCCTTGGCCGCGACCGCGGCCACGTCGGGCCGGGTGCCCAGCACGTTGCTCGCCGCCGTGACGGCGACGAGACGTACGTCGGTGTCGAGCAGGTCGTCGTACTGCTCCACCGGCAGCTCACCGGTCGCCGGGTCGATCTCCGCCCAGCGCACCCGGGCGCCGGCCAGCCGCGCCGCCTGCAGCCACGGGCGCACGTTGGCGTCGTGGTCGAGCCGGCTCACGACGACGACGTCGGAGGCGCGCCACTCGCGGGCCAGCGCCCAGGCCAGCCGATACGTCAGCGTCGTCATGTTGGGGCCCAGGACCACACCCTCCGGCACGCCGCCGACGAGGTCGGCGACGGCGCCGCGGGCCTCCGCGACGAGGGCGTCCGAGCGGACGCTGGCCGGGAAGGGACCGTGCACATTGCCGATGCCGGCGGCGTACGCGTCGGCGATCGCCCGGATGACGGAGTACGGCACCTGCGTGCCTGCCGCGCCGTCCAGGTAGGCGTAGCCGTCGGCCAGCGCGGGGTAGCGGCCGCGGACGTCGTACACGTCGTAGTCCACGGACGGCGACTCTAGGACCGGCGGGTTGATCTCGACGCGCCACCACCGTCCGCGCCGACGAGCCGGACGTCGTAGGCAGCGAAGCGCGGATCTGCCGTGACGATCGCAAGGCGCTCACACCGAGCCTGGGCGATCAGCAGCCGGTCGAACGGGTCGCGATGGTGCACCGGCAGATCGGTCACTGCGAGCCCGTGCTCGGCATCGAGACCGAGGACGCGGAGTCCGCTTCCGAGCACTCGGTCGTGCAGGTCGCGCGGCACCGAGAGCTTGCCGAGCGCCGCCTTGACGCCGATCTCCGCGAAGGACACGACGCTGAACAACAGCTCCGTAGCCTGTTCGACAGCCTCGCGTGACGCGCCGCGGAGGGGCCGCGACCCTTCGAGCTCCCAGAGCACGATGTGCGTGTCGAGCAGCAGCCTCACGCCGGCTCGCCGAGCATGTCGTCGAGCTCGGCGTCGCTGAACTCGAAGTCGTCAGCGATGGAGATCAGACCGGCCAGCGAACCGCGGGCCGACAGGAACCGGGCTCCTACGGAGTCCGGAGCCTCGATGCGGACCAGCCGCGCGACCGGGACGCCGTCGCGGGCGATCTCGACGTCCTCCCCGGCCTCCACACGCGCGAGCAGCTTCGAGAGGTCTGTCTTGGCCTGACCGACGTTGACGAGCACACCCTCAGCCTAAGAACGTGTTGGGAAAGCACTCGGCGAGCCTCCGTGACTGTTGTGACTGAGGTGGCCAGTGTGGCGGTGTGGCGTCCACTTCCCCGCGCCCCTATCCCTCCGATCTGACCGATGAGCAGTGGGCGTTGATCGCGCCGATG
>JBBSQN010000207.1:0-7188 GCA_038257875.1 Mycobacteriales bacterium
GCCCCCCTCCCCCCCCCCCCCGGCCCCTCCCGGCCCGGCTGCCGCCGGGTGGGCGGTCAAACCGCCCCCCGGGCTCCTATTCCCCCGCACAGCCACACTGTCCCCATGGCTCGGTTGCTGGTCGTCCACCACACGCCGTCCCCCGCGACGGCGGAGCTGCTCGACGCCGTGGTGCGCGGCGCCTCCGATCCGGAGATCACCGGGGTCGAGGTCGTGCGCCGCGCGGCGCTCGCCGCCACGGCGTCGGACCTGCTGGCCGCCGACGGCATCGTCCTCGGCACCCCGGCCAACATCGGCTACATGTCCGGTGCGCTCAAGCACTTCTTCGACACCGTCTTCTACGTCTGCTCCGACGACACCCGCGGCCTGCCCTATGGCCTCTACGTGCACGGCAACCTCGGCCTCGAGGGCGCGGTGCGGTCCGTCGGCTCGATCGCCGACGGTATGGGGTGGAAACGCGTCGCCGCCGCGGTCGAGGTCATCGGCACGCCCGACCCCGCCGCGCTACAGGCGTGCGGGGAGCTCGGCGGAACGCTCGCGGCGACGATCTCACCGGATTCCTGACGGCGCTGCACACCCGGATGATCGGGCAAGCAGGCGTTACCCGGTGGCGTCGCAGGGCACGCCACGGCACACGCTAGCCTCGGCCGATGGCCCGCCCCAAGGTCCACGACGAGGCGCTGCGGGGTCGGCTGCTGTGCCGGGCCGTGGCGATCCTCTCATCCAGCGGTGTGTCCGGACTCAGCCTGCGCTCCCTCGCCCGCGACTGCGGCACCTCCACCACCGCCGTCTACTCGCTCTTCGGCGGCAAGCCCGGCCTGCTCACGGCGCTGTTCGACGAGGCGTTCCACCGGCTCGGCCGGCACCTGGCCGCGGTGACGGCAGGTGAAGACACCCTCGACGATCTCGTACGGCTGGGCCTGGCCTACCGCCGATGCGCGCTCACCGAGCCACACCTGTTCGCCATGATGTTCGACAGCGAGACCCTGCTCCCGGCCGCAGCACAGGCCCGCACGGTCGCCGGCACCGCCCTCGGTCCGCTGCGCGAGTTCGTGCAGCGAGCCATCGAGGACAAGGCGCTGCGGCCCGACACCGACCCCGCCACCGCCTCGCTCACGCTGTGGGCCACCGTGCACGGCTGGGTGTCGCTACAGGTTCGGGGCCACCTGCCGCCTGGCACGGACGGCCAGTTCGAGAACGCCCTGCGTACGGTGCTGGACGGCTGGCGCCCCGAGTCCTAGACCATCCCGAACTGCCGGTCCCCCGCGTCGCCGAGACCGGGCACGATGAACGCCGAGCCATCGAGCCGCTCATCGACACCGGCCGTGACCACCCGCACCGGAAGGCCGCTGTCTCGCAGGTGGTCGATGCCCTCAGGGGCGGCGAGCACGCAGATCGCCGTGACCTCGGACGCGCCCCGCTCGGTGACCAGCCGGATCGTGTGCGCCATCGAGCCGCCGGTGGCCAGCATCGGGTCGAGCACGAACACCGGACGGCCGTCGAGGGTTCGCGGCAGCGACTCCAGGTACGGCACGGGTTCGTGGGTTCTCTCGTCGCGGACCAGGCCGACGAACCCGGTGTTCGCCTCGGGCAGCAGCATCTGGGCGGCGTCGACCATGCCCAGCCCGGCGCGCAGCACGGGTATCAGCAATGGTGGGTCGGCCAGTCGGTAGCCGAGGGTCTGCGCCAGCGGCGTGTGCAGCGCGGCGGTGACCATCGGCGCATCGCGGGTGGCCTCGTAGACCAGCATCAGGGTGAGATCGTGCAGCGCCGCTCGGAAGGCGGCGTCGGCCGTGCGCACGTCGCGCAGGGTGGACAACCGCGCCTTGGCCAGCGGGTGCTCGACGACGCGGACGTCCATGCGCAGAGGTTATCCCGCCGCACCGGTCAGCGTGCCTGCATCGGGTGGCACCCGGTCGGGTCGCGATCGGATGCGTTCATCTCACCTTCGGTTGACCGCCGGTCGATCGTGATACCCCAGACGGTGCTTGCCTGGTTCAGTGAGTCAGCCGTAGCCTTCATCGGCAATCCTCGAATGCCATGACGTCTGCATGAACTGATGCTCGAAGCAGCATGCAATGGATGCGGGGTGCGACGGTCGACGCGATCGGAGAAGCGAGAAGGTGTCACAGCTCACAAGCGATGCGTCGGGTCCTGATCCGGACGCCATCACCTGGCGCAAGAGCCGCTCCAGCAACCCCAGTGGCAACTGCGTGGAGCTGGCCCGGCTGCCAGGTGGTGAGATCGCCGTTCGCAACTCACGTGAGCCTGACGGACCGGTGCTCGTGTACACCTGCGCCGAGATCGCCGCATTCGTGGGCGGTGCGCGGGACGGCGAGTTCGACGATCTGCTCGGCTGACGTCGGCCTCGCGGAGTGACGGCGTCCGGGCCAACATCCGCACCGGTGTGCGGTAACGCCGCACACTCTCCTCGGAGGCAGTCATGACTGTTCCCCTGCCAGCGCACGAACGCGCTGCGGGCGACCCGCTTCAGGCCCGGCGGACCGGACCGACCGTCCTGCGGATCGCTCTCGGGGCCCGACTGCGACGGCTGCGCGAAGCCAACGGCATCACCCGCGAGGCGGCCGGCGAGGCGATCCGCGGCTCGCACGCCAAGATCAGCCGCCTGGAGCTCGGACGGGTCGGTTTCAAGAAACGCGACATCCTCGATCTGCTCGCGCTCTACGGCGTGCACGACGAGGTCGAACGCGAGCAGTTCCGCACCCTCGCTCGCCAGGCCAACGTACCCGGCTGGTGGCACCGCTACGGCGATGTGCTGTCGAGCTGGTTCGAGACCTACCTCGGCCTCGAGCAGGCCGCCTCGGTCATCCGCACCTATGAGCTGCAGTTCGTGCCCGGGCTGTTGCAGACCGAGGACTACGCCCGCGCGGTGACGCTGCTCAGCCACCAGGACCCCGACGAGGTGGCTCGCCGGGTCGAGCTGCGGATGTGCCGCCAGCAGGTGCTCACCAGCCCCGGTGGCCCCAAGCTGTGGACCGTCGTCGACGAGGCGGCGCTGCGCCGCCCGCTGGCTGGGCCCGAACTCTGTCACGCACAGCTGGTCCACCTCATCGAGCTGGCCACGCTGCCCAACATCACCCTGCAGGTCGCGCGTCTCGGGGACGGCGGGCACGCCGCGGCGGGTGGACCGTTCACGATCCTGCGCTTCGCCGAGCCCGACCTGCCCGACATCGTCTACCTCGAGCAGCTGACCAGCGCACTGTACCTGGACAAGCGCAGCGACGTGGACCACTACGCGGCCGTGATGAACCGGCTGTGCGCGCAGGTCGCGCCACCCGACCAGACGATCACCCTGCTGACCGAACTGGCCGCCCAGCTCTGAGGCCTCTTCCGCCGGTGGCACCTCGCCACGGCGCGTACACCCGGATCAGGGCTTGCGACCCACACCAGCCCAGTAGTAGGCGCTCGTCGGGTCGATCGGCACCGTGACGTTCGGCCGCAGCACCACCACCTGAGCCGACGATATCGGCGGCCCGTCGGGGTGCCAGGCCAGGACGGGGACGACACCGGGCTCGACCAGCTCGACGCCGGTGAAGAAAGCCTCGGTCTCAGCTTGGCTGCGCGGCACGAGCGTGATTCCCGAGTGCTTGGCGACCGCCGCGACACCGGCAGTCGCCGCCGCGTCGAAGTCGGCCGTCGGATGGCTGATCGTCAGGTAGCTGCCCGACGGGAGCGCGTCCAGCAGGGCGGCCACGATCTCGTACGGCTGCTCGGCAGGGAAGTACATCAAGATCGCGACGAGCATCAGCCCGATCGGCTGGGTCAGGTCCAGCGTCTGCGCCACCACCGGGTTGGCCAGCAGCGCCGCCGGGTCGCGCACGTCGGCTTGGATGAACGCCGTGCGACCCTCCGCGGTGCTGGTCATCAGCGCCCTGGCATGTGCCAGCACGATCGGGTCGTTGTCCACGTAGAGCACCCGCGACTCCGGCGCGATCTGTTGGGCGACCTCATGCACGTTGCCGTAGGTGGGGATCCCGGTCCCGATGTCCAGGAACTGCCGGATGCCGGCCTCCCGGACCAGATACCGGACCGCGCGACCGAGGAAGGCCCGGTTCGCCCGCGCCATCGTCGCGGTGGTCGGGATCTGCGCCTTGATGGCGTCGCCGAGGGCCCGATCGGCTGCGAAGTTGTCCTTGCCGCCCAGCCAGTAGTCATACACGCGGGCCTCGTGCGCAACGGTCGTGTCGATCTCAGGCTGGCTCAAGACCGTTGCTCCCCACGAATGACCCCCGGCGTCGTGATGACCTTACAGGAGTCTTACGTCTCCTGTCCGGGAGCCGCCCTGGTCCGATGTCGACACCGGCACGGACCCCAGGACCGAGCTGCCCGCCCGGCACTACGGCGACGCAGCCCTCCTACCCGTGAACTCGCAGGTCAGGCGGGTGCCACCGGGAGAGGTAGCGGGCGCCCGCAGCGACGATACCCGGTGCGAGGCGGCGCGCCCGAACCCGGCAGGCCTGCGCCGAACCGTTCTCCCTCGCGATGACAGCGCTGCGCGGGGACAGTGAGGCTTATTCAGCGATCTTGATCGGAGGCGTATCTCCGCAGCTCAACCGCGGTCTTACAAGATCCACACAACTCTCCTGAATAACCCTCAGTGTTGTGGGAATAATCACCGTTTTCCTCGACGAGCTGGCTCGCACTCACGCAAGCTGTCGGTCCTCGTGGCTGGCGTCGACCAGCCATCGGTGCAGCTGTCCGGCCCACGGACAGTCCCGTCGACCTGGCTGATGGACCGCCATTATCACAACCGGGTGACCGGTCACTCACGACTCTGCCTACCCGCTGTCACACCGCGCCCGAATAGGTTGGCTCGAGTGAGCCTGCCGTACCCCGCCGTTCGCAATGACGAAGAGTTGCCGAGCACCACCGCAGCGCACCGATGGCGTGCCGCCCCGGCGGACCCGGACGTCGAGGCGACGTGGATCAGCACCAGCCCAGGGCACGGTCGGCACCTGCCGATCGTGTGCAGCAGACCGTTGCCCACGGCACGCAGGACCAGCGCGGCAAACGTGAGGCTTATCACCTTTCGTGACCGACCTGGTTACCGGAGGTCGATTCCGGGCAACCCGGAGCTTCGTCGGACGAGCAGTAGCGGAACCCCGATCGGCGGGCCCGGGGACCGTAGATGCAGGTCCGATGCCCGCTGAGGGGGCGAGCCTGCTCCAGCCATGGTGATCACTAAGAGTGTCGGCGGTGCCACGTTGATCGGACATACGTACTCACTTACGCGCTTACGCGCTCGTTCACCCCGAAACTAACACCGAGTGTGATCGACTTGCAGATTCACCCGCCCCGAACGGGTGGTCTGTGCCGAACACTGCCACGCTGGAGGCCCCGCCGGCGCTGTACTAGACGATGAGGAGGTGATCCGGTGCCGGAGGACACGACTTCCGCCGAGGCGACCTTGGTCGCAGCGGCGGAGAAGCTCACGCGGTGCGACGGATACGTCGTGCTGGCTGTTGACCCGCAGACTGGGGAGGTCGACGCGCACGGGCCATTCGACGGGCTGGCGGCCATCATCAAGGCCGACCAGCTGCGCCGTGATTTCGACCGAGGCAACCTGGAGGACGTCACCGTCGGCGTCGTTCGGCTGCACAGCTCCACCTGAGGCGCCCACGGTCTCCACCGCGAGCAGGTCATGATCGGCAGCGAACGGGGAGGTGTCGTTGCGCTGCGAGGGCTGGCGCCCCGGCACGGGTCCGGTCACTGTGGCGCAGGCGCGGCGCCGGGATCCCCGTTCCGGAGCTCAGCTCCAGCGGCGATCATCTGCGAGATCGGAACGTCGGGTACCCGGGCGAACGTTGAGTTTCCAGCCATCCGGATAGGGTTCCGCCGTGGCCAGCGACATTGTCCCGATCCAGCTCTCGCTCACCGAGGGTGACCTCGTCACGCTGTGGGCCCCGCGATGGCGCGAGGACGGCGAGGAGTGGGAGGCGTTCCTCGGCGACGACGACGCGCTCTTCGCGTTCTCCGAGGTCACCCAGCTCGCCACGTTCGTCCGTACCGCGCGGGAGCACGACCTGGTCGACCACCCCGCCTGGCCGGTCGTGCGCGACCTGACCGTCGCGGAACTGACGCCCGAGGAGACCCAACGCTACGACATCGTCGGCGTTCCTGAGCTCGCCGCCGAGGACGCCGACACCTGGACGATCGGCGAGCTCGCCGAGATCACCGACATGGTGCGCTCGATCGCCGACGTCTGCGATCTCGACCTGGTCACCGAGGTGCTCGACTCGGCACCCGGGTTCGCGCTGCTGCGCCAGGGCACGCTGCCGTTCGTCGGGCGTGAGGGTGCGCGGTTGTGGACGCAGCTGGTGGAGACGATCGTGCAGCGGTGGGACGACGTGATCGACGCGCTCGATGAGATGATCAAGACTCCGGCCGTCGACGCGGCGGTGCTGGCGATGGTGCAGAAGGAGACCGCGCTCGCCGACGACGCCGACGAGACGTCGGTGGCCGCCGGGGACACCGCGGACGAGCCCCCCGGGTTCTGGGACGAGGTCGGCATCGATCCGATCCGGATCACCACCCGCGACGGCGACCTCGTGACGCTGCGCTGCTATCTCGACGACGCACCGGTCTTCCTCGGCTCGAACGGTCGCATCGAGGTGTTTGGCAGCGAGCGCGCGCTGGCCCGCTGGATCGCCGAGGACGGCGCGGATGGTCACGACCTCGTCACGGCGTCCACATGGTCGGAGGTGGTGGAGTGCGCCGGGGTGGGAGAGCTGGAGGTCGAGGTCGACGAGCTCAACGCCTACACCCTCACCGGTCTGGACCACGACATCGCCGAGGGCACCCTCGCGGTCGACCCGTCGCAGCTGGAGCTGGCCACCGAGCTGCTGCTCGACGTCGGCGAGTGGGCCGGGGACAGCGAGCCCGGTGAGGCCCTAGCCGAGTCGCAGGCGCTCGGCTGGCTCGTCTCATTCGTGATCAAGCCCGATCCGACGCGCCTGGCGCCCAGCCCGCCGTTCGACGCCGAGGCCGCACGCTGGCGGGAGCTGGTCGAGGACCTGACAGCACGCCTACACCTACACCTGCGCTGACGCGCCCGTGCGGGGGAATAATCGCCCCGGGGGCCGGTTTAGCCCCCCCCGCCCGGAGCGCCCAACGGCCGGGTGCCGCGGCGTGGAAACAGCGGTTGTAACGGGGCGCGGCCCGGGGCCA
>JBBSQN010000208.1:0-7153 GCA_038257875.1 Mycobacteriales bacterium
GGCATACTTTAGGTCTTACACCCTCCACCTCGAACTGTCGATCACCGACACACCTGTTTCCGCGGCTAGACCGGCCAGTCCCGTCTCCCGACCTCACCACCAACAGGATATGATCATGAAAGGGGGGAAGGTACCGCTAGGAGAGGAGCACGTTCAGGTGCGGGCGTGACCCGCCCGCGGCGGGGAGGTCGGCGTGGTCGAGGACGTAGCCGCAGATCTCGGCCAACGCCTGCGCCTGGCGCTGCGGCGTCGTCCGGTCATCCTCCCCGGTCAGGGGTTTCGACCCGGCGTCGACGGCGGTGGCGATCGCGTCATAGAGGGCCGCGTCGTCGAACCGGCCGCTGATCCGCCCACCCGAACCGTCCCGGTTCCGCGCCAGGTTCAGCTCGTTGACCTGCGCCGGAGGACGCTCATCGGGGGTGGGTCCGTCCTCATCGAGCACTTCGACCAGCCGAGTGCCGTACGCCGACAACTCGCCGGGGGCGTAGATGGTGGCCTTGTCGGCCAGCTCCGCCTCGGCGCCGGCCCACACCGACGGTGTCAGGCGTCCGGCGGCGTCGGAGGCCAGGACCTTCGCGATCGTCTCCACATGCCGCAGCCCGACCTGTCCGGTCGTGAACATCTCGGCGGTGGCGGGCAGCCGCGCCGGCAGCACCTGTCCGTCGAGTCCGACCCGCCCGCACACCTGCTCGGCGGCCACGACCCGGCGCCGGGCCTCGAACCGGTCCCACCCGAGCAGGTCGGCCACCGCCGCGGTCGGGCTGCGGTACCCCCGCTCGAGGAACACCCCGCGCCGGTCCAGGTCCGCGATCACCCCGACCGCGAGCCGGTCGACCCGGCGGGTGACGCCCTCACAGAACGTCAACGCCGACAACAGCTCCGCATCCGCCGCACCCGGACCCACCGCCGCACACAGCTCGTCCAACCCCGCCGCCATGGCGGCGTGCGCGGAGATCAGCGGGCTCTCGGTCACACCAGGATCATCCTCGCCACCACCGACAGTTCCCGGGCCCTCCGACCACCACCCCAGAAAATCTTTTCAAGATTTTTCCGGTGGTCCAGGTAGCACACGAAACCATCTCGACTTCACAATCACGCGGCGATCGGCTGGTCGAGGCAGAAGTCGAGTGGCGATCATCTGGCTGCGGAGGCTGGTGAGCATGCCAAAAGACCGTGGAGGCCATCCCGAACCAGTCAGCAGGCGGCGCTCTACCGGGATGAGCGCCGGGGAAACCCGCGTGGCGCACTGACCGATCGAGACCAAGCAGGGCTGCGACCCCGGACAACGCCATGTCGGCCGACCAGATGCTGCCCCACCGCTCGCAGTGTATGGGGACGTCGGTTAGCGTCGTTCGTAACCGCACCACGTCGAGCACCTCGATGGTGGGGGGCCTGAAGCCGGGCGGGGAACCTGCGCCATGCACTGTGCAGGACGGCATCGCACGTCGGTGCCACGACCGTCGCGTGCCGGTGTCCGGTGCCGGCTGGGGTGGCCGGGATTGTCGGTGGCCGCCCGTAGCGTCCGTGGTATGCCGTCGAGCCTGCATGAGGTCACGCTGCCCGGGTTCGAGCAGGCCGAGGTCGAGTCCGGTGAGTTCACCGTCTTGACCCCGACCGAGTACCGGGCCGATGCGGTGGTGGTGGTGTCGGTCGCGGGGGTGGCGGTGTGGGCGGTGGTGGTCGAGGTCCAGCTGGGTCGGGACCCGGACAAGCGGTGGAGTTGGCCGGTCTACCTGGCCACCCTGCGTGGGCGGTTCCGCTGTCCGGCGGTGCTGTTGGTGGTCTGCGTGGATGCCGCGACGGCTGCCTGGTATGCCGCCCCGATCGAGTTGGGGCCCGGTGCGGTGACGCCGATGGTGGTGGGCCCTGATCGGGTGCCGGTGGTGACCGACGTCGAGTACGCGGGTCGGGTTCCGGAGTTGGCGGTGCTCTCGGCCATCGCCCATGGGGGTGATCCGGACCGGAGCAAGGTGTTGGATGCGGTGGTCGCCGCGCTCGCGACGGTCGATCCTGATCGTGGTGGCCTGTACTGTGACCTGGTGCTGGCTGTGTTGCCGGAGGCGGCGCAGCGCTATTTGGAGGGGCTCATGGCCACGGGAACGTATGAGTACCGCAGTGACTTCGCCCGTCGCTATTTCTTCGAGGGCAGAGCCGAAGGCGAGGCCGCGGGCAAGGCCGCGGGCAAGGCCGCGGGCAAGGAGGAAGGCAAAGCGGAAGGCGAGGCCCGGGCGGTGCTGGCGGTGCTCGATGCCCGCGGGATCGACGTTCCCCCCGACACCCGCACCCGCATCGTCGAGTGCGCCGACCTCGACCAGCTCGATATCTGGGTGCGTCGCGCGGTCACCGCCGAGACCGTCCACGACCTGTTCGACTAGCCCCGAGCCCGGGTCCGGGTCACAGGTTTTGCTGGTCTCGGCCGAAGAACGCAGAGTGAGGGCTGGACACACCCAGCGTCACGAGCAGGCTCTCGTCCGGGCTGTGCTCTCATCACCGCCTCGAGCCCGTGAACAGCTTCGACAGTGGTGACGGGAACCGTGGCAGCACCCGGATGCCACCGAACCACGTGGTCAGGCGCGCCGCCTCGTCCTCGACGGCGCGCCGCGCGTCCGAGCCGATGTCCTCGAGCAGCTGCAGGACCACCTCGCCGGTGTCGCTCTGGCGCCAGCCACCCACGATCCGCCCGTCCCACCACACGGTGGACCCGGCGTTGCCGCTGGTGTCGAACAGTTGCGACTTGTACGGGCCGAGGTACCAGTCTCGGTCGAACCAGCCCATCGTGGTCGGGTCCAGCGGCGGCAGCAGCGCGGCCCACGGCTCGACCGGATCGGTCGCCTCCAGGTCGTCAGGAAGCAGGAACCCGGCCTGCCCGTCAAGATCGACCTCGACCGTGTGCAGGTCGGCCAGCGCCTTGCGCACGGCCGTGAGGGTCGACCCGAGCCACCACTTGATGTCGGCCGCCGTACCGGGGCCGAACACGCGCAGCCACTGCTCGACCAGCCCCGCCACCCCCTCGGCTTCCGAACGCGGCGCGATCTCCTCCCCCAGCCAGGACGCCATGGCCGCCCAGCGGGGCCGCGAGGTGGTCCACCGTCCGTCGTTCGACGCCCGCACGATGCGCCCCGCCGCGGACAGCGTGGTCAGCACGCGAGGACCCACCGGTACCTGCCCACCCCAGGACTTCCCCGCGCCGTAGGTGATCGACCCCGCGAGCGCGGGGATCGCGTCGCGCAGCTCCGACGACGTGGCCTCCCGCCCATCGGCCAGCACCGCCAGCACCTGCTCGCCAGCCTCCGACAGCCAGCGCTCACCGTCTCGGTGCAGCCCTGCGGCCTCGACGTCGCGGACGAGCCGGCGCCGCTCGCTGTCGGCGACGCGGTTGCCGGCCCCCGCCTGGGCGACGCTCAGTGTCGCTCGCGGGAAGACGAACAGGGTACGGCGCATCGTCAGATGCTTGACCAACGACCGCTCGACATACAGTGCGTGCTCCAGATCGGTCACCGTCATGCCGTTGACGCGCGCCCAGGCGGACAGGTAGACCGTTCCGGGATCGGTCCCGTGCAGGCAGACCATGCTCCTGGCCGCCTCCACGACGTCACCCGCCCGGTGGCCCGCTGCCACCCGGTGACAGCGGGCCAGCCGAGCCCGACGCTCCACGAGCTCGACCTTCCGCACGCCGAGATCCTGCCATGCCCTGCCCCAGCGCCGGATTACGCTCACATGCCACTGGCGCCGACCCGGTTGATCACGACGGACGAGGCCGTTGCCCCAAGCATGCTGGCCGTCATGATCGACCGGACCCTTTGCGGAAGCAGCAGTACGAGCTATGGATCAAGGAGTCTGGGCCATGAGTGGGTGGCACACCTGGGACGAGGTTCGAGACGAGCTGAGTGACGCCCTCGGCAGCGCGGACGAGCAGGCACGACTACGTGACCAGCTCCGCCGAGCTGTTGCTATGCAACGCCTCGTTGAACTGCGCAAGCGGGCCGGCCTGCGGCAGACAGACGTGGCAGAGCGAATGGGCGTGTCCAAGGCCCGAGTCAGCCACATCGAGCACGGCGCCGTAGCAACCGTAGACCTGCTCGCCCGCGGCTCTACTGACGTTCCTGTGGGTGGATTTTCATGATCGTCCGGGGAGTGGTGGGCAGAGTCCGCCGCGGGTGAGGTCGGCCATGGCGATCAGTGCTTCAGGGGTGCGGTAGCCGTAGGCGCGGCGGGTGAGCAGCCGGAGGTGGGTGTTGGTGGCCTCGGAGCGGGCGTCAGCCAGCCCGTGGGTGACGGCGTTGAGGATCAGCTGCCGGTATTTCTGGATGGTCTTGGCGAGTGTGACGAACGCGGGGAGCCTGCTGCGCTGGGCCCAGGCGATCCACCCGGCGAGCAGGGCTCGTGCCTTCGTCGGGTCGCGGCAGGCGAAGATCTCCCGGAGCTGCTCCTTGAGGAGGTAGGCGCGGTAGAGACCGCCGTTGGCCTTGGCGATTCCGGCCATCGTGGTGCGCTGGTCACCGGTCAGGTCGGGCGGGTTCTTCAACAACGCCCACCGGCTGCCCTTCAGTGCGGCGGCCTCGTCGTCGTGCCCGCCGGCGCGCAGCTGAGCGACCAGGGTGCGGCGGACCTGGTCGAGGGCCGTGGTGGCCCAGGCCACCACGTGGAAGGGGTCCAGGCACAGCTGGGCGCGTGGTGCCCGCTCGGCGACGACGTCGTGGATCCACTCGGCGCCGTCGGCGGAGACGTGGGTCAGCCACCCGGCGCGTTCGGCGCCGAGCTCGTCGAAGAACCGGCGCAGCGTGTCCTGGTTGCGGTCCTTCCCGGCCCACACCAGCCGCCCCGTGTCGTGGCAGGTCACGACCAGCAGGTACCGCTGCCCCTTCCGATACGAGATCTCGTCGATCCCGATCCGGCGCAGCCCCGCGAGGCGGTCACGCTGCTCGGCCCGGTCGGCCACGACCCGGCGCACGATGTCGGAGACGCTGCGCCAGGCGACCCGGAGCAGGACCGCCACCACCGAGAGCGCGGCGTGGCAGACCAGCCAGGCGGCGGTGTCCTCGAACGCGGTGGTGAACCGCGACCCGGGTCGCGCCCACGGCACCGACGTGACCACCACCCCGTGCTCGGGACACGACACCCGCTGCGTCGTGGCCTCCAGGAACACCTGTCTCTCGCCGAGGTCCAGATCCCGCCACCGGCGCGGCGCCTTGCTGATGTCATAGCCCGGGCACCGGCGGTCACACCGTGAGCACCGCCGCGCCACCCCGCCCTTCGGGCGCACCCGCGCGACGAGCACCTCCACACCGCGCTTGTCCGTCTCCAGCTCCACCGACTCGATCACCGTGTCCCCGACCCCGAGCACACGGCGCCATACCCTCGTAGTGCGCACGCCGTTCCCGTCTTGATCGTTTCCAGCTGTGGTAGCCAGAAACCCTAGAGCGGACGGCGTGCGCCCCTACCCGATCATGAAAACTCACCCACAGGAACGTCAGTAGAGCCGCGAGGAGTCTCTCATGTCCGTAGCCTCTGAAACCTCCGCTGATCAGCGGTTGGCCCGGTTGCGCGCCCAGTTGTCGGGGCAGCGGTCGGACACGAAGTCAGACCGCCGGATGCGGCTCAGCCGCGCGGGCAACCTTTTCATCGGCGCGAGTCTGCGTGCCGCCGCGCGCAAGGATCAGGGCCTGGAGCTGACCGAGCTGGAGCAGCGCCTGCTGGGCATCCTGGGTACGGTCCTGGCCGAGGAGGAGGTCATCGCCTTCGGACGAATGTATCAGGAGGAGACATCCACGCGGGCCGCTACGGAGTTGTTCCCGGAGATCATCGTTGGGCTGCCGATCAGTGAGGGCTTCTCCCGCGAGGACCTGCTCAAGGATCTGTCCGCGCTGGGCGCGGAGATCGCGGCGCAGCCCAACGCCAGCTTGGTCCGTCTCGACGAGCTCGCCGAGGACAGCCCGGTCGACACCGAGGAGTACGAGCAGGCGCTGGGGACCTACGGCAGCGGCATCACGGTGGTCCTCGGGCCACCAGACCCCGCGCCGCGGGAGTCGCGGGCCGCGACCACGGTCAAGCTCTCCTTCCGGGATTTCTGGTGCGTGAAGAGGTCTGGTGAGCTGGGCAAGGACGAGATCTACTGGACATCCTCCGCCGGCAGCGACACCGGATCGAAGAAGGAGTACGAGTCGGGTGAGTTCGGCGCCATCGTCACCGGCAGCCACCGGGAGTTTCCCGCCGGGTCCTACCTGTTCAACGGAACGGTGAATACGTGGATGACGTGCAATATCGCCTGCTGGGAAGCAGATCACAGCAGCGGCGGCTGGTACAACGACCTGCGCAGGGGCCTGCGTGACATCTCCGACTACTGCTTCAAAACCTCCGAGCAGTTGGAGCAGAACAGCGGTGAGTACGAGGGCAGCAACGCCTGGTTCTCTCTGGTCGGGCTCGTCGCCCTCCTGTTCGACTGGCTCCTGGGGCTGATCACCAACGAGGACGACCTGGTGCTGGAACGATCCCTCGGGTTCAACCGCTCTGCGCTCCGCGCCCTGAGCCAAAGGCCCGGCGGCTACGACTGGTGGGGCTTCAACGGCGGCGGCGGGGGCCACCACCGCATCAACATCAGGGCGGAGGTGACCTTCAACCTGAACCTGCGGTACAACGCCCTGAGCGGCACCACCTGGAGCGGGTTCACTCCATTCCCGTCGGGCTCCACCGCCGCCGCACCGGCGCTGGCTTCCTTCAACAACAAGCTGTACTGCATGGTCCGCGGCGGCAACACCAACGAGAATCTGTTCTACAACAGCTTCAACGGCACGACTTGGACCAGCTTCACCCAACTCGGCGGGGGTGCGTCCAGTCCTTCCTCGCCAGCCCTGGCCACCCACGACGGGAAGCTCTACAGCGTCCACCGCGCCGCGGACGGCAAGCTGTACTGGAACAGCTTCAACGGCACCACCTGGACCAGCTTCACTCCATTCCCGTCGGGCTCCACCGCCGCCGCACCGGCGCTGGCTTCCTTCAACAACAAGCTGTACTGCAGAGTAATAGTCAAGACCTGTGGATGAAGATTTTTTAGGCGGCCTCGGGTTGTGGGGTCTCGTCGGGTCGTTCGACGAGCTTGCCGGCCTCGAACACCGCGCCGGCACGGACAAGAGCCACGAGATGCGGTGCGTTCACC
>JBBSQN010000209.1:0-7027 GCA_038257875.1 Mycobacteriales bacterium
C
Organism: Mycobacteriales bacterium; assembly: GCA_038257875.1. Lineage (GTDB taxonomy): Bacteria > Actinomycetota > Actinomycetes > Mycobacteriales > Pseudonocardiaceae > Pseudonocardia. The sequence goes on from JBBSQN010000209.1 coordinate 2, forward strand.
GAGAGGTCGCGTTGGTAGTCGGCGCGGTCGGGTTCGCGGTCGGCCAGGCGGGTACGAATGTCGAGGGACTGCTGGAAGTAGCGGGCGGCGTCCTCACCGCGGCCCACGGCGACCATGAGGTCCCCGAGCTTGTTGTAGGAGACCGAGAGGTCGCGTTGGTAGTCGGCGCGGTCGGGTTCGCGGTCGGCCAGGCGGGTACGAATGTCGAGGGACTGCTGGAAGTAGCGGGCGGCGTCCTCACCGCGGCCCACGGCGACCATGAGGTCCCCGAGTCGTTCGTAGGAGATCGAGAGGTCGCGTTGGTAGTCGGCGCGGTCGGGTTCGCGGTCGGCCAGGCGGGTCAGCGTGCTGCACATGGCGCGCCAGCGTGCCTCGGCGGCGTCGGTGAAACCGATCGCCTGATGCGCGTCGGCCTCCTGCTCGGCGAGGACCCGAGCGTTCTGGCTGGCGAGTGGCAGATGGGCGAGGATCTCGGCCGCGAAGCCGGCGAGCATCACCAGCTGGCCGATCTCCTGCAGGAACTCCGCGACTCGAGACGCCAGCGTGGCGGCCTCCTGCTCCTCCCCGGCTTCCACGAGGTTCCGGGCTGCCTCCATGGCGTCACCCAGGTCTACGCCGCGTTCATCGGGCGGGACCATGCGCTGGTGGGCGGCGTCCCGGTTGCGGCGGCGCCACTCGTCCGGGTCGGCGAGCTGCTTGAGCCCCTGGGCGGTCCAGCGTTCGACGAAGAAGGTGCCGTGGCGCATCGGCGTGATGACCGACAGACGCACCAGGCGTTCGAGGGCGGCGACGATGACGGCCGGCTCGACCGGCAGGATCGCCGCCACCGCTTCACCGGCCACCGGGATCGTCGACACCGTCACCTGCATCAGAACGTCCCGTTCGATCCCGGTCAGCTCACCGATGAGGTCGGTGAGGGCGATGTCGCGCAGGCACACCTCGATCGCCACGGCCATCGACGCGTCCAGGTCGTCGCGCGGCCGGTCCAGGTCGACGCCGAGTTCGATGGCGTACCGGTCGAGACGGTCGGCCATGGAGGACAGGCGGCTCGTGTTGCCCCGCATTGCCGCGTCGACCAGCTCCATCAGCCGGGGATGCCCGCCGGTGACGCGCAGGACCGCAGCGGAGTCGGACCCGGAGAGCTGGTCGAGCGCCGGCAGCCGCAACAGCAGCTTGCGGGCCTGGGCCCGGCTGAGCGGGACGACCCGCACGTCGTGCAACAGGCCCGCGAGCGGCCCGACCGGGTACCGGCTGGTGACCAGGAGCCGGCCCGTCGCCGCCGACCGGGCCAGTGCCGTGACGACGGCGCCGGTCACAGGTTCGGCGAAGGTCTCCCCTCCGAGGTAGAGGTTGTCCTCGAAGTTGTCCAGTACCAGCAGCAGCCGGTGGTCCTTCACGGCCCGGCCCAGCCGAGCGAGCCGGACCTGGTCATCGGCCTGCTCGGCGAGCTGCCCGACGAGACGGCGTGCCCCGTCGTCGTCCAGCTCGTCCAGCGCCGCGCCGACCGCGGAGCACAGCGCGCCGAGATCGACCGGGCCCGCGACCGCGGCGACGACCCAGCCCCGTTCCGCCAGCCGCGCCATGACCCGGCCCGCGACCGTGCTCTTGCCCGCACCGCCGACACCGCACAGCGTCACGCCCGCCCGCTGCCCGCGCTCCCGCACCGAACGCGGATCGCCGAGCAGCACCCGGAGGGCCTCGCGCACCTCCGCCCGGCGGCCAACGAGGTCGTCCACCCCCAACCGCGGCACCGGTCCGGACGGTACGACGGCCGCGCGCAGCCGTAGCGGCTCCGGAGCGCCGGGCCCGACGACCGGTTGCGGCGAGCCCCAGCAGTAGATGGTCGCGGTATCGAACTCCGGGACGCTCGCCGCGCCGCCCTCCGCGGCCTGCTGCCGCTCCCGTTCGAGATCACGGCGGGCCTGTGCCAGCGCGTGCGCGGGCTCGGCGTCCCGCGCGTCGGCGAGCTCGCGGTAGAACCGGGCGGCGAGCTCGGTGCCGTACTGGTCAGAGACCTCGCCGTTCATTGCGACGACCTGACTCAGGCCAGCAGCGAGCAGCCCGAACGCGAGACCGGGGGCCGTGTCGTCCCCGGTGACGGGATCGCAGCAGGACAGGAACACCAGCGGCAGCGGATGGTTCCCACGCCCGACGGCCGCGGCGATCGCGTCGGGCGTCGCGACGTGGGGGTTCCCGTCCTCGTCCTCCAGCGTGATCCCGTCGGTGTTTCCGTGACCCGACAGGTGCAGCACGTGGTAGGAGTCCCGCCGCAGCGCGGCGGTGATCTCCTCGAGCGAGGCGACCTCCAGCGCCCGGGCCTGCGCGCCGTGCTCCGGCAGCGCCCGCAGGATGCGCGCCAGCTCGCGCTCGCCGTCCAGCACGGCCGCCGACGTCGTGCCCTCGTCCGGCGCGGCGACCGCGATGAGGATCTTCAACGGTCCGGGCAGCGCCGGGGTCAGCCGCGCCGGCGGTGCGAGTGGCCGGCGGAACACGCTGACCCCGTCCAGCCCGACCAGCAGGGGAAGCCCGGGGACGGGGAGCCGGGTCGTCTCGATCGGCAACCGGAGCAGGCTCGGGTCCGCCTCGACCACGACGTCGAGCCGGTCTCCCTTCCGATGATCCGACAACGTGACGCTCAGGTGCTCCGCCGTCGTGCCGGGCAACAGCAGCGACCCGCAGGCGCGGCCGACCTCCGTGAGCGCCTGATCGGTGCGCGGCGCTCGGTAGGACGGGTCCAGCAGCGCCGGACGACGCACCGTCTCATCGGCGAGCACCGCGCCGCCCTGCCAGACCTCCACATGGATCTCGCCGTCGTCCGGGGTCAGCCGGATGAGCAGCTCGTCCCAGCGTCGCTCGGGCAATGCTCCGCGCTCCGGGCGCGGTCGCCGCCCGAGCAGCGTGTCGCGGATCGCCTCGTACTCCCCGACCGAGCGTCGCACGTAGTGCGCGAGCAGCGGCGGGACCGGCGCGTCGGCCTCGAGCAGAACGGGGACGAGACGCAGCCCGTGGACCGCCCGGTAGGTCAGCGCACTGACCTCCGTGTCCACCCAGACCGACCTCGGGGTGTGCCGGGAGAAGAAGACCAGCCCGGCGGTGCAGCGGTCCAGACCGTCGTTGATCCGGGCCACCAGGTCGTCCCCACTGTCGATCTCCCACCGGTCGACCCAGGCCTCCAGCCCGTCGCGCTCCAGCCGCCGCGCGAAGTCCAGCACCGCCGGCTTGTCCACCGACGCATGGCTGCAGAAGACAACCGGCCGAGGTTCCGCGGTCATCGGCGAGCGCGAGATCTCGCGCAGGAGCCCACGTCCTGAACCGGCATCCGGTACCCCACGATCTGGTCATCCGGCGTTGAGTCTAACGAGCCGCCACGGCGCACCTCCTGGTCCCCAGCCAGGGTCCACAGCGTGCCGATGCTCGTTTAGCTCGTCGTCAGCACGAAAGCCAGAGTCGCAGCATGGTCCGAGTTTGATCATCGCAGTGACCAACCACCCCGTGCTGCTGGACGTTGCGCTGAGGAGACGCTTCGAGGACATCGTCGAGTTCAACAAGCCGTCGGTGCATGATCTGCGCCGTGCCCGACTCCCCCACTGGGTGACCTGTTGCCAGCCAGCTCGGGGTTTGCGCTCAACTGCCCTCGAACTATGCGACAGAAGTGGCTCGGATCATGCTATTTTACTGCTCATGGCCGTGTTGACCGACGTCGTGACGCGTCGTCTGGAGGAGGTCGTGCTCGACCTGATGCGCACCGAACCTGTGCTGATCCTGCACGGGCCCCGCGCTGTGGGGAAAAGCACGTTGCTCAGCCGGATCGCAGGTCGGTGCGGTCGCCGGGTGGTCGATCTGGACGATCTCGAGACCCGAGCGCTCGTAGCCGGTGGTCCGAGCTTCGCGGTCGCCGGTACCGGACCTGTGCTGATCGACAAGTACCAGCACGTCCCCGAGCTCCTCGACGCGATCAAGGCGGAGCTCAACCGCGACTCGCGGCCAGGCCGATTTGTCCTCACGGGCTCGACCAGCTACACCACCATCCCGCGGGCCGCCCAGGCACTCACCGGGCGAGCTCATGTCATGACGGTCTGGCCGTTGTCGCAGGGCGAGATCGACGGTAGGCGGGAGTCCTTTGTCGAGAAGGTGCGTGTCGACCCGGCGTGCGTCGTCGACGGTGTGGCGACGTCCACCGATCGTCTCGGTTACGCCGAGCGAGTGCTGTCGGGCGGGTTTCCCATCCCGCTTCGCCGTCACGGTCGGCGCTCGCGGGACGGCTGGTTCGCCGACTACCTCGACTTGGTCATCCAGCGGGACGTGCTCGACATCCGACGAATCCGACAGCGCGACGTGCTTCCACGTCTGTTCCAGCGGCTTGCCGCCCAAACCGGGCAGATCGTCAACGTCGCGCGGTCAGCGCGCGCGGAGCAGCTGCAGCTGTCGGCGGCGAACGACTACGCGCACCTGTTGGAGGCGGTGTTCCTGCTGCATCGACTTCCGGCGTGGGGCACGACACTCGGCGCGAGGGTCAACACCATGCCGAAGATCCACCTGATGGACACCGGCGTCGGCGGATGGGTTCTCGACGTCACCCCGGAGAACCTTGATCGCCATGATCCGTCCGCCCTGACCGAGTTCGGACACCTGCTCGAGACGTTCGCGGTCAACGAGATCCTGAAACAGGTCGGCTGGCTGGACGAGACCGTGCGAGTCGGCCACTACCGGACCCACGACGGCGACGAGGTGGACATCGTGCTCCAGTCACCGGGCGGCGACGTCGTTGCCGTAGAGATCAAGTCGGGCGAGCTCGTGAGACCCGCGGATGCTCGGCCACTCGGCCGGCTGCGCGACAAACTCGGTGATCGGTTCCGGGGTGGCGTCCTCCTGCACACCGGCCGGTTCGCGAGACCCCTGGGCGACCGGCTGTACGCGGCGCCCCTGGAGTGCTTGTGGACTTGACCTGACCAGGTTGTGGGGCCATGCCACGACGTAGCGCGAGGCGTCGAGGTCAGCTTCGGACTGGCCGTCACCCCCGACGAGAACCTCGTCTGGCTCGGTGAAGAGGCAGGAAACGCCTCGCGGAAGATCAACATCAATCCACGTGGAACAAGGGGCCTGGTAACGGTGCGTGCACTGTTAGGGTGGCGACGGCAAGCCGGGTGGCTGGGGATGAGGGAAGGGGGATGAGCAGCATCGACGGGGGTGCGGCGGAGGCAGGCGAACTCGTGAGCCTGCTGCTGGTGCTTTACCCGGACCCGGAGCTGGACTCGGAGGCGGGGGAGCGGCTTGCCCGTCGACTGCGCGCTGAGCTCGTCGAGCTGGACGTCGAGTCGATTGCCCCCGTGGTAGGCGAGACCCTTCCGGAAGGCGCGAAGGGTACGGACCTGGTCACGCTGGGCGAGCTGATCGTCGTGTTGAGCGCTTCCGGTGGGGTGTTCGTTGCGCTGATCGGGACGTTGCGCGACTGGTTGGGCCGCCAGTCCGGGAGGCACCGGCTCTCGGTGACCATCGATGGTGACACTCTTGAGCTGGAGCGGGCTTCGGCCGAGCAGCAACAGGCGCTCGTCGACGCCTACGTCCAGCGTCATGCTGACGGATAGGCAGGCTGCGGTGGGACGGCGTGTGGCGCTGCTGGTCGCCACCTACCAGTACCAGGACTCCGGCCTGCGGCAGTTGACCTCGCCGGTACACGATGCGGAGTCGTTGGCGGCGGTGTTGAGCGATCCGGTCATCGCCGATTTCGAGGTCACAACGTTGATCAACGAGCCGTACGACAGGGTCGGCCAGGCCATCGGCGAGCTGTACCGCGACCGGCGGCGCGACGACTTGACGCTGCTGTACTTCACCGGCCACGGCCTCAAAGACGATGGTGGCCGACTTTACCTGGCAATGGCTAACACTCAGCGTGACAACCTGCCGTTCACGGCGCTGCCCGCTAGCCAGATCGACTACGTGATGGAGGGGTGCGCGTCGCGGCAAAAAATACTGATCCTCGACTGTTGCTACAGCGGAGCGTTCCCGGCTAGTCGGCTCGTCAAAGCCGACGCCCAGGTGTATGCGCTCGAAAGTTTTCAAGGCCGTGGACGTGTTGTGCTCACGGCATCCGATACCACCCAGTACTCTTTCGAGGGCAACCAACCGCACGGCCAGGCTAAACCTTCGGTGTTCACCCACCACCTGATTGTTGGTCTGCGGGACGGCAGCGCCGACCTCAACGGTGACGGTGATATCACCCTTGATGAGCTGTACAGCTACGTCTATGACCGGGTTGTGGAGGAGATACCTCAGCAGCGGCCGAAGAAACAGGATGATGTCGAGGGCCGTATCGTCATCGCCAGAAACATCAACTGGTCGTTGCCGACCCATCTGCGCCACGCGATCAACAGCCCGATCGCCACGGATCGACTCAACGCTCTAGAGGGACTAGCCCACTTGCACCGGATCGGCAACGATGTCGTCCGTGGTCGTGTCGGCGAAGAGATCCACAGCCTCGTTGACGACGACAGCCGACGAGTGTCGGCGGCCGCTGCCGCGCAGATACGGTCCATCGTCCCCCAACCTGCCGAACAACCAACTGAGAAGGGAGCGAAGGGAGCGAGACGCCTGCGCTCGTGGGCAGTATCCGCAGCTTCAGCCTCCGGGTCGGTGCAAGTATCCCCACCGGGCTCCGCGACCACCTCGGTGCCTACACGACCCGCAACCAGCACACCGCGACTGGGCGACTGGGCTACGATGGCCAGCCGACCGATGCTGGTATCGATACTCGTTGTCCTGCTCACTGGTGCTGGGATGGCCGTTATCAACCTGGTCTACGGACGGGAGGAGGCCGGATCAATCACGTCTGACTCGCCACCGACTATCCCCGTCTACGTTCATGGTGAGTACAAGGGTGCTGTAGGCCTCAGACCTCCGGAAGTCGCTGGGGGATACCACGGTTGACGTGCTAACTTCGTCACTCGCGAGTTCCCGAAAGTAGCTGAGGTTGATGGGTGGGCCAGGGGCATCCGAAGACGTCTGGCGTCACCGGTGGCACCGGCACCC
>JBBSQN010000210.1:0-7008 GCA_038257875.1 Mycobacteriales bacterium
ATCCTGATCGTGGTGGGCTGTACTGTGATCTGGTGTTGGCTGTGTTGCCGGAGGCTGCGCAGCGTTACTTGGAGGGGCTCATGGCCACGGGAACGTATGAGTACCGCAGTGACTTCGCCCGTCGCTACTTCTTCGAAGGCAAAGCCGAAGGCAGAGCGGAAGGCGAGGCCGCAGGCAAGGATGAAGGCAAAGCCGAAGGCGAGGCCGTGGGTGAGGCCAGGGCGGTGCTGGCGGTGCTCGACGCCCGTGGGATCGACGTTCCCCCCGACGCCCGTGCCCGCATCGCCGAGTGCTCGGATCTGGATCAGCTCGACGTCTGGGTGCGTCGCGCGGTCACCGCCGAGACCGTCCACGACCTGTTCGACTAGCCGCGTGTCAGATCGCCCAGCAACCGACGTCGACGCCGAGTGTTAGGGAGCGTTGGTCAGGCGCTGCGGCGGGCGGCCTCGGCGGCGAGCTCGATACGGGAGGAGACGCCGAGCTTGCCGAAGACGTGGGACAGGTGTGTTTCGACGGTGCGACGCGAGATGAACAAACGATTCCCGATTTCGGGGTTTGTCAGTCCCTCGGCGGCGAGCTTGCTGACTTCGAGCTCGGTGCGGGTGAGGGCGTCCCAGCCGGTGGCGGGTCGCCGTCGTGGACCGGTTGCGCCGGGTCGTCGTCCGGCGGCACGGAGTGCGGCGATGGCTCGACGGGCGAGTCGGTGTGCGTCGCGGGTCTGGTAGATGGTGAGCGCCTGGTCGAGCAGGGTACGGGCGTGGTCGTGACGGCCGGCGCGGGCGAGGGCGACGCCGGCTTCCTCGCAGGTCCAGGCGTGCTCCATGCGGCGGGGCGTGCCCCGGTAGAGGTCGACGGACTCGAGTAGAAGATCCGGGTTGTCGTGGGCGAGGCCGCGGCAGCGCAGGGCGACGGCGTGGGCGCTGGCCGTGTCGTGGAGCTGCGCCGCATGCGCGACGGCGTCAGCCACGTGGCGGGCACCATCGATGTCGCCGGCGTGCAGGCACAGCCGGATCAGGTCGGGACCGAGGTTGCGACGTTCGGAGGTAACACCGAGGGCGGCGTGCCCGTGCCAGAGTGCCCATAGAATCGCCAGCGCGGTGTCGGTGTTGCCGGTGCACTCCTCGTACAGGCCGCGTGCCCAGATCAGCCAGTCGGTTCCGCGGATCTGTGTCCCGATCTCAGCGACCATCTGCTCGCCGGCGTCGATGGCGTGCCGGGCGGCGGGCAGGTTGCCGCGCTGGAGGTGGACCAGTGCCAAGACGGCCTGAGCCCAAACGGCGTTGAGGTGTGTTCCGGCTTCATCGTTGAGCGCCACAGATGTCTGGGCCTCCGCGGCGGCGTCGTCGAGGTCGCCGTGGTGGTAGTGCCCGATGCCGTTGAGCAGGTGATACAGGGGTAGATCCCACATCATGCCGAGGTTTTCACTGACCCGACGGGCGGTGGCCAACATCCGCCGCCCCTCGTGCGGGCGGTCGAGGTCGAGGAGCAGCATCCCCAGGAAGAATTGGACGGGGCGCCGCCCGGTCTCGCGGGCGGGGCTGCGGGTGGCGATCTGCAGGGCGCGTTCGGCCAGCTGCAAGGCTTGTCGGGTATACCCGCGCAGGCCCACGACGACGGACTCGACGCACAGCGCCAGGCAGACGGCGGGGTCGTCACCGAGCTGGCGACCGGCCTCGCGGGCGTGCTCGGCGTCCCGTGCTGCGACGTCGAGCTCGCCGCGAACCAGCCGTGCCAACGCCGCCTCGGCCAGCACCTGCGGCCGCTGCACCCCGCCCGGAGAGCCACGCGTGTCCTCCAACAGCTCGGCGGCGGTGTCCGCGTGACCTTGCATGAGCAATGTCTGGCCGAGCGCCAAGCGGGCGGGAGCGTCGACCTCGTAGTCGTGGGGGCGGTTGAGCAGATCCCGCAGCCTGGTTTCCCCATCGGCGATGCGCCCGGACCACATCAGCGCCACACCCAGCTCCGCCTCCAGCGTGTCCCGTAGGGCGGACAGCTCCCCACCGATGTGCAGCGCCTTGTCCATCAGTTCGACGCCGACCTGCGGGGAACGGGAGACGGTCTCACGCGCCGCGCGGAGCAGCCAGTGGACGGCCTCGGCATCCCCGGGCGCCGCGCCCAGCTGGAAGTGGGTCGCCACCTGGGCGACGCCGCGGCCGGCGGCGGCGAGCCGGCGGGCGGCTTGCACGTGCAGCGCCGCGCGGGCCGCCGCCGGCAGGTCCTGATACACCGCGTCGCGCAGCAGGTCGTGGCGAAATTCCAGCTGGTCTCCTGCCATCACGATCAGCCTCGCCCGCATCGGCTCGTCCAACGCCCCGAGCAGCTGCGAGGCCGGCTTGGCCAGCACCACCGCGAGGTCGTCCAGTACGAACGGCGACCCGAGAACCGCGGCGACCCGCAGCACATCCCGGACCTCGTGGGACAAGGGGCCGACCCGACGCAGCAGTGTCGACTGCAGCGACGGCGGCACCGTCGACCGCGTTACCTCCACCTCCACCTCCGCGTCCTCATAGCGGAGGTTGTCGTCGTCACGGAGGGCGGCGACCATCTCGGCGACGAACACGGGTTCCCCGCTGCCCCGCCCACCAGGGCGAGCAGGCCGGGCCCCGGCTCCGCTCCGACGATTGCGGCGACCAGGCTGCGCATCGTCAGCTCGTCGAGCGGGTCCAGGCTCAGCCTCAGCCCATGCCGGGGGGCCAGGTCCTCGACCAGCCGCTCCAGCACCGCCGAGCGAGGCGACAGGCGCAGGGTGCCCAGCACCACGATCGGCAGATCATCCCGCCGACGTGCCAGATGTTCAATCACCAACAACGTGGACGGATCAGCCCACTGCAGATCATCGATGGCCACCAGCACCGGCTGGCTCGCGGCCAGCTCCTGCATCAGGTCACAAATCGCCTCGAGCAGCCGGAACCGCAGCCCGGGAAACTGCGCATACGCCGGCTGCCCAGCACCCCCTCGTCGCTGACCAGCAGCGCCGAAACCGCTGCCCGATGCGGGTCGGCCGAGGGGCCCGTCAGCCCGAAAGCATCGATGAGCGGGCCGCTCGATGAGTTCGTCACTACGGTCGCGCAGTTTGAGCAGGAAAACCATCTGCGCGGGTTACAGTTGATCTTCGACGTCTTCGACCCCGACGGTGACGGCACCATCTCCGCTCAGGAGTATCGCGGCTTGGCGACCATCTTTAATATCGATCCGACGCAAGCCGACGAGATATTCCTTCGGCTCGACCTAAGCGGGGACGGCTCCATCTCGCGTGAGGAGTTCACGCAGCTGTGGATCGACTTCTGGTATAGCGAGGATAAAAACGCGGCGGGCAACTGGATGTTCGGCCCCTACTGAGAGGCACGCGGCAGCACGTTCAGCGCCTCGAACCCCCGTCCCGTGCCGGGATCAGCCTCGCGTAGCTGATCGTCCAGCAGGTATCCGGCCCGGAATAGGCTGTTTTCCTGCTGGACGATCAGCTACGGCGGCGACGAGGTGCTCAGGGCTTCCGTCCGACGCCGCCGAAGTGATCCACCTCGGCCAGGACGCCGACGTGGTGGGGGTCGGGTCGCCACAGTGAGTCCGAGACCACCCCGGGTTCCAGCAGCTCCAGTCGGTCGAAGAACCGGTTGATCTCCTGGCGGCTGCGCACCGTCATCGGTGGGGTGGCGGCCGCGTTCCACTGCCGGATGGCCTCGTCCATCGCCGCGCCGCCGACCTCCGAGGTGGAGTGCGACAGCACCAGGTAGCTGCCCGCGGGCAGCGCGTCGAGCAACCGGTCGACGATCGCGTGCGCCTCGTCGGTGTCGGTGATGTGGTTGACGACCCCCATCAGCAGGAGCGCGACGGGCTGGGTGAAGTCCAGCGTGCGGGCGGCTTCGCGCAGGATGGTGCCGGGGTCGCGCAGGTCGGCGGCGACGTAGTCGGTCACGCCTTCCGGGCTGCTGGTGAGCAGGGCACGGGCGTGCACCAGGACCAGGGGGTCGTTGTCGACGTAGACGACGCGGCACTCCGGTGCCGTCTCCTGGGCGACCTCATGGGTGTTGCCGCCCGTGGGCAGCCCGGTGCCGATGTCGAGGAACTGGCGGACCCCCGCGTCGCCGGCCAGGTACCGCACGGCACGGATCAGGAAGCCCCGGGCGCCGTGAGCAGCGTCGACGACGCCGGGAAGGACGGCGCGAATCCGGTCGCCGACCTCGCGGTCGGCCTGGAAGTTGTCCTTGCCGCCCAGCCAGTAGTTCCAGACCCGGGCCGAGTGCGGCACGCTACGGTCGAAATCTCTGGGCGGCTCGTAGCCGGAGATAGCGGAGCTGTCCATCACCGGCGAGCCTTTCTTCCTAAGATCAGGCGCAGCCGTACTCGCACCCCGAGGACGGGGCTGTCTGCTTGCGGACGCAAGCACTTGGACGTCAGCGACCACCTGTCGGCGAGCACCGCGCACTCGCCCTGCGGGGAGGTCATGACCTCGCCCGCCACAGCCACCTGATCGCCCAGATCGATGTTGGATCTCCACGACTCGAGCGACTCGACGCCGAGCCGGTCCGGCGAGAGCACGATCTGGATATCACCCGACGCGTCCCAGACCGTGGCGAGGCACAACCTGCCATCGATGCGATGCGGCAGGACACGGCCGGTGATGCCGACGCGCTCACCAGTCCCCTGGGCCGTCAGATGTTCGTATCTCTTCCGAAGTGCGGCGATCGACGTCGTAGGCGGATGACTGGCCGGAAAGTGGTCGTCACCATGTCCGGCGGTCACCGGTCGTCACCACCGCGTTGCGGTGTGACGTCGATGGGTTCGGTGAGCGAGACCGGATCGTGGTCCGGCCGCGGAGTGGGGGATCCGGGCCCGGCGCGGTGGGGAGCGCCGGCCGGGCCCGGATCGTTCAGGGCGGCCAACTCGTGACGGGCCGACCGGCAGGCGGTGTGCACGCTCCGCTCGAAGCGGAGCCGACCGTCGGGGAGCCGCCGGTAGACCGGTTCGCCCGGCTCCTCCCGCCGGCGCAGGAGGCCCACGGTCAGCAGCGTGAGCCACACCGCGACGATCACCCACACTGCGATCGTCACCACCATCCCACCCACCGCCTTGCCGTCGTCGTGTCGCTACACTGCGATCCTACCGAACATCTAGCTGCAATGGCAACACTGCAATCCTATGGAGGAGTGTCATGGCGACTCCCACGGTGCGACGGCGCCAGCTCGGCAACGAGCTGCGCCGGGTGCGCGAGGCCGCAGGCCGGACGCCGACCGAGGCCTCGAGGATCATCGACTGCAACTCCACCAAGATCAGCCGGTTGGAGCTGGGCCAGAGCGGCATCGCGCTCGGCGACCTCAAGCTGCTACTGGAGTTCTACGGCGACGATCCCGAGCACATCGAGTGGATGATCGCGCTGTCGCGCAACAACCGGGAGCGCGGGCGGTGGACGGGCTACCGGGCGGCCTTCCCGCAGTGGTTCCGGGTCTACGTCGACCTGGAGCACGACGCCGAGGACATCCGCTGGACCGAGCTCGAGCTGGTCCCCGGCATCCTGCAGACCGAGGCCTACATGCGGGCCCTGTTCGCTTCGTCCGAGCCGTTCGGCGCAGTGACCGATGTCGACGAGGCGGTGCGCGCCCGTCAGGAGCGCCAGGAGATCCTCGACCGCGACGACCCGCCCATGCTCAGCTTCATCCTGTCCGAGGCCTGTCTGCGCCGGATCGTCGGCGGCCGGCAGGTGATGGCCGAGCAACTGGAACACCTGGTCGAGCTGGCGGCCCGGCCCCGCGTCCAGCTCCAGATCCGGCCGTTCGACGCCCAGTCGACCACCGGTGTGGCGCAGCGCTTCACCACAATGCGCATCCCGTCCCCGGGCAACGCACCGTCGCTGGAGTTCGTCTACTGCGAGGACCTCGACGAGGCCCGCTACATCGACGACAAGCAGACCGTCCGCGCCTACGACGCCCTGTGGGGCGCCATGCAGGCCGCCGCCCTCGGCCCCGTCGAGACCCGGCGTATGCTCCGGGCCGTCGCCCAGGAGCTGAGGGAAGGCCCGCCCGATGACCCCCACTGAACCAGACTTCACCGGTGCCACCTGGTTCACCAGCAGCTACTCAGATGAGAGAAACGCCCAGTGCGTGGAGGTGGCGTTCGTCCCCGGCTGGGTCGGCGTCCGCGACACCAAGGACCACGGCCAGGGCCCGATCCTCACCTTCACCCACACCGCATGGACCGCGTTCCTCACCGGCATCCACCACAACGAGCTCACCCACCCCTGAGCCGCCGCAACCCCGTTTCGCACAACCCGACACCCCGACCTCGGCGCGGCGTAGGCCTCGGTATCGGTGGTGTCCAGCCCCACCGTCGTCGGCTGGGCGAACACATCACCCGCGCTGCGTAGACCGACCGCCGAACCGGCTCCCGCGGTCGCGACGTCCGCGTCGCCGGGCTGTCTCGGCCGCACTTGCGCACGCGTGACCGACGGTTCCACTTCACCGGTCGCCGGGTGCTCCATCACCATCTCAACCGCAGGTCGGTCAGTCTACGGCTGAGGTTTCACCCGCGCTCGCTGCTAGCCCCGCATTTCGCACATGAGGGAGGTGGGGTGATCGGCGTGTCGCCTTGATCATGCTTGATCTGCTCGGCGGTTTTCGGACCGCCTGATTTGCTTATTCTACGCTGCGCCCTGCGTGTCTGTTCACTCGTCGAGGATCTCTTGTAGCGTCTTATAGCCAAGACCTGAGTGGAGCCAGCGGAGATTGTACCACAATTCGATGTACCGGGTCACGTCTCGGCGGGCATGCTCCCGAGTGGGATAGACGGTGCGGTGGACACGCTCGTTCTTCAAGGCCGCGAAGAACGACTCGGCCATGACGTTGTCGTAGCAGATCCCGGTGCGACCCACCGGGTGTCGTACTAAGGAGAAACTGGGCTAGCGGACTCTCTGCCATTCTGCTATTATTTGGACATGAAGATCCGTCGCCTTCCCCGTCGGGAACTCCCGGACGTTCGTAAACAGTTCATCCGGATGATCGACGATAACGTGCACCC
>JBBSQN010000211.1:0-6748 GCA_038257875.1 Mycobacteriales bacterium
CTGCCGACGATGACCGGCTTCGACACCGTGATCATCGGCGGGCCGCACCCGCCCGCACATTCACCCCTGGATCGGGAGCGCCTACAACACTCCACTCACTCCAGTCACATCAGTACCAAACGACGATGTGACGCCGCCCTGCCGTCGAGACGATCACAGGCGGCCAGCACAGCCGCATTGATCAGCGGCAAGAGGTCGGGCGTCAGGATGAGCTTCCCTGCTCGGTCGCGGTTCACCCGCTCGACCCAGCCTTGGCGAGCGGCGCTAGGTAATTCTGTCGGTTCGCCGGGTCGCCGCCGATGATCCCGTCGAAGTCGTGTGGGAAGCGCTGTGCCTCCATGAGGGCTTGACGGCCACCGGTCGAGCAGCCTTGGAAGTACGAGTACCGGGGCGTTTCACCGTAGAACCGGTGGATCAGCGCCTTGGCTGCGATTGAGACGACATGGGGCGATCGGTATCCCCAGTCGATCTCCAGCCGACGGTTGTTGTAGGCCCACAGCGCATCGCTTCCCACATGGCCGGAGTTCTCTGCGGCGACGGCGAAGTTCCGATCCAGTGCCGTAGCGCAGGAGGAGATGGGGACGTAGCCACAGAAGCCTCCGCAGCCCGTCTGGAAGTAACGGCCGTTCCAGGTCCCCGTAGGGAGGCGCACTTCGAACTGGATCTGTGACGCGACATATCCTTTGACGTCACAATACTCCGGTGTTGTGCCCGACGCCGGGACGACCGTGGCACTGGTGACACTCGTGGGCGCGCCCCTCAGGCCGGCCAGGGCTTGGCCGACGAGGTCCGCACACGCCATCACCGGCTGGGAAGCCTGCGCGGGGCCGCCTGCCACCCCCTCGCGGGTTGTTCCGCCACCGAGGCTGGCGGAGGCGGAGCCAGTCAACTGGCCGAGCAGCAGCACCGCGACAAGAGGCAGGAGCAGGCGGGCGGCTCGATGTTTGGGCTGGCGGCCAAAGCGATCCGGAGATCCCTAGGAGAAACGATCTTGGAAAGAGTCCACTTCGCACCTCTCTTGGGCAGGTCAGTCTCGGGGCATGATCAGCCGAGAGAGAAGTTCGACGCTGTCCCGGGCAGGCAGGACGCCGAACCTGTTGCCTAGCGGTTCCTTAGGGGCGAGTCAATGGTCCTTGCCTCAACGTTCCCTTGAGCGGAACGGGCCAACGCCGATCGCCGCCCGGCCCACTTGTTTTTTTCATCGACGCTCGGTGGTCGGCGCGGCCCCGCGCGTCAGACGGGAAGCACTGGCCGCCGCCTTCACCGGCCTGGACGCCCTCCCGAGGGCCACTGCGAACTGCATGGCCCGCCCTTGGGCGTGCAGTGTGGCGCCGGCGCGGATCTCGGCACCCCATCCGGGCCGACCCGCCGTCTCGGCGAGGCGGCATGGTGCTGCGACGGCTGCGCGCCGCGGACGCGCGGTGACCCGTGCGTCGACTGCCTCTCGATCGGGGCGGTCCGGCGTGCGGGGCGGTTGTCCCGGCCCGGATGGGGGCATGTGTATGCGCGGCGCGACCGGGTGCCAGGCAAGCGGTGGAGGCGCGTTCTCCGGTGCAGCGTCGCGGCTCCGTGTGTGGCGTTGGGCTGACGGTCGTGGGCGGCGTGTCGTGGAGGCGAGCATGAGCACCGAGGCGGGTGGGGTCGAGCGGTTCGGCTACAAGCAGGAGTTGAGCCGCACGCTGAGTACGTGGGACCTGTTGGTCTACGGGTTGATCTTCATTGTGCCGATCGCGCCGTTCGGCATCTTCGGGGCGGTGTTCTCCGAGTCCGGTGGGATGGTGGCGGCTGCCTACATCGTGGGCGCGGTGGCCATGACGTTCACCGCGCTGTCGTACGCGACGATGTCGCAGGCCTTCCCGGTGTCCGGCTCGGTGTACTCCTACGCCGGGCGTGGGCTGCACCCGGTGGCCGGGTTCATCGGCGGCTGGATGATCCTGCTGGACTACATCTTGGTGCCGGCGCTGCTCTACATCGTCGCCGGCGCGGCGATGGCGTCGTTCGTGCCGGCGGTGCCCATCTGGGCGTGGGTCATCGGTTTCATCGTGCTGAACACGTTCATCAACTACTCGGGCATCAAGCTGACCGCGCGGGTGAACAAGGTGATGCTCGTCGCCGAGCTGATCGTGTTGGCGATCTTCCTGGTGGTGGGCTTCGTCGCCTTGGCCGCCGGGAGGGGCAACGGCGCCGGCTTCGACGCGTTCTTCAACCCGGACACGTTCTCCCCCGGGGTGGTGCTCACGGCGACGTCGGTGGCGGTGCTGAGTTTCCTCGGCTTCGACGCGATCTCGACGCTGTCGGAGGAGACCACCGGCGGCGACCGGGCGGTGGGCCGGGCGACGCTGGCCGCGCTCGCCCTGGCCGCGCTGCTGTTCGTCGTGCAGACGTGGGTGGCGTCGCTGTTCGTGTCCGACCCGCAGACCCTGATCAGCGAGGGCGACGCGGCCGGCAGCGCGTTCTATGACGCGGCGGAGGTGGCCGGCGGGCACTGGCTGGGGGTGTTGACCGCGGTGGCGACGGCGATCGCGTGGGGGTTCGCCGACGCGATGGTCGCGCAGACCGCGACCTCACGGCTGTTGTTCTCGATGGCGCGTGACCGGCAGCTGCCGCACGTGCTGGCCAAGGTGCACCCCCGCCATCAGGTCCCGGTCAACGCGACGCTGCTGGTGGCGGGCATCTCGCTGGTCGTCGGCGTGTGGTTCGCCGAACGCGCAGACGGCATCACGCTGCTCTCGACGCTGGTGAACTTCGGTGCCCTGTCGGCGTTCCTGCTGCTGCACGCCGCCGTCGTCACCCACTTCGCGATCCGGCGCGGCGCAGGCGCCGGACTCAACGTGTGGCGGCACGTGGTGGCCCCGGTGCTTGGCTTCGCCATCATCGCGTTGGTGATCTTCGAGGCGAACGTGGCCGCGCAGCGGCTCGGCTTCGCGTGGCTGGCGGTCGGCGTGGTCGTGGTGGCGGTGGCCTACGCCCGCGGCCGGCGACCGCAGCTGGGCGGGCTGGACGAGGCTGACACGCTGGAACCGTCGGGGCGGGAGGACCAGCGATGAACGGACCGGACGTGGTGACCTACCGGCCCGAGCCGGACGAGCTGGTGTGGGTCTTCGGCCGCATGGAGCCGGTGCTGCGGGTCACGCCCGGTTCGGTGATCGAGGTCTTCACCGAGGACTGCTTCGCCGGGCGGGTCACCGGTGCGGACACGCTGCCCTCACGGGTGTGCCAGTTCCCGTACCTGAACCCGGTCAGTGGACCGTTCTGGATCGAGGGCGCCGAACCCGGCGACACCCTCGCCGTGCACTTCGCCAGCATCGAACCGGCGCGGGACTGGGCGGTGTCCGCGACGTTCCCGCACTTCGGCGCGCTGACCACCACCCACACCACGGCCATGCTGCACCCGGCGCTGGAGGAACGGGTCTGGCGCTACGACCTGGACTCGCAGCGGCGCACGGCCGTCTTCCACGCCACCCGCGGCGACACGGTGATCGAGCTGCCGTTCGACCCGATGCAGGGCACCGTCGGGGTAGCACCGGCTGGGTTCGAGGCCCGGCAGACCATCACCCCCGACGCGCACGGCGGCAACATGGACACCCCGGAGCTACGAGCGGGCACCACCATCTACTTCGGGGTCGGGCAGGAAGGCGCGCTGCTCGCCCTCGGCGACGGCCATGTCCGCCAAGGCCAGGGCGAGCTGTGCGGAACCGCGGTCGAGGCGGCCATGGACACCGTCCTGGTCGTCGACCTGCTCAAGGCCGGCGACGCCGGGCCGACACCGTGGCCCCGCATGGAAACCGACGACGCGTTGATGTCGACCGGCTCCACCCGCCCTCTCGAAGACGCCTTCCGGGTCAGCCAGCACGACCTCCTCACCTGGACATCGGCTTTGACCGGCCTCGACCAGCTCGACACCTACCAACTGCTCTCCCAGGTCGGGCAGGCACCAGTCGGTAACGTCTGCGACCCCAACTATACGATGGTCGCTAAGGTGACCAAGGCGTGGCTACCCGCCGCCACCGCGTACGGCGGGATACACCAGCGGCTACGCGCCACAGCGGCGCAGCACCTGAGCGGCCGGTGACGGGGCCGCTGCAGGTAAGTTGCCGCGGTCGCGCGGTAAGGCTTGCGAATCGCGCTCGTTCGAACGCTGCGATCCTGCCCAATCGATCCGCGCCATCTGCGTCTTCGAAGTTCACGCACATCGCCTCCACGATGTATCCCGCCCGGATCTCGTCCTGTGCATGAGCGATCCATCGACGGCGACGCCATTCCAGCCGTCATCCAGGGTTGGGCCGCGCAGTCCCCGGGAACGCAGCGGCGGCGGACATCGCCAACGCTGCGGCTGGGTGGACCGGCTCGGCGACGCTCTGGTGGCGGGCCTAGCCGCTGGTGGCTCGCGACGGCCCGCCGGCCGCCCAGGTCACCCCCACCGTTGTCAGGTCCGCGACGACCTCGACCTTACGGCCGACCGCGACGGGGTCCACGGGAGTGGTCGTTGGAGTCCAGGCGCACGTTAAGTGATCCCAGGGGCAAGCGGGTGCTGGTGCGCCAGCCGAGCGTCGGTGTCACCGGCGGCACCGGCACCATCGCTGCGATGTCGGCGGCCCACCGGTAGCCGGGGCTTCGCCCCCATCCCGACGAGGCGTGTGTCTTGTCTGCGGTCGCGTCGGCGTGTCGGGGCTCCGGTCGGGGCGGGATCTAGACCGTGACTGGCGTTGCCGGGCACGGTGTGTGAACCGCGTGTGGCGGTTGGTTGGCCTGCTGGGCACGGCTTCCGGCGCGGTGACCGACGGGCTGGACGTAGTCGTGGGTGATAGTCATGCCGTCCCTCGGGAGCTCGTGCGGCTGGTCAGGCCGCGTGTGTGTTGACGCGGCTGCGACGTTACCGCCACCTGCGACAGCTGGAGCCCGGACCGGCGCCCGCCGCCCCCGGGGCGGCACCACCCCAGGCCGGCTGTCTCGGCGACTCGGCGGTTGCTGGGCAACCTGGTCGACGCGGCTCCGCGCAGGTCGCCAGGGTGACGGCCTGGCCTGGCCGCTGGATGGGGATGACCTCGCGTTTGAGCCCGTGGTCGTGGTCGAAATCATCCAAGGGCTCAACCGCCGCCGGAAACCTGGGGGCTCCACTACCAACCCGGGGCGCCTCGCCGGACTTCCGAAGATCATGAGCACATGAGAGGCCGAAAAGGGCCGGTGACCTGCGCAAACGCGCGCGGGGGCGATGAGGGTCGTGTTACTACGAGCGTGAGGGCCGTGGTGGCGGGTCAGTCGCTTGGGACGGTGAAGTCGAAGAACCGGGGCGGCTCGGGCAGTTTGAGCGCGGCCAGGATGGTCTTCTGCCCGGCGGTGGTGGCTGAGCGTTGCGCGACCCGCCCGTCAGCGGTGGCGAGGGTGATCAGGTGCATGCGATCGAGTTCGTGGCGGAGGTTGCGCCAGGTGTCGCCGGTGGCGTTCTCGACCACGCGCAGCAGCAGCAGCGCGAGCCAGCGCAGCTGGATGTGGGCGCGGATGCGGTCCTCGCGGTGGTGGAAGACAGGGCGCAGCCCGAGGGCGCCTTTGAGGTCCCGCCCGCCGCGTTCGACCTGCAGGAGCTGCTTGTAGGCGGCGGCGAGGTCGTCGGGGGTCAGGGTGACGTCGGAGGTCCGCAGCAGCCACTTGCCGTCTAGGTGCGCCTCGCGCTTGACCGCTGCGGCGTCGATGCGCAGCAGCCCGCCGCCGGTGCGGCGCAGGTAGCGGCGCAGCCCGGGCTTGGTCTTCAGCGAGCCGACGAACTCATCCCGGCGCGGTCGCTCCACGCGTCGGAGCCGTCGATGAGGCCCTTGAGGTGGGCGACCAGCCGGTCGCGGACGGCGGCGTCCCGGCCGGCCTGTTCGGGGTTGTGGCAGACCACGAATCGTTGGGTGCGGGCACCGCCGTCGCCGTCGCCGTCCCCACCGGGGGCGACGGCGACCTCCTTCACCCGCAGGTTCCCCGCGACGCTGCGGTAGCGGCCGGGCCGTGACAGCGCGGCGGCGGCCTCGGTGTTGGTGTTACGCAACTTCTCGGCGTGGATGTAGTGCCCGCCGCCGCGGGTCAGGTACGCCCGGTTCGCGGCCGAGGCGAACCCCCGGTCGGCGACCCACACCATCCGGTGCAGGTTCCAGCCGGCCAGGTCGTCGGTGACCGTGCGGATGATCGCGGTGTCGGCGGTGTTGCCCGCAAACGTCCAGCACCGCACCGGCACCCCGTCGTGGGTCACCGCCATCGCGATCGACGACCTGGGGCAGGTCGTCGCGGAAGTCCTTGGAGTGCCCGAAGCTGCGCTTGCCCGCCTCGACCGGCCGGGTGACGCCGTCGTCGTCGACGGTGTCGGCGAGTTCGGCCAGCTCGTCTGGGACGTCGAGCTCGAAGTAGGTCGAGGTCGTGTCCACGAAGACGATGTCCAGATCAAGGTTCAGCAGGTGCGACCGAGCCGAAGATCTCCCCGGCGATCTCGTCCAGCGCGTCGAGCAGGAAGTCCATCGCGGCGTAGGCGGCGTCGTCGGTGAAACCCGGGCAGCCCTCGACGGCGACCCGCTCGGCGACCCACTTCGTACCGGCCAACTTAGTGGTCTGACCCGTAAGTTCTTCGGGGGTGCTCAGGCAGCCATGTGGTGATCTTCGGTGGGCTTCTGGTGGGCGTCGATGCGTTGGAGCAGGTCGTGCAGGTCGTGGCGGGTGAACTTCCAGTTGAAGGGCCTGGCGACGGCGTTGTAGCGGGTTTCGAACGCGGCCAGCC
>JBBSQN010000212.1:0-6722 GCA_038257875.1 Mycobacteriales bacterium
ACCCGTGTGTCCACAGTCGGCTCAACCAGACCTGTGCTTGCCCAGTAGTCCACCTGGCGCTGGGTGAGACCGGCGATGCGGGCCGCCGCGTCGCGCGTGACGGCGAGGTGCTGCTCCTGCACCTCGTTCGGCTCTCCCACCTCACCCACGTCCATGACGATCGCACACCACCGCTCATGACCACCACTGAGACTCGCGGCGTCGCCATGTCGTGGCGCGGGAGTCGAGGTCGATCGAGCAGGCCGCGTCTTCCAACCCCTGGCCGACAAGCTGGCGATGGTCGACCGGATGGCCGAACACACTGGCCGCGAGATCAACCGACGCCAGGAGCTGCTGCGCGGGCTGCGACTGCTCGCTGGGCTGCCGCATGTCGGGACGGTCGCCGACCGCCAGCAGCCAGACCTCGTGCGCCGGGTGGTCGCCGAGCTCGCGTCGAGACTCGAGCGGCGGGAGCAGCTGTTCCGCGACGCCCGGATCGTGTCGGTGGAACAGTTCCGGTCACGGCGGGCCGCCGGGTTACGACTTGTGGGGTGCCGGTGACTGACGCATTGTGGGGTGCCGGTGGCTGACGCCGGGTGCCCGAACGGACTGGGAGGCGCTGGTGACGACACTGCGGCGAGTCGTGCACGAGGTCCACTCCGTCGAGCTCGGTCCCGCTACCGGTTACCACGAGCATCATCTGGTGGTCGGTCGGGAACAGGTCGAGTCGCTGTTCGCCGATCCGGCGCTGGCCGCGGTGCGTCCGCGGCTCGCCTCGCCAGGGGAGTCGGTCCGGATCATCACGCCGCTGGACGTGGTCGAGCCACGGAGCAAGGGGCGGGGTGGCGGCGGGGTGTTCCCGGGCTTCCTGGCCCCGATCAACCGCAAGCGCGGACCCGATACGCACGTGCTGCGCGGGGCCGCCGTGCTGGCCGCCGGTTACCTGCCGCGCAATCAGGAGGGCCTGATCGACATGTCCGGCCCGGCCGCCCCGCTGTCCCCGTTCAGCCGGACCCACAACGTCGTGATCGAGTTCGATCCCGCCGAGGGCGCCCCCCTGCCCGACGCCGAGCAGGCGGTGCGCCGCGGGCTGCTGCGCCTCGCGGTGGCGCTGGCCGACGCCGCCGTGGACAGTGCCCCGGACGCGGTGGAGGAGCTGGCGGCGCCGCACCGGCCGGGCACCGCCACCGGGGGCCTGCCGAGGGTGGGTGTGATCACCAACTTGCAGACCCAGGGCGCGTTCAAGGACGTCTTCGTCTACGGCGCCAGCATGGCGGGCGCCCTGCCGACCCTGTTCGACCCCGCCGAGATCGAGGACGGCGCCGTGGTCGCCGGCCAGTACGGCCACCCTGCCCTGCGCAACCCCACCTACCTGCACCAGAACCACCCGGTGATCGCCGAACTGCGCGCCCGGGACGGGCAGGACCTGCGCTTCGCCGGGGTGGTGCTGTGCCCGGAGCCGGTGGAGCAGGCGGGCAAGGAGCATGTCTCCGCCCATGCCGCCTGGCTGTGCCAGGCCGCCGGGTTCGACGCCGCGATCGTCACCAAGGAGGGTGCCGGCAACGCCGACAACGACCTCGGGATGAAGGTGGACGCCCTGGAGGCCGCCGGTCTGACCGCGGTGGCCCTGTACGCCGAGATGTCCGGCTCCGACGGCACCGGACCGCCGCTGGTCGCCGGGCCCCGGCACGGCGCGGTGGTCAGCCTCGGCAACTACGACCAACGGCTGAAGCTGCCGGCGGTCGAGCAGGCGCTGGGAGGCGCGCACCTGCGCATCATCGACGCCGAGGCCACCGCGGCGATCGAGGTCCCGGTGGCGATGATCCTCGGCGCGCTCAGCCCGCTGGGTGCCGGACGGCTGACCTGCCGCGCGGATCCGCCCGCCGTCGGCCTGGAGGAGGTGGCCTGATGCGCCTGGTGCACTACGTCAACCAGTTCTACGCCGGGCTCGGCGGGGAGGACGCCGCCGGGCTGGGCCCGCAGGTGCTGGACGGCACGGCCGGACCCGGGCGGCTGCTGCAGCAGCTGCTCGGCGAGGACCACCAGATCGTGGCCACCGTCGTCTGCGGTGACAACTACGCGGCATCCGACCCCGCGGTGTCGGCGGAGCTGCTCGAGATGGCCCGCACGGCGGATGCGGAGTTGCTGATCGCCGGCCCGGCCTTCGGCAGCGGGCGCTACGGGCTGGTCTGCGCCCGGCTGGTGGCCGCCGCGCAGGCGGCCGACCTGCCCGCGGTGGCCTCGATGCATCCGGACAACCCCGGGATCGGCGAGGCCGGTGCCGCGCCGGTGGTGGCGGCCGGTGCCGTCGCCCGTCAGATGCGGCCGACGCTGGAGCGGCTGGCGGCGGCCGTGGCGAAGCTGGCCACCGGCGCGCCGCTGACCGCGGAGGACGGCCGGGTCGGCGGGAACGCCCGGATCGGTCGGCTGGTCGAGGACCGGGCCGCGAGACGCGCGGTCGAGCTCGTCCTGGCGCGCCTGGCCGGTGACCGGGAGCGCACCGAGGTCCCGGTGGGCGGGTTCGACGTGGTCGTCCCGGCCGCGCCGGTGGACAAGGCGGACGCTGCCGCCGTCGCGCTGGTCACCGAGGGTGCGGTGGTCCCGTTCGGCAACCCGGACCGGCTCGAGTCCGCCCGGGCCACCCGCTGGCTGCGTTACCCGATCGAAGGCGTGGACACCCTCGTCAGCGGTACCTGGGAGTCGGTGGCCGGGGGCTTCGCCACCACGCTCGCCAACGCCGACCCGAACCGGCTGCTGCCCCTGGACGCCGCCCGTGAGCTGGAGCGCGACGGAGCGATCGGGCACCTGCACGG
Organism: Mycobacteriales bacterium; assembly: GCA_038257875.1. Lineage (GTDB taxonomy): Bacteria > Actinomycetota > Actinomycetes > Mycobacteriales > Pseudonocardiaceae > Pseudonocardia. The sequence goes on from JBBSQN010000212.1 coordinate 2,793, forward strand.
CGAGTTCTTCTCCACCGTGGGCAACGGCACATCGGTGGCCACCGCGAAGCGGTTCGGCGTCGAGTGGGCCGCGGAGCTGCGCAAGGCTGGGGTGCAGGCCGCGATCCTCACCGCCACTTGAGGAACCGGAACGCGTTGCGGGTCAACGCTTGCGAAAGAACTGGAACGGTCCGGTATCCCGACCGCTCTGGTGACCAACCTCGTCACGATCGCCGAGCAGGTCGGCGCACCGCGCATCGTGCCGGGCCGGGGTATCCAGTACCCGGCGGGCGACCCGAACCTGTCGCCACCGGCCGAGCTCGAGTGGCGACGGCGGCTGGTGGAGCGGGCCCTGGCCGCGGTGACCACCCCCGTCAACAAGCCGACGATCTTCGCGGTCGACGCTGAGGAGGGTGTCGGTGCCTGACGCTGTCGTCCGCGCGGCCAGCCTCGTGCTGGCGCACACCCCGGGCCTGGCCCGGTACGGGTCCAAGCCGATCCGCACGCTGGCCGATGACCCCGAGCTGACCAGCCGGTTCCTGGCCAACCTGCGCAGTTTCGACGAGGCCGTCGGCTACCCGCCCTACCAGGCCTTCCTGGGCGGGTGCCACCCCCGTGAGCTGCCTCCCCGGCCCTGGGTGGGCCAAGCGCACCCCGGCGCGGGACGGTTCACCTCGTTCGGCGAGCTGATGCCGGAGGAGGAGTTCCTCGGGCTGATGACCGCGGTCGACGAGTTCGACCTGGTGAAGTTGACGCCGGAGGTGGCCGAGCGGGCGGCCAAGCGGCTGGCCGAGCATCCGCTGGCCGAGCGGTTCGACCTGGCCCGAGTTGCCGCCGCGGCCGGTGACATCGAGGCGACCCTCGGGCCCGGGGTGCTGCCGTTGCACCTGGCACCGGACCTCCTGGCCGGGTCGCTGCGCGGGGCGCACGACGAGGACGAGTCGCTGGCCGCCCCGGTGCTGCTGGAGAACCTGGCCTGCAAGGCCACCGGGACCCTAGCGCTGCTGCACCTGCTGCACGACAACGGCCTGGAGCCGGGCGCGATCGAGTACACCATGTCGTGCTCGGAGGAGGCCGTCGGCGACCGCTACCAGCGCGGTGGCGGCAACATGGGCAAGGCGATCGCGACTGCCGCCGGGCTCGGTGAGTCCTCCGGTGCCGACGTCAAGAACTTCTGCGCCGGTCCGATCCCCGCCCTGGTGATCGCCGCCAGCCTGGTGGTGGCCGGGGTGTTCGAGCAGGTCGCGGTGGTCGCCGGGGGATCGCTGCCCAAGCTCGGGATGAAGTTCGAAGGGCACCTCAAACACGGCCTGCCGGTGCTGGAGGACGTGATCGGCGGGGTCGCCCTGCTGGTGACCGCCGACGACGGGGTCTCGCCCCGGATCCGGCTGGACGCCGTCGGGCGACACCGAGTGTCCTCCGGCGGATCCGGTGCCGCGATCATGCACGACCTCACCATCCGGCCGCTGGAGGCACTGGGCCTGGGGATGGCCGAGGTGGACGACTACGCCACCGAGCTGCACGACCCCGAGGTCACCGAGCCGCAGGGCTCCGGCGACGTGGCGGCGCGCAACTACAAGACGATCGCCGCGCTGGCCGTCCGCCACGGCGACCTGCGCCGCGACCAGATCGCCGAGTTCGTCGCCACCCGCGGGATGCCGGGCTACGCCCCCACCCAAGGGCATCTGGCCTCGGCGATCTGTTACCTGCCCCATGCCCTGAACCGGCTGCGGACCGGCTCGGCGGACCGGGTCCTGCTGCTGGCCAAGGGCAGCCTGTTCCTCGGCCGCATGAGCCAGGTGTCCGACGGTATGAGCATCCTGCTGGAACGCAACGGAGGCTGATCAATCAATGGGTGACGTGGTAGACGCGACCAAGGAGACCTTCGACGACCTCGTCGCATCCGGACTCGTGCTCATCGACGTGTGGGCGGAAAGCTGCCGCCCGTGCGTGGCGTTGGGGCCGCATATGACGACCCTCGTCAACGACCACCCCGACCTGACCGTCGTCAAACTCGACGCGAGCCAGGCGCGGCGGCAGTGCATGGCGTTGCAGGTACGCGGCCTGCCCACGCTCCTGCTCTACCAGGACGGTCAGGAGGTGGCGCGGATCGCCGACGCCAACCTGGTGCCGGCGCAGGTCGATCGATGGTTGTCCGCGGAACTGGCTCAGCTGACAGTGGAGGAGGACTGATGTTCGACGGCAAGAAGGTCATCGTGATCGGCGAACGCGACGGGATCGCGGGGCCGGCCATCGCCGCGTGTGTCGAGGCGGCGGGTGCCAAGGTCGTGTACACCGCCACCGAATGCTTCGTTTGAACGGCTGCCGGTGCCATGGACCTGTCCACCCAGGAGACGATCAAGCGTCTGGCCGACGAGCACGGCAGCGACTCGCTGCTGGTACTGCTCGGCGCGCCGGACGCGGAGAGCTCCGGGATCGCCGCCGAGACGGTGGTGCTCGGTGATCCGAGCTGGGCAGGACCGTTGGCCGGGGTCCAGTTGGGCCTCCCCGTATACCACATCCTCGAAAACGAGTTGCGCTCCGCCGTCCCCGACGAGGTATGGGAAGAACAGGTCGGGCTGATGATGGACGTACTGGAGGTGGATGCCATCGCTGAAGCGGTCCGCGAGTTCCGCGACCAGGCCTCATGAACACGTCACAGTATTCGAACACTGCTTGGTGTACGCACTCACGAGTGGTAACCGAGCCGCGGACGACTCGATCTTACTCTGACCCGAATCCGCGATTAGACGGTGAATTGATCTCCGTCCGATTTTGTTGATCTTTTCGGGTGGTTTCGGGGTTCGGGCAGGACAAGGAGCTCAGGATGCACTCCCGCAGCTGCGCAGCTGCCTCCGGCGCGACGGCACGCAGGTCCAGCAGGCAACGGCCGTACTCGAGGTGAGTCAGACCAAGTTTGGGCTCCACCTGAAATCCGTGTGTCCGGTCACGAAGGGCTTCCCAACTCGGCGTCCCGTCCTGCCGACTGGGTGCACTAATTAGTTAGGGCAGCAAGGTGAAGGATCCGATATGTTTGGGACGTACTGCGGCAAAATGGCGGCGATCGGTGGTCAGAATCGTCGTGATGTTGAGCCGCTCGGCGAGGGCGATCACGCTCGCGTCCGAGCCACCCAGAGGAAAGTCCGCATACTGCTCGACGAGTTGGGCCATGCGTTCGAAGTCTTCGCGTTCGAGGTTGCCGACAACGAGGTCGGCATCCGCGAACGAACGCAGGAACCGGGCTTCCGCGGCGGAGCCGAAGCGGTGGCGGTCGATCATGTAGCAGACTTCGGCGACGATCGTCGCGGGGACGATCAGGGAACCCGGAAGGGTCTCGAGTAGCGCAGAGCACTCTTTGTGCCACCTGTCCGAGTGTCGAAGCCGGCGATCAGCGGCTCGGCATCGACAAGAATCTCACTCAGCGCTGCGGCCCATCCCAGCGCGGACATCGTCTTTCGTCCGCTCACTGAGGTCGCCCTCGCCGGTGGTCACGCTACCCAGCCAGTCCAGCCGGCGGCGTCGCGGTGGCTCGGTCGGATCGGCAGCGACCAGTGTCAGACGCACGCGCAGGCCTGCCGCCAGGCGAACACCTTGGCTACGCAGGGCGTCAGCGATGGCGGGAGTAACGATGAACTCGTCTGCGCCAGCTTCGTGCCATGCGGGAACGCTCACGTGTCACCTCCTCGGCTGGGATCGTGCTCGAACAGCATCCTACGCGCACGGCCGATGTGTTCAGCCTCGGCAGCCGACGACAACGGACCCCGTGCGCTTCCAGCTGTGTACGTAGGCGGCTTACGTAAGAGCAGGCTCGTCGTACTAAGGAGAAACTGGGCTAGCGGACTCTCTGCCATTCTGCTATTATTTGGACATGAAGATCCGTCGCCTTCCCCGTCGGGAACTCCCGGACGTTCGTAAACAGTTCATCCGGATGATCGACGATAACGTGCACCC
>JBBSQN010000213.1:0-6716 GCA_038257875.1 Mycobacteriales bacterium
CCCCCCCCCCCGGGCGCGCACAGCGCCCCCCGGCCCCCGATTCCCGCCCACGACCTCCCGACGCTCCGGCGCGGAGGGCGGCGGCGGCGCGACTGGACCGGATGACCAAGCCGCGCGGCTCGCTCGGGCGCGTCGAGGACATTGCCGTCACCCTCGCCGGGATCGCAGGCACCTGCCCGCCGCCGCTGCCCGAGCCCGCCGCCGTGGCCGTGTTCGCCGCCGACCACGGCGTGCACGCCCAGGGTGTCACCCCCTGGCCGCAGGAGGTGACCGCGCAGATGGTCGCGAACTTCCTGGCCGGCGGCGCGGTGGTCAACGCGTTCGCGCGCCGGCTCGGCGTCGAAGTGTGCGTGGTGGACATCGGGGTGGCGACGCCGCTCGATCCGGCTCCGGGCCTGCTGTCGCGCCGCATCGCCGCCGGCACTGCCGACATGACCTGCGGGCCCGCCCTCACCCGCACTCAGGCGCAGGCCGCCGTCGAAGCGGGGATCGAGGTTGCGCGTGACCTCGTCGCCGCCGGCAACCGGTGCCTGCTCACCGGCGACATGGGCATCGCCAACACCACCACCGCCGCCGCGCTGATCTGCGCGTTCACCGGCGCCACTCCCGCCGAGGCGACCGGCCGGGGTACCGGCATCGACGACGCCACCCTCACCCACAAGACCGCCGTCGTCACCCGGGCGCTGGCGCTGCACGACCCGGACCCGGCCGACCCGATCGGGGTGCTCGCCGCGTTCGGGGGACTGGAGCACGCCGGGCTCGCCGGGTTCGTGCTGGGTGCGGCCGAGCTGCGCGTCCCGGTGCTGCTCGACGGCGTCAGCTCCGGGGCCGCCGCGCTGGTGGCGGCGGCCCTGGCCCCGCACGCGAGGGCTTACTGCCTGGCCGGGCATCGCTCCGCCGAGCCCGGCCACCGGCTGGCGCTCGTCCACCTCGAGCTGGAGCCGCTGCTCGAGCTGGGGATGCGGCTCGGTGAGGGCACCGGGGCGCTGCTCGCCCTGCCCGTCGTGCAGGCTGCCGCCCAGGCCCTGCACGACGTCGCGACGTTCGACACGGCCGGGGTGACCGTCAGAGCCGACCTGGACGGGTGAGCCGCCCGGCCGTCAGGGCCGCTGCGCGTCGGGCGCCGTGGTGTCGGCCCGCCACGGGTCGGTGCGGGACCGGATCTCGGGCCACGACACCCGCACCAGATGCACGGCGAGCGCCGTGACGACCGCGATGTCGAAGACCAGCACCATCCGCTGCAGGATCCCGCCCATGTCGACACCGCCGAACAGGGCCAGGAAGCCGGGGACGATCTCGGTCAGCCTGGTCACCACGTACGCGACGGCCAGCGCCGCCGCCCCAACCGACAGCGTCCGGACCAGGCTGACGACGGGCCGCCACGGCGGGCTCTCGGCGAGCCGTGAGGCAGCGGCGAGCCCGGCGAACGACAGCAGCGCCAGGATCTCGGCCCCGGCGAACTGGTGTACCCACCCGCCGAACGTCTCGATCCCCGGCGAGTCGTCGGTCGGGAAGACCGCCGACAGCACCAGGCACAGCGCCCACACTCCGAACAGGACGGTCGGCCGCCCGGCCAGCCGGACCCCGGCCCGCGCCATCCCGACCAGTACGGCGAGCACCCCGACAGCCAGCGCCACGGCAGCAGAGGTGAACAGCTGGCCCCCGCCGTCGACGAACACGTAGTAGCTCAGCGGCACCGAGATCGGGTTGACCTCGTGCCGGAAGGCCACGCCGAGGTAGATCATGATGATGGTGGCGCGCGCCGCCGCCAGCAGGGCGAGCACCGCCAGCACCAGTGTCCCGATGCTCAGCCACCGGCGGCCGGGTCGCTGCATGATCGTCATGATGCCTCCCCGTCGGCCGCCTGTGATCGCCAGAACGCCGCGCGAGCGGACCGTGTTCCTGAACTAACGGGTGTAACTGCGCATCCGATCGTGGCTAGTCGAGCTCGGCACAGGCGATCTTCGGCTGATGGGTATGGGAATGGCTGTCCGCACTGCCGGTCGCGTGCGAGCCGTGCCCGGCCCCGGCCGTATGAACGACGATCGACCGTCCGTCGCCCTCGGGAACCACCTGATCATTGTGCACCTCTGCGGTGCCGTTGCCGTCGTTATCGGAGGTGAACAAGAGATGGATCTCGTTGGGCGGCATGTCGGGCCCGTTGAGGTCGAATGCGAAGTGCGGGCCGCCCGGGTCGGGCTGGTCGCAGGAACCGGCGTGCAGATGTGAGATGTACGCGCGGTTGGGCATCAGGCCGTGCAGCTCGAGCGAGACGTCGGTGCCGGCATCGGAGCGGGTCAGCGTCGCCGTGCCGGAGACCTCGTCGAACCCCTCCGGAGACATCGGCACGAGCTCGAAATTCCCGGATGCGCGTGTCCCGTTACCGCACGCTCCGATCAGGGTGGCCGCGAGGAGAATAGCCAACGTCCGGACCATCGTTCTCGTCATCATCTGGTGCGTGCTCATCCCGCACAGTTTCGCGCACCTGCCTGGACCAGGCTCAGCCGGCGGCCGGGCCGGGGCTACATGCCGCGCATCCCGAACTGCATCGCGATCAGCATGTAGGCCATTCCGACGGCCATCAGGCTCAGCGTGACGCGGATCGCCGAGCTGTGCACGGCACCGTGGTGGGCCTCGCCGGGGTCGGGGAGGAGCTGGAACCGTGTGCCGACGACGCCGGGTGGGGTGCTCGTCGCCGTGGCGCCGACCGCGGTGAGCGCGGGCGCCGACACCAGTGATGGTCCGTCCAGACCGCGGTCCGCGAGGACGGTGCAGAGCCGTCCGCTGGCCCAGCCCGTGGCCTGCAGCGCGAACCAGGCCACCAGCGGCAGGGTCAGCCACACGAGTCGGATGGACATCATCGCGAACATGTAGGACATCGCGGCCAGGTCGACCAGGGAGACCAGCCAGAGCCTGCCGACGCCTGCTCCCCGCGCCACCCGCTCACCGAGGAGGGCGCCCGCAAGCCCCGCCGCTGCGGTGCCGAAGACGACTGCTCCAAATCCGCCGGACACGATCATGCGATCGGTCGGGGCGAACATGACGATCATGCCGACGGCCATGAGCACGTGCACGCCGTGCCAGAGCCGGTGCTGTCCGGTCATGACGACGACATGCCACAGATGAACGGTCAGGACGATCGCGAACACGGCCGTCCAGGTGAGGCCGAGCCAGCTCGGCAGCCAGAGATTTTCCATGCTGTCGAGGACTCCTTCTCGGGCGAGCCCGATCGGCAGCATCGGCTTTTCCAGTACAACGTCTCATCGCGAAGGGCGTCAAGAGGTCTGGGTTGCGAGTTCGAGTCACTCCAGGCTGGCGAGTGGTTCGGCCCGCACGAGTTTGGGATCATCCGCGGCGAGGGTGCGGGCGCGTCCGGGTCCGGTGCTGGCGGTCTCGAAGCGCACCGTGACCCGGCCGTGCCCTGCGCCCTGTACCCAGCCGTGGCCGTGCGCCGGGTGCCGCACGTCGTCGCCCGGCCGCCATGGGTGCGAGGCCTGCCCCGGCAGGCCGATCGTGGGTGGGCCCGGGGTGATCGGGGCGGGGTCGGACGGGACCGCGTCGGATCGGGCCGTCTCGAACAGCGCGGGTGGCGGGTCGTCGGTCAGCCCGGCCAGGGACACCCCGATCAGCCGCACCCCGCCCGCGGGCACCGCGGCGCGGGCCAGCCGTTGCGCGACGGCGGTGAGCGCGTCGAGGTCGGTGCTCGCGGTGGCGGCCGTCTCGGAGCGGCTGGACGTGGTGAAGGCCGCGCTGCGCACCTTGACCGTCACCGTCCGCGCCGCCCGGCCCGACGCCACCAGCCGCCGGTGCGCGGCCTGCGTCATCGTGGCGACGGCGTCGTGCACGGCGGCCATCGCGGTGAGGTCGGCGTCGAAGGTGGTCTCGGCGCTGACCTGCTTGGCCGCCCCGCGCGGGGCGACGGGCCGGTCGTCGACGCCGCGGGCAAGCCGGTGCAGCTCGGTGCCGATAGCGGTGCCGAGCAGCCTGGTGAGCTCGCGCAGGTCCATCGCGGCCAGCTCGCCGATGGTGTGCACGCCCAGCGTGCGCAACCCCGCCTCGGCGACCGGGCCGACCCCCCACAGCGCGCGCACCGGCAGCGGCGCGAGCACCGCCTGCTCCTCGTGCGGCGCGACCACCCGCAGCCCGTCGGGTTTGGCCAGCTCGGAAGCGATCTTGGCGAGCTGCTTGCCGGACCCGGCGCCGACCGACGCGGGCAGCCCGGTGGCGGTGCGGACCGCGGCCCGCAGCTCGACCCCGAACCGTTCGACGTCGCCCGCGCCGGCCCCGGCGAGCGCCGGTGGCTCCAGGAACGCCTCATCGAGTGATACCGGTTCGAGCGCTGGCGCGGCCTCGGCGAGCACCCCCATCACCCGCTCGGACAGCGCCTGGTAGAGCACGAACCGCGGCGGCACCACCACGGCGTGCGGGCACAGCCGCCGGGCCTGACCCATCGGCATCGCCGACCGCGCCCCGAACACCCGCGCCTGGTAGCTCGCACCCGCCACCACGGCGCGCGGCCCGAGCCCGCCCACCAGCACCGGCCGGTCGCGCAGGGTGGGGCGGGTGAGCTGCTCGGACGCGGCGAAGAACGCGTCCATGTCCAGGTGCAGCACCCACCGCGCGCCCGTCATGACGCCATCCTCCCGCGCCCCACCGACAGTCTCGTCGAGCCGGGAGGGCCACGTTGTGACGGGCCATAGTGTGGCGTAGGAGATCACGGGAGTGGGAGGCTGCTTGCCTATGTGTGCTGCCGGGCCGCGTCGGGTGTTCATCAGCCACACGTCCGAGCTGGCCGAGCACCCGCAGCGGCGGTCGTTCGTGGACGGGGCGGTCGCGGGAGTGCACGCCTGCCGGGACGCGCCGGTACGGATGAAGTACTTCCCGGCGGCCGACCAGACCCCGGCGGCGGTGTGTACCGCGCAGGTCCAGGAATGCACGGTGTTCGTGGCGGTGATCGGGTTCCGGTACGGCTCCCCGGTGCGCGATCACTCCGACCTGTCGTATGTGGAGTGGGAGTTCGAGGCGGCGACGCAGGCGGGCCTGACGCGGCTGATCTTCCTGCTTGACGACGCGGTCGACGGGCTGCCGCGGACGGCGCTGTTCGATCCGGACTTCGACGACCGCCAGCAGCAGTTCCGGCAGCGGCTGAAGGACTGCGGGGTGACGGTCCGCATGGTCCGCAGCCCCGAGGAGCTGGAACTGGCCGTCAACCAGGCCCTGGCGGCCACCGCCGATCCCAGGGAATCGGTGCCGAGTTCGGCAGCCGACGGTGGGGGTCGCGTCGCGGCGATCCCGGCGATGGGGCCGGTGTGGGGCCGCGAGACCGAGGTGGCCACGGTGGTGACGTCGGTGACCGAGGCCTCGCCGGAGCCGGTAGCGGTGCTGGGTCCACCGGGGATCGGCAAGAGCACCGTGTGCATGGCGGCCCTGCACGATCCGGCGGTTGCGGCGAGATACGGCGCCCGTCGGTGGTTCGTGCGGTGCGACGGCGCCGAGGACGCGGCGGGATTGGTGACGGGGACCGCCTCGGAGCTGGGGGTGATCGCCGATCCGTCCGGGGTCGGGCTGCGGCCGCGGGTGCTGGCCGAGTTGGGAGCCGCTCCGGCCGTGGTGGTGCTGGACAACCTGGAGACACCCTGGGTAGGCGATCCGCTCGGGGTGGAGGACGTGCTGCGGTCGTTGGCGTCGGTGACCGGACTGGGGGTGGTGGTGACGGTGCGCGGCGCGGCCCGCCCCGGAGGGCTCCGGTGGCGCGATCCTGTGCTGGTCGGCCCGCTCGGTGCCGCTGATGCGCGGTTGGTGTTCCTGTCGGTGGCCGGCAGCGAGTTCGGCGCCGACCCGACACTGGATGGGTTGCTGGCCGAGCTGGATGGGGTGCCGCTGGCGGTGGAGTTGCTGGGCTACGCCGCGCAGGGCCAGCCCGACCTGGCCGACCTCGCTCGGCGGTGGGAGCGGGAGCGGGTGGTGCTGCTGCAACGCTTCGGCGGGATGTCGCGGGAGCTGAGCGTGTCGGTGTCGGTGGAGCTTTCGGTGGCCGGCCCGCTGATGACCGAGCCCGCAAGGCGGCTGTTCACCATGCTGGGCCAGCTACCCAACGGGATCGCCGGTCCAGATCTCGATGTCCTGCTCCCGCATGACGGACCGGTGGGTGCGGCGACGCTGCGCCAGATGGGCTTGGCCTTCGACGAGGACGGCCGGCTCCGGATGTTGGCGCCGATCCGGGAACACGCCGCCGCGCAGCATCCCCCGACCGAGGACGACCAGCACCAGCTGATCACCCACTATTGCACGCTTGCCTCGACCCAGGGAGGACAGGTAGGTAGCGGTGCGGGTTCGGCGGCGGTGACCCGCCTGACGGCAGAATCCGGCAACCTGCGACGGATGATCCTAACCGCCGTGGAGCGCCGGGACGTCGAGCACGTCGTCGATGCCGTCACCGGAATGGTCGAGTACGGCAAGTTTGCCGGGGCGGACGTGATGGGGATCATAGGGCCGTCGATCTCGATGGTCGCCGCCGCCGACGATCCGCGACGATACGCCCGGCTTCAAGAAGCGGCCGGGAGTATCGCTATGGCGCGGTCGGATCATGAGGGGGCTCGGGAGCGGTTTGAGGCGGCGTTGCCGTTGTATCGGCGGGTCGGTGCCGTGCTCGGTGAGGCCAACTGCATCCAGGGTCTCGGGAACATCGCCCTGAGGCGGTCGGATCATGAGGGGGC
>JBBSQN010000214.1:0-6655 GCA_038257875.1 Mycobacteriales bacterium
CTGGCCCGCAAACGCGGCGGCTCCAGCCGCTACCCCCACCGGGCCGCGGACGCCGCCCCCGTCCGCACCGTCACCCACAGGATCGTCCTGCACCCGCTCCCACCGAGACCAACCTGATCTTTAAAAGAAGTGGCATTGGGGTTCACTCCGACTGCGGATCCGCTCGGCCAGCTGGCGGCACAGGTCTCGGCTCATATCGACGCCAACCCGGAGCGAGTCGCATCGGAGTTGCTGTCGAATCCCGATCACCTATCCGATCTCTTGCGGGGAGTGGCGGGCGCTGCGGGTGACGGTCGTGGTAGCGATGGTTCAGACCGGGTCAGAGCTGTTCTGATGGTCGACCAGTTCGAAGAGGTCTTCACGCTCTGCTCCGACGAGCATCGTCGCCACGCGTTCATCAGTGCCCTGTGTGCCGCAAGCCGCGTAGATGGTGTGCCCGCGGGGCTAGTCGTCCTCGGGATGCGAGCGGACTTCTACGGCCGCTGTGCGGCATATCCGGGACTTGTCGAAGCACTTCGCTGCGGCCAGGTGTTGCTCGGGCCGATGAACGGCGGCGAACTGCGGGACGCGGTCGAGAAGCCTGCCGCCGCGGTGGGACTTGAGCTGCAGCCAGGCCTGGCCGATGTCGTGCTGGGCGAGCTGGGTGTCGGTGACGAGTCGTCGGGCGGGACCGGGTACCAGCCTGGCGCGCTGCCGCTGCTGGCGCACGGGCTGCTGACTACCTGGCAGAACCGTGACGGTCGTCTTCTCACCATCGCCGGCTACCGACTGACCGGCGGCATCATGGGGGCAATCGCCACCACAGCCGAACGCGTCTACCAGCAGCTGGACCCGGACCGGCAAGAGATCGCCCGTACGGTGTTGCTGCGCATGATCCAACTTGGTGACGGCACCGAGGACACCCGGCGTCAGGTGGATTGTGTCCGGCTCATCGAGGACTCGATGGATCCGGCGGGAGTGGAAGCGGTTTTGGGAGCGCTGATTCAGGCACGCCTGGTTACTGCGCACGCGAAGACCGCCGGGATCGTGCACGAGGCCTTGCTCCGGGCATGGCCGAGGCTGCGTACGTGGATTGAGAACGACCGCGCAGGTCTGCTGCTGGAGCAGCGGCTCGTCGAGGTCGCACAGGCGTGGGACCGCGAAGGGCGGCACGACTCAGACCTCTACCGAGGGTCTCGGCTGGCGGCTGTCCGAGAGCGGGTGGACACGGTCGACACGGTGCTGCCCTCCCCGGCCTCGGAGTTCCTCAGCGCCTGCATCGAACGTGAGTGCGCCGAGCAACAGGGCGTCCAGCGGCGTGCCCGGAGACTACGCCAACTCGTAGCCGTCCTCAGCAGCCTCGTACTTCTCGCCGCGACCACCACGGCCATCGCCGTTCTGTCGCGCAACGACCTCGCACACCAACGTGACGTGGGTGTCTCTCGCGAGGTCGCCGATGCGGCCCTCGCGCTTCGCGTGTCCGATCCCGATCTGGCCGCCCAGCTCTCGCTAGCCGCCTTGGACGTCGCGGATACCGCCGAGGCACGGGGTGCCCTGATGAGTGCGCTGGTGAACGTGGATCCGGCCCGACGGTCCGATGTCGGCAGCGCTGATGCCGTCCAGGCTGTCACGTTCAGCCACGATGGCCGTTTTCTCGTCGCCGCCAGCCGAGACACCTTCGCGCGCGTCTGGGCCGTTGGTGACCCACCCAGTCTCGCGGCACCGCCGATCGCCTACCTCAAGCACCCCAAGCAGGTGCGGTCTGCAGCATTCGATCCAGCCGACCGCATCCTGGCCACCTCGGGCGAGGATGGGTGGGTCCGACTGTGGGCCGTCGAGGATTTCGGCCAGGACAGTGAGCCAGTCGCCGCCATCCCCGGTCCTACCGGCGCCGAAGGGCCATTGGCGTTCAGCCAGGACGGCACGATGCTGGCTGCCGGTGCGACGCCCGGCACCGCGGTTCGGCTGTGGGACGTCACCGATATCACGAGTCCACGCGAGATCGCCGAGATTGTCGGGCACAGGCGCGAGGTACTCACTGTGGCGTTCGACGATGACGGGCGGGCACTCGCCACTGCGGGCCTCGATGGGACAGTGCAGCTTTGGGACATCACCGACCGTACCGACCCGATCGAGCTGAAGACCATCGACCGACGCGCCGGATTCGTCCGCGCCATCGCCATCAATCCCGACGGCCACCTGCTGGCCATCGGCTACGAGGACGCGACAGCGACGCTATGGAACATCGAGAACCCCCGGGAGCCTCACAGGCTGTCGGTACTCGGCAGACATCTGGGTGCGGTTACTGGCGTCGCGTTCACCCCTGACGGTCGCACTCTGGCCACCGCCAGTCTCGACAATGTCGCACGGTTGTGGAACGTCTCGGACGACGATGCCGCTGTCGCACGGGCAGCGCCGCTGGCCGGTGACGCCGACAATCTCTACTCGGTGGCGTTCCATCCCGACGGTCACACTCTCGCCACGTCCAGCCATGACCAGACAGTGCGACTCTGGGAGACTGATGTGGAACGCGCTACCGTCGAGGTGTGCGAGCTGGCCTTCCCCACCATCACCCGCGAGGAGTGGGAACGCTACCTGCGAGGATACGACTACGAGCCCCCCTGCTCGCGACCGGCGGAGGCTGTGCGTGGCCCGGTCGACGACGAGGACGGGGAAACGTCGCTGGTCGCCACTCACAGCCGCAAGTGTATGGCGATCAGGGACGACATCGATGTGTCCGGCGCGCCCGCCTACCAGTTCCGGTGCAAGGGCACGGAGGGCGCGAACTGGAACCTTGAGCGCACGGTCCGACCTACACCGAACAGCGGCGCGGTCTATCATATTCGCAACGCCGCAACGGACATGTGCCTCGGCTCGCTCTCATCCGAACGCCAGATCGGTGATGCGAGTCTGGTCGTGCAGCGGCCCTGCGTCGACGGCTCCACGAACCAGGAGTGGGAGTTCGAAGTCGTGAGCCAGCGGGAGACCTCAACCGATGGTCGGTTCGTCAACGTCGAGCACGACGACTGCCTGGATGTCAACGGTGGCGCGGTGTCGGACGGTGTACCGGTCGTGCGGTGGCCGTGCGGGTCGTCGGCGTCGAATCAGATCTTCCAGGTATCCACCGACGCGCTGGATCAGTAACGGCGAGCCCGTCACGCAACGATCGAGGCGGCCCGGGAGCCGGTCAGCCGGACCAGATCGGCGAGAGCGAACTCCACCTCCAGTCCGCGACACCCGCCGCTGCAGAACACCGCGTCAGACTCCTCGGCCGAGACGTCCGACACCGCAGCCAGCAGCCAGCGCCCGCGGACAATGATCAACTCGCCGAGCACCGGCCCTGCGGCACGTGTGATCTCCGAGAGCTTCAGCTCGCGACCGATCTCTCGGTCATGCGGTGCCGTGTCAGGTGCTCGTACCACCTCCCCAGCGCATGGCCGAGGTCATCCGTGGCTTCTGCGACCGCCAGGCGTGCCTCGTCGCGGTCGCCGTCCTGCCACGCCCGGTAGCTGGCAAGGACCGTCGCGAACGACACCCATCCTGGGCCCGACGTGTCCGGTGGATCGCCTGCGAGGACGCCCTCCAGCACCGAGGACAGTGAGTCCCAGGGCCCGGCCAGCTCGGGCATCGGCTACGTCCCCGGCGCCCGCCACGTGCTCGTCATACACACGCAGGGAGTCCACGTGATGGTGGTACTCGCCGACCGACACCGAGCCACCCGGCCATCAGCTCAATCAGCGTCGTGGTGAAGATGTCGTCCCGGGAAGCCCAACTACAGATCCTGGCTGCGCATGGTGGTGTGAATGTGCAGCCGATCCTCACGCAGGAAGAACGGGTAGTCCAGGGTGCACAACACGTCTCGGGTACCCACGAGTCAGCCCGCAGGACGATCACCGCACGCCTCCCTGCCCAACGTCGCGATGAGTAATCGCGAAACGGGTCGTTGTGCCGTCCCGGCAGCGCTGCCGCAGCACCGCCGCTCGGCTGCCTAGCCAAGTCGCCTGAGCGGCTTGTGACGTCGCTTGCGCGGTGGTTACGGAACTCATGTCGGTAGGCTCGGGAGGTTGCCTTCGGGTGCAGCGGTTGTAGGCCCGACTTACGCCGGGCGGCACCTACGCTGGTTATCGGCGAGAGGTTCTCATGAGCACGGTGTCGTCGCTGGTCGCGTCGCCGCCGGTAGACCTGAGGTCGGATCGCGGCACGATGCTGGTGGAGCGGGCTCTGGGTCGGGTCGAGGCAGCGTTGCAGGTGCGGCTCGATCGAGGGTCGGCGGTGCGCAAGCGACGTTCGGTGGGCACGGTCACCGAACGCGACACCTGGGTGCGGGTCGAGGCCCGACCGGTGGCGAAGCTGTTCGGGCAGGGCAACGGTGTGGAGGCCGCTGCCGCGCTCGAGGGGATCGCGAAGCCGGTCTGGCACGCGAGCCTCACATGGGACGACACGGAACTCGGGGTGCAGTGGCGCGCCGACGAGACCAGCCTGGTCCCCGACGCCCCGATCAAGCCCGGCGGGACGCTGACCGTCGACCCGATGCTGGACGACCGGTGGTGGGAGCGCCTGAACGCGTCGCTGGACGCGCTTACCGCGACATCGACGACACGGGTGTTGACGGTGCACACCGAGCTGATGACCCAGGACCGGCTGACCGCCGCGATCGCGGGCGCGTTCGGCCAACGGGTGGACACGACGGTCGAACACTGGGTACCGGCGCACGGGGACCTGAACTGGGCGAACCTGACCGCACCGGTGTGCTGGGTGTTGGACTGGGAGGACTGGGGCCGCGCGCCGCGCGGGCTCGATGCCGCGACGCTGTGGCGGGCCTCGCTCGCGATGCCCGCCCTGGCCGAACGGGTCCGCTCGAGAGCGGCAGTGGCTGCTGGCGCTGATCGAGCAGCGCCCGATAGGGGACCACCTGGGCGGTGCTGACCGGCAGCGCGGTCGCATCGACGAGCTCGCGCAGGTGCGCTCCGTTGCCGGTGCCGACCGCAATCCGGGCCACCTCGGGCAGATACGCAGCGACAACGAACGCCGCGGCCGCCGACGAACAGCTCGGCTCGTCCCTATCGGGCTGCACGTCGAGCTGTTGCGGGTCGAGGAACACTCGGGGGTTCAGTGAGCCAGGAGGACAAGTGGTGTTGGGGGACCTCATGAAGCCCGCCGGTGGCATCGCGCACGATGTAGACTTCGGCGTGAAGTTCCCGTTCGCCGATCACCACGACGAACGGGATACCCAGTGCGGCGAGGTCCTGGAGGTGGTGGTCGAGCCGGTGGGTCTGGACAAGGTCCCAGACCCGGATGTCGAGGCTACGCAAGAGGTCGGTCAGCGTGTCAGCGTGGGCGGTGCTGGCGGTGTCCGGGTGGGCGATGACGGCGACATCCGCCGCGGTGGATGTCCGTATCTGGCCTTGGAGGTCAACGAGGCGTTCCAAGCCGACGATGGCGCTGTACGCGGCTGTCCCGGTGCCGAGGAAGGCGGTGGCGAAGGCGTCGTAGGCGCCGCCGTCGCCGAGCAGCCGTCCCTGCTCAGGCTTGATCTGGAACGCCGGGCCGTTGTGGAACTCGCTGGCGTGGAGCTCGGTGAGATCGATGTCGGCGGTTGCGCCGCAATCCCTGATCGCCCCGGCCAAGAGACGGGCGCTGCGCAGCCGCTCCCGCAGGGAGCTTGGGCACTCTGGGAGGACACGGTTGATGTCCTGGCCGTCCCAGTCGGGTGAGTCGGCGAGTACCTGCGCGAGCCGAACGCTGACGGCTGGGTAGCCGGCGGCACGCAGCAGCGCGGCCCGTTGGCTGGGTAGGTGGCGTCGGATCTCATTCAACAACGCCGCCGGCTCTCAGATCTGAGCGAAACCGATCACCTCGCGCCACAATCCCGGGTCGGTCACCGTGAAGCGCACCGGCAGACGCGGAACGAGGAACGTCGCCATGATCCGGGCTAGTCGTCGCACTGACCGGTGCTGAGCCGCCAGGTCGGCCGGTCCTGAGGCGACTTCCATCAGGCCGAGTTGGTGAAAGTAACGGCGCGGCCGACGAACGTAACGGAAAACCGGACAGCAGTAGCTGAGCCGCTGTGCGGGTAGCCGCCGAGCGCGTGCGAGGCGCAGGAGGGCCGGCAGACTGTCCGAGACCAGGGCAAGCTGCCGGCCACAGCGGTCGGTCAAAGGGTAGAGCCGGTTGCCCGCTGCGTGGTGGCCGTGGGTGAAGGTGTCACGAAACCCGACGGGCGGCACCTCGACCGGTTGGTACCCGGCCGGCGCGCACGCTGCGAACCAGTCACTGCGCAGCGCCTGGTAGGCGGCCGCGGTGTCGGGGTCGCAGTCGTGGAAGCCACGGGGACGGTCGAGGTGCCGGTCCTCGTCGGCCATCGCTGGCTCAGCTGTTGGCGCCAGAGGCCGAGGTCGAGGTGCCAGCGGGCGGCTGCCAGGTGGCCGGGTCGGCAACGGCTTGGTGAGCGGTGGCCAGGTCCTTGACCTCGTGCGGCGTAAACATTCAGTACGTCGTGTGACCTGCGGTTGAGCGCTCGGTGAGGTGGGCTGGCGCTCGGTGGCGGTGGTCGGTGGTGTGGTGGTCGGGGTGGTGGTCGATGACGTGGGGGTGTCGGTCCCGCCGGTGATCGTCTGGTGTGGTGGGATCTTGGGGTGTCCGAGCCGGAGGAGATGTCGCGCGAGGAGCTGATCGC
>JBBSQN010000215.1:0-6595 GCA_038257875.1 Mycobacteriales bacterium
AATTGTGGTACAATCTCCGTAGGCTTCACTCGGGTCTCGGCTATAAGACGCCACAAGAGATCCTCGACGAGTGGACGGACACGCAGGGCACAGCGTAGAATAAACAAATCAGGCGGTCCGAAAACCGCGGGGCAGATCAGATCATGCCCGGCTCGGGGCCGCGGAGCGGGAACTCGACCTTCGTTGCGGGCCGGGGACGATCGAGCGGATCGCCGCCGGGGTCGGGCCGACCGGGAAGATCAAGGCCGTGGCGCGGCGGGAGATGAGCGTGGCGTGCACGATCCGGGCGGTGCTGCTGATGACCTTGATGCCCGACGCCGACCACCGCGAGGTACTCACCACGCTGCTGGGGGACCTGGTCGAGGTGCCGTGGCAGCGGGCGCACACGGTGCCGTCGGGCACGGTGCTGTCGACCTGGCGGACCGCGATCGGCCCGGCGCCGCTGCAGCAGCTGCAGCGGGAGCTGCCGGCCGCGGTCGGGGCCGAGCATCGTGACCAGGCTCTACCCCGGGTCGAGGTGGGCGGCGGGCTGCGGCTGGGGGCGATCGACGGCACGGTGACCCGGATGCCCGACACGGCGGCCAACCGGGCCGCGTTCGGCACCGCCGGGGCGGCCGAGACCGGCTACCCGCAGATCCGCCACCTGCACGCCTCCGACGCGTTCACCCGGGCCACCCTGGGCGTGGTGTGTGGCCCGGCCGGTGGGGACAAGGCCGAGGCCGAACAGGCACTGCTGGACCGGATGCCGGCCGAGCAGCCGCAGGTGTTCGGGCCCGACCGGTTGTGGATCATGGATCGGAACTTCCCCGGCGTGGCGCGGATCGCGGCGATGCTCGCCACCGGCACCCACGTCCTGATCCGCGTCAAGTCCGACATCCGACTGCCCCGCATCGGCGCCTTCGCCGAGGACGGGTCCTACCCGGCCCGCCTGTCCGGCGGCGGGATCACCCTGACCATGCGGGTCATCGAATACCACATCGACATCGACGGGGCGACCACACCCGAGCTGTTCTGCCTGGTCACCGACCTGCTCGACCACCACACCCACCCCGCCCACCAGTTGGCCCAGGCCTACCGGTGGCGCTGGGACGGCTCCGAGACCGCCCTGCGGGAGGCCAAGTCCACCATCCACGACGCCGGCCCGGGGACCGGGGCGATCCTGCGCTCACACAGCCCGGACCTGATCCGCCAGGAGCACGCCGCCTGGATCGTCGCCACCGAGCTCGTCCACGCCGCCACCCGCTCCGCCGCCGCCATCGCCACACCCTTCCGCAAAGGCCCCCGCACCGGTCAGGACGTCGCGGCCCGGCAGCTGTCGTTCACCACCGCCCGCCGCACCCTGATCAGCACCGTCCGGGCCGGCACCGCCACCGCCTCGCTGCCCGCACCCACCCGGGCCGCCGCCCACCACCACGCCCTGGCCGTGATCGCCACCGCCCGCGTCACCACCGACCGCCACCGCCACCGCCACCGCAAGACCAAAACCAGGCAGGCGTTCTCCCACGCACCACCCGGCATCACCACCCGCACCGCACCCGCCCACGTGCACGTCTGCGGCACCACGGCCTGACCCCCGCACCATCGTCCCGACCCTCGATCACAGCAGCAACCACCCCCGGCGCGGAACCCGGCGCACCCGGCCAGACAGCCGGGCCACCACCATGCCCCCCAACCGCTATCACCCTCCGTACACAACCCGAAGATCACCACGAGAGGTCCGCCGCTCCGCGAACTACCTCATCTCCCTGGCATTGGTCGCCAGCCCGGCCGGTGAGGCGGGCGAGGTTCACCAGCGGCTGGAGCGAGGCGATGGCCGTGCGTCCAGATACGGGCCACGCGGCTTGGAAGATCTGGAACTGTCGTTCGCACAGTTCGACTGCGAGGGCGGGCATACCGCAGTCGGCGGCGATCAGCGCCGAGAGGTTCCAGGCGGTGCAGGTCCGGTCGATCCGGTCTTCTGGTGAGGCTGGCTTATGGCAGGAGTCTGCGAACTCGCGCACTTCGTGCACCCGTGTGTCCAGGTCGGCACAGCGACGGCGGCCCTGGAGCACCAGCGGGAACCTAGCCATCGCCCGGTCCGCGGCGGCCTCGGCCGCTGCTGTGGGACGCACCCGTTGTGCCGTGGCGGGTACTCGTCGATCCGCTGGCCGAGCGCTAATCGGTGCGACGGGGAGGTCCAGGATGGCAGCGCGTGCCGCCCGGGTGAGGATGCTCTGCGTCCGGACGGGTAGTCCGAGGCGGTTCCAGTGGAAGATCACCTGATAGCTCAGGATGTCGCGGAGACCCCGCTGCAGTGTTCCTGCGCGGGCCGCGGCTCCCAGGGCCCGGCCAGCCCGGCTGAAGGCGTCGGCCCACCCGGCGGCGGAGGCCAGGGGGCCATTCGTTCCCAGCAGCGGCCCGTCCGGCGTGATGTCGGCGAGCATCAGCTGCTTGAGGTCGTCGGCCATCGCGGTCAGCTTCGAGGTCGGGACGTCGGCGGGCAGGCGTCGTTCCAGAGCGACTCGGTGCCAGACGTCGCCTTGTTCGTACCATTCCAGTCCGGCGGCGCGCATCAGGATGCTGCACAGCAGCAGCGACAGCTCGCGGCGGCCGAGTCCGAGTCCGCCGTCGCTGATCAGATTCACGACGGCGCGGCTGTCTTCGCAGAACAAGTTGTGGGCGAGGTCCATGCCTGCATCGCCGCCGAACGCTGCTGTCTCCGCCTCGTAGACGCCGGGCCACCACCCTGCGATCCGGCCGGCGGCGGCGAGCTCATCGAACGCCGCGCCGAGGCGAGCATTCACCGTGCGCCCGGCCGGTCCTGGCTGTAGCCGCAGCCTCCAGCAGGGGTGTTTACGCATGAACCACCATGCGGCGACGACACCGTCTTCCTCGGCACGCCGCAGCAACGGTGCAAGGTGGTCGGCGGCGGCCCGTTCGGCGATGTTCCAGTCGGTGAACTGGATGTAGAGCTGCCACCAGTCCGAGGCTGTCTGTTGTTCGAGGGCTTGCCGTCCGGCCCGCCGGTAGACCTCGACGGCCTCGGCCAGATCCGCCGGTTCCATCCCCTCTGCGATGGCGGCGTCCATCAGTGGCGTCCCGGTCAAGACCTTCAGAACGGCGCGCTCGGTGTTCTGTGCGACGGCAGATTCGCTCACCGTGCCGCTTCCTTCTCCTGCGGCTGGGATGGTTAGTCGATCAGCAGGCATGCGTCCCATCCGGCGATCGGCGCGACGTTGTGCGCGGCGGTGTGCAGGGCGAGGGCTGTTCCCGCTGCGCCGTCCAGGAGTCCAGGTCCGGCCGCTGTGCAGGGGTGGGCTCGGCGGCCCAGGTTCTCGGCCAGGCGCGGTAGGTGGGCGGCGAGCGCCGGGGTTCCGGCGTCATGGACGGTGCGCCACACGGTCTGATACATCCCAGCCCAGCCGTGGCACAGCCCGCCGTCGGTGATCCGGGCTTGCTGTGCAGGGTCGTCCAGGCAGCGGACCAGTGCCTCTTCGTACATGCGCTGGCGGTACCCATCGCCGGTGGCGATGCCGGCCAGCTGTCCGGCGCGGGCAATCCCGGGCGTGCCGTAGCACCAGCTGGGGCGAGCCGGACCAGGTTGGCTTGCCCGGCCGGTGCGCAGGTCTGTCATGGTGATCCATTCCGGCCACCATGCTCCGGCCTCGCACTCCTGCCGCCAAGCGTCGAGCCACTCGCAGATGCTGGTGATCGCCTCCAGCTGTCCGCCCACAGTGATCCCGCGCCGCATCGCCAGGCTCAGCAGTGCCAGCGGCCCAGCGATCCCGTGGGCAATCCCCAGGTTGCCGTGGCCGCCCCGGTAGGCAGCGGAGAACCGGCGGTGCGGATCGTGGCCGACCCACCAGCCGGGCAGTACCTGGCCATCGACCCGAAGCGGCTGGGAAAGCGCGACGAGATAGTCGAGGATCCGCTCCATCGCGCTGCCACCAGGGTCACGGCGCAGCAGCAGCGCGCCGATCCCGCTCAATCCGAAGAAGACGTCGTACTCGCGGAACCCCGGGAGCTCACCTGCCCCGATGCGCACCATCGCGGCCTCGACGCGGCGGTGCGCGAGCGCGGCCACATATCCATCGACGTCCGTGAGGGCGTCGCGGTAGCGCCCGGTGGTGCCCGCTGCGGCGTCCAACATGAGCGTGATCGCCGGCGCACCGAGGTACAGGCCGGTGGTGTCCGTGGCGCTGATCTGGCCGGCCACCGCGCTCATGATCCAGATATGGGCCTGCTGCCACGTCCCGCAACCAGCGTGGGCACGTTCGATGTGCAGCAGGGCGATCCCGGCGGCACCCTTCGTGAGGGACTGTGGAGCCCAGAGTTCGTCATCGGGTGGGGGTCCGGGCAGCGCCAGATGCGCGGCGTAGCGCTCGGCGGCCTCCGCGAGGTCGGCCGTGGAGATCGTTGATACGGCCACTCATAGCTCCTCGCGGCTGGCGGTACGACACAGCGCGCAGGCTCGCGCGAGCCGAACGGTGACACGCTCAAGGTCCAGATCGACGCCGACGGCGCGAATGTGATGCAGATGCAGTAGCGATCGCAGGACCTTCAGCTGGTCACATTCCTCGGCCAGGTGTTCTCCGTAGGCGGCCAACGCGACCGCGCGTGTCCGCCACGCGGCCACGACGTCCCCTCCGCAGGACAGGGACCGCAACCTCGTCTGCCTGCCGTACGGGTCAGCCAGTTCCAGCGCCTGCTCACGCAATGCTGGCTCCAGCCGTCCGTGTTCTTGGGGAAGTTCGCGGACCAGCCAGTTCAGGCCCATTTGGGCGGACCCGGCGAAGCTCGCAGCCAGGTCAACCAGACTGGCGGCGGCAAGGGCTTGGCGATGCACCCCAGCTCGGACGGCCATGGTGATCTGGGCGACGGCCGCGGCCGAGTCGGAGGCGAAGACGTCCTGCGCGCGGTCCAGCGCTGCGCCGTGGCCGTAGCGCCCCGACTGGGGTTCGTGGGTGGCGAGTGTGAGGTGCGACAGCAGGCGATCTCGGCGCAGCCTGTCCGAACACTCGGCGACCCGTTCGGCCGCCGAGCCGTACAGTGACGGCTCGGGCAGGCGCAGGTACACGCCGAGGTACTGGTCGACTTCGGGGCGCCTCATCTCGCGATGGCGGCGGAACCACCAGCGCGGCGCGTCGTCACCGAAGGCGTCGATCAAGCCTGGCAGGCGCTCGGTCAGGATCTCGTTGAAGCGTCCCGGATGCCCGTGGATCTGTGCATACAAGATCGTGGAGTTGCCCGGCAGGTGTCCGGCGTCGCCCGCGACGGCACGCGGCGGGCCGGTGATCGACAAGGGGGCCGCGGCGGTGGTGGCGTCCAGCACCAGGGGTATGAGCACTTCGTGGGCGCGGCCCAGCCAGGCGAGGTCTTCCGGGGCCGATGTCTCGCGCAGCTCAAGGCTCCCGGCGCGCTCCAAGCGGGTGCGCAGCAGGAGCCGGTGAAGCCGGTGACCGAGATCCACCGGTTGCCGCCGGTCGTGGTCGACCATGGCGACGCGCTCGGGAACGCGCCACCTGATCCGCCAGGAGTCCAACCCGGACTCCCACTCGGTCGTCGAGGCGCTGCGGCCGGGTAGCTCGCGGGCGGTGAGCAGCCACCGCGCTGGGGAAAGCGTGGTTCGTCGGTATCGGACCCGGGGCAGGTAGGGGAGCCTGGCGGCGGCGCCGAAGTGGAACGCCTTGTAGACCGCGGACCGGGCGATCGTGATCTCGGCGAGGAACCTCGCGAGCGGCGGGGTGTGGACCCCGGCCTCCAGGGCGTGGGTGACGCGCGGCTCGACGCACCGGCCGGTGGACATCTGGATGAGGTAGAACCGGCGGTCGTCCGCAGTGACTGCGAGATCTGCCAGCGGGATCAGGTGCTCGTCCGGTTCATGGCGCTCGGCCACGGGTATCACCTGCGGCAGCAGTTGCGCGGTGCGGGCGACGTTCTCGTTGCGCCGCTTGCGCGGGGCGAAGGACAGCTGGGCGGCGACCGCGTCCGGCCCGGCTGCGGTGAAGGCCTCAGCGATCAGATCCCGGCCCTCCTCCGGCAGCAGGTGGGTGTGGCGACCGGCCATGCTGCTGCCGGGCCGTGGGGTCCCGGTCACCGTCAACGCGAACCGGCCGCGCTCCAGCGCCTCCAGCGACCCGGCGTGGATCTCGACGGCCACCTCGGCGCGAGCGGGCAGGTGCACGTCAGCCGGGTCGTTGGGCGCCAGGTCTTCGATGACCTGGTCGGTCAGGACGATCTCACCGCTGCCATCGAGTGTGGCCCGCTGGATCAGCCCTGAGAATTCATCGAGATCTTGATGGTCGGCGTGTCGTGACAGTGAAAAGTGCTCCCGAGCTGGGAGAATGTGGCTGTCGATGACCGCATTCGGACAGTTCGAGGAGCACTTTTCAGGTGGAGCTTAACGCGTGGTCGAAGGATCTGACGGTGGAAGTGGCCGGGCACGGTGTCGTGTCGCATGCCGGTTCGGCGGTGCTGCGGCTGCTCGCGGACGGGACCGGGTTGACCGGGGCCCTCTCCAAGGCGCTGTCCCGGCAGGGGTTCACCCCGCTGCACGACCGCGGTCGGGTGCTGGTGGACACCGCGGTGTGCATCGCCGACGGGGGGCGGGTGTTGT